>NZ_CVTH01000039.1:0-99305 GCF_900005955.1 Pseudomonas sp. 8 R 14 | reverse complement strand
TTGATTTCTAGTCTTTGATTAGATCGTTCTTTAAAAATTTGGGTATGTGATAGAAAGATAGACTGAACGTTACTTTCACTGGTAACGGCTCAGGCTAAGGTAAAATTTGTGAGTGGCTCTTAATTGAGTATGATCGAATTTTCGGCGAATGTCGTCTTCATAGTATAACCAGATTGCTTGGGGTTATATGGTCAAGTGAAGAAGCGCATACGGTGGATGCCTTGGCAGTCAGAGGCGATGAAAGACGTGGTAGCCTGCGAAAAGCTTCGGGGAGTCGGCAAACAGACTTTGATCCGGAGATGTCTGAATGGGGGAACCCAGCCATCATAAGATGGTTATCTTGTACTGAATACATAGGTGCAAGAGGCGAACCAGGGGAACTGAAACATCTAAGTACCCTGAGGAAAAGAAATCAACCGAGATTCCCTTAGTAGTGGCGAGCGAACGGGGACTAGCCCTTAAGTGGCTTTGAGATTAGCGGAACGCTCTGGAAAGTGCGGCCATAGTGGGTGATAGCCCTGTACGCGAAAATCTCTTAGTCATGAAATCGAGTAGGACGGAGCACGAGAAACTTTGTCTGAATATGGGGGGACCATCCTCCAAGGCTAAATACTACTGACTGACCGATAGTGAACTAGTACCGTGAGGGAAAGGCGAAAAGAACCCCGGAGAGGGGAGTGAAATAGATCCTGAAACCGTATGCGTACAAGCAGTGGGAGCCCACTTTGTTGGGTGACTGCGTACCTTTTGTATAATGGGTCAGCGACTTATTTTCAGTGGCGAGCTTAACCGAATAGGGGAGGCGTAGCGAAAGCGAGTCTTAATAGGGCGTCTAGTCGCTGGGAATAGACCCGAAACCGGGCGATCTATCCATGGGCAGGTTGAAGGTTGGGTAACACTAACTGGAGGACCGAACCGACTACCGTTGAAAAGTT
Organism: Pseudomonas sp. 8 R 14; assembly: GCF_900005955.1. Lineage (NCBI taxonomy): Bacteria > Pseudomonadati > Pseudomonadota > Gammaproteobacteria > Pseudomonadales > Pseudomonadaceae > Pseudomonas > Pseudomonas sp. 8 R 14. Next base: position 98,370 of record NZ_CVTH01000039.1, on the reverse strand, counting down.
AGCGGATGACCTGTGGATCGGAGTGAAAGGCTAATCAAGCTCGGAGATAGCTGGTTCTCCTCGAAAGCTATTTAGGTAGCGCCTCATGTATCACTGTAGGGGGTAGAGCACTGTTTCGGCTAGGGGGTCATCCCGACTTACCAAACCGATGCAAACTCCGAATACCTACAAGTGCCGAGCATGGGAGACACACGGCGGGTGCTAACGTCCGTCGTGAAAAGGGAAACAACCCAGACCGTCAGCTAAGGTCCCAAAGTTATGGTTAAGTGGGAAACGATGTGGGAAGGCTTAGACAGCTAGGAGGTTGGCTTAGAAGCAGCCACCCTTTAAAGAAAGCGTAATAGCTCACTAGTCGAGTCGGCCTGCGCGGAAGATGTAACGGGGCTCAAACCATACACCGAAGCTACGGGTATCACGTAAGTGATGCGGTAGAGGAGCGTTCTGTAAGCCTGTGAAGGTGAGTTGAGAAGCTTGCTGGAGGTATCAGAAGTGCGAATGCTGACATGAGTAACGATAATGGGTGTGAAAAACACCCACGCCGAAAGACCAAGGTTTCCTGCGCAACGTTAATCGACGCAGGGTTAGTCGGTCCCTAAGGCGAGGCTGAAAAGCGTAGTCGATGGAAAACAGGTTAATATTCCTGTACTTCTGGTTATTGCGATGGAGGGACGGAGAAGGCTAGGCCAGCTTGGCGTTGGTTGTCCAAGTTTAAGGTGGTAGGCTGGAATCTTAGGTAAATCCGGGATTCTAAGGCCGAGAGCTGATGACGAGTTAACTTTTAGTTAACGAAGTGGTTGATGCCATGCTTCCAAGAAAAGCTTCTAAGCTTCAGGTAACCAGGAACCGTACCCCAAACCGACACAGGTGGTTGGGTAGAGAATACCAAGGCGCTTGAGAGAACTCGGGTGAAGGAACTAGGCAAAATGGCACCGTAACTTCGGGAGAAGGTGCGCCGGTGAGGGTGAAGGACTTGCTCCGTAAGCTCATGCCGGTCGAAGATACCAGGCCGCTGCGACTGTTTATTAAAAACACAGCACTCTGCAAACACGAAAGTGGACGTATAGGGTGTGACGCCTGCCCGGTGCCGGAAGGTTAATTGATGGGGTTAGCTAACGCGAAGCTCTTGATCGAAGCCCCGGTAAACGGCGGCCGTAACTATAACGGTCCTAAGGTAGCGAAATTCCTTGTCGGGTAAGTTCCGACCTGCACGAATGGCGTAACGATGGCGGCGCTGTCTCCACCCGAGACTCAGTGAAATTGAAATCGCTGTGAAGATGCAGTGTATCCGCGGCTAGACGGAAAGACCCCGTGAACCTTTACTATAGCTTTGCACTGGACTTTGAATTTGCTTGTGTAGGATAGGTGGGAGGCTTTGAAGCGTGGACGCCAGTCTGCGTGGAGCCAACCTTGAAATACCACCCTGGCAACTTTGAGGTTCTAACTCAGGTCCGTTATCCGGATCGAGGACAGTGTATGGTGGGTAGTTTGACTGGGGCGGTCTCCTCCTAAAGAGTAACGGAGGAGTACGAAGGTGCGCTCAGACCGGTCGGAAATCGGTCGTAGAGTATAAAGGCAAAAGCGCGCTTGACTGCGAGACAGACACGTCGAGCAGGTACGAAAGTAGGTCTTAGTGATCCGGTGGTTCTGTATGGAAGGGCCATCGCTCAACGGATAAAAGGTACTCCGGGGATAACAGGCTGATACCGCCCAAGAGTTCATATCGACGGCGGTGTTTGGCACCTCGATGTCGGCTCATCACATCCTGGGGCTGAAGCCGGTCCCAAGGGTATGGCTGTTCGCCATTTAAAGTGGTACGCGAGCTGGGTTTAGAACGTCGTGAGACAGTTCGGTCCCTATCTGCCGTGGACGTTTGAGATTTGAGAGGGGCTGCTCCTAGTACGAGAGGACCGGAGTGGACGAACCTCTGGTGTTCCGGTTGTCACGCCAGTGGCATTGCCGGGTAGCTATGTTCGGAATAGATAACCGCTGAAAGCATCTAAGCGGGAAACTAGCCTCAAGATGAGATCTCACTGGGACCTTGAGTCCCCTGAAGGGCCGTCGAAGACTACGACGTTGATAGGTTGGGTGTGTAAGCGCTGTGAGGCGTTGAGCTAACCAATACTAATTGCCCGTGAGGCTTGACCATATAACACCCAAGCAATTTGCGTCGAAAGGCCAGATTGCGGTGTGTGAAGACGCAATGAACCGAAAGTTCGAGATTTCACAAAACACCGACAGCTGTCACATACCCAATTTGCTGAAGCGAGGCCAGCTGGCCACGACTCAGTACCCGAATTTCTTGACGACCATAGAGCATTGGAACCACCTGATCCCATCCCGAACTCAGCAGTGAAACGATGCATCGCCGATGGTAGTGTGGGGTTTCCCCATGTGAGAGTAGGTCATCGTCAAGATTAAATTCCGAAACCCCATTTGCGAGAGCAGATGGGGTTTTGTTTTGGGCGGTCGGAAAGTGCGAAGAGGCGCCTCGGGAGGGGCTTCAGTGCTAAAGTCCATGCCCATTAAAGGAAACAGGATCTCCGTTCGAAGCGCTAGCAGTACTTTGGGTGGGTCCAGGGTTAACCAAGGGTCGTTTTAGCGTCCTCGCAAAGGCCTGTGAGTGGGCCTGCTGGACTTTATGATGATATGAAGGGGAGTCGCGCTATCTCGCTCTCTGGGAGCTGTCGCGGCCTCAGGGCGCTTTTCTGCAGACGAAAAAAAAGACCTTGAAATTCAAGGTCTTTCTTTAAGATGGTGCCCCGAGGGAGACTCGAACTCCCACTCCTTTCGAAAACGGATTTTGAATCCGCCGCGTCTACCAATTCCGCCATCAGGGCTCAATGGCGGCGAAGTATAGAGATGAGATTACCGTTGGTCAATCACGTTTCATGGTCTATTTTCACTATTTCCGCTAGACTTCCCGGCCCTGCTAGACGAACCCCATCATGCGCGTTGCTGACTTTACTTTTGAACTCCCGGATTCGCTGATTGCTCGCCACCCTTTGGCCGAGCGTCGCGCCAGTCGACTGCTGACCCTGGACGGGGCCAGCGGCACCCTCGCACACCGTCAATTCACTGATTTGCTTGAGCATTTGCGTCCGGGCGATCTGATGGTGTTCAACAATACCCGGGTCATCCCGGCACGGCTGTTTGGCCAGAAAGCATCCGGCGGCAAGTTGGAAATTCTGGTGGAACGGGTGTTGGACAGCCATCGTGTGCTGGCCCATGTACGCTCCAGCAAGTCGCCGAAACCGGGTTCGAGCATCCTCGTCGAGGGTGGCGGTGAAGCCGAGATGGTAGCGCGTCATGATGCGCTGTTCGAACTCCGGTTCGCCGAAGAGGTTTTGCCGTTGCTGGAGCGCGTCGGTCATATGCCATTGCCTCCTTATATCGACCGCCCCGACGAAGACTCGGACCGTGAGCGCTATCAAACGGTCTATTCCCAGCGCCTCGGTGCCGTGGCCGCGCCGACTGCCGGGCTGCATTTTGACCAACTGCTGCTGGATGCGATTGCCGCCAAGGGCGTCGAGACCGCCTATGTGACCCTGCACGTGGGGGCCGGCACGTTTCAGCCGGTGCGTGTGGATAACATCGAAGACCACCATATGCATAGCGAATGGCTGGAAGTCAGCCAGGACGTCGTGGACGCAGTTAGCGCCTGCAAGGCGCGCGGCGGGCGGGTGGTTGCGGTGGGCACCACCAGCGTGCGCTCCCTTGAGAGCGCGGCGCGTGATGGCGTGCTCAAACCGTTCAGTGGCGACACCGATATCTTTATTTACCCAGGCCGGCCGTTCCATGTGGTCGACTGCCTGGTGACCAACTTCCATTTGCCGGAATCCACGCTATTGATGCTGGTGTCGGCCTTCGCGGGTTATCCCGAAACAATGGCGGCGTACAAAGCAGCCATCGACAATGGATACCGTTTTTTCAGCTACGGTGATGCGATGTTTATCACCCGTAATCCGGCGCCGCGCGGCCCAGAGGAACAACTATGAGTCGTATGTCGTTTGAATTGCTCGCCACCGACGGCAAAGCCCGTCGCGGTCGCCTGACGTTTCCGCGCGGTACGGTAGAGACCCCGGCATTCATGCCCGTGGGCACCTACGGCACCGTTAAAGGCATGCTGCCGCGTGACATCGTCGCCACCGGCGCCGAGATCATCCTCGGCAACACCTTCCACCTGTGGCTGCGTCCAGGCACTGAAGTGATCAAGAAGCATGGCGACCTGCATGACTTCATGAAGTGGCAAGGCCCGATCCTCACGGACTCGGGTGGTTTCCAGGTGTTCAGCCTGGGCGCCATGCGCAAGATCAAGGAGGAGGGCGTGACCTTCGCCTCGCCGGTGGACGGTTCCAAGGTATTCATGGGCCCGGAAGAGTCCATGCAGGTGCAACGCGACCTGGGCTCGGACATCGTGATGATTTTCGACGAGTGCACACCGTACCCGGCTGATGAGGACGTCGCGCGGATTTCCATGGAGCTGTCCCTGCGTTGGGCCCAGCGTTCGAAGAATGCCCATGGCGACAACACCGCGGCGCTGTTTGGCATTGTCCAGGGCGGCATGCATGAAAGCCTGCGCAAACGCTCGCTGGAAGGCCTCGACAAGATCGGTTTTGACGGCCTGGCCATCGGCGGTTTGTCGGTGGGCGAACCCAAGCACGAGATGATCAAGGTACTGGACTACCTGCCAGGCCTGATGCCCGCTGACAAACCTCGTTACCTTATGGGCGTTGGCAAACCCGAAGATCTCGTAGAGGGTGTGCGCCGCGGTGTGGACATGTTCGATTGCGTGATGCCAACCCGTAATGCCCGCAATGGGCATCTGTTCATCGATACAGGCGTGCTCAAGATCCGTAACGCGTTCCATCGCCATGATGATTCGCCGCTGGATCCCACCTGTGATTGCTACACCTGCCAGAACTTCTCCCGTGCTTATCTGCACCATCTGGACAAATGCGGGGAAATGCTGGGTAGCATGTTGAATACCATCCACAATTTGCGTCACTACCAAGTCCTGATGGCTGGTTTGCGCGAGGCTATTCAACAGGGTACATTGGCCGCCTTCGTCGATGCCTTCTATGCCAAGCGCGGGCTCCCTGTGCCGCCCTTGGACTGAGTTTTCCGACCCTAAGATTCACTATTTGCAACTGGAGTGCTAAATGAGCTTTTTTATCTCTAACGCCATGGCTGACGCCGCTGCGCCTGCTGCTGCCGGCCCTATGGGCGGTGGTTTCGAGTGGATTTTCCTGGTCGGCTTCCTGGTCATCTTCTACCTGATGATCTGGCGTCCACAGGCCAAGCGTGCCAAAGAGCAGAAGAACCTGCTGGGCAGCCTGCAGAAAGGCGACGAAGTCGTGACCACCGGCGGCATCGCGGGCAAGATCACCAAGGTTTCCGATGCTTTCGTGGTTCTGGAAGTGTCCGACACCGTGGAAATGAAGTTCCAGAAGGGCGCCATCGCCGCCACGCTGCCAAAAGGCACGCTCAAAGCGATCTAAGTTCCAACCTTTACCAATCGACGGGGCGCGCAAGGCGCCCCGCGTTATAAGCGGGCGGCGTGATGCTGAACAAATACCCTCTGTGGAAATACGTACTGATCCTGGCGGTGCTGGCGATCGGTTTTATTTATTCCGCTCCCAATCTTTACCCTGATGACCCGGCGATCCAGATCACTGGCGCCAGCACTTCGCTGCAGGTCAACCAGGCTGACCTGGAGCGCGCGAGCAAGGCGCTGGCCGACGCGGGTATCCAGGTTAAAGCGGCAACATTGGCAGCTGGTGCGAAGGGCGGGTTGTTGCGCCTGACCAAGCAAGAAGACCAATTGCCGGCAAAAGATGTCGTACGCAAGGCCATGGGTGACGATTACGTTGTTGCCCTGAACCTGGCACAGACCACGCCACAGTGGTTGCGCAGCATTGGCGCGCACCCGATGAAGCTGGGTCTGGACTTGTCCGGTGGTGTGCACTTCCTGCTGGAAGTCGACATGGACAAAGCCCTCGACGCACGCCTGAAGGTCTATGAAGGCGACGTGAAGAGCCTGCTGCGTAAAGAGAAGCTGCGTTATCGCAGCCTGCCGCAGCTCAACGGTGCCATCCAGCTGGGCTTCTCTGACGAGGCCTCCCGTGAACAGGCCCGTGCGCTGATCCGCAAGAACTTCAACGATTTCGACATCGTACCGGCCGACCTGAATGGTCAGGCGGTACTGCGTCTGGCGATGAGCCCGGCCAAAATCGCGGAAATCCGCGAATACTCCATCAAGCAGAACTTGACCACGGTACGTAACCGCGTCAACGAGCTGGGTGTGGCCGAGCCGATTGTTCAGCGTCAGGGCGCCAACCGCATCGTGGTTGAGCTGCCGGGCGTGCAGGACACCGCTGAAGCCAAGCGTATCCTGGGTAAAACCGCCAACCTGGAGTTCCGTCTTGCGGCTGAGCCGGGTGCTTCCCGTGCAACTTCCGAAGAGTTCGAGTTCCGTGAAGGCAACCGTCCTCCGGCGCTGATCGAGCGTGGCTTGATCATCACCGGTGACCAGGTGACCGACGCCAAGGCCGGTTTCGGCGAGCACGGTACCCCTGAAGTGAACATCCGCCTGGATGGCCACGGCGGCGAACTGATGAGCCGCGCCACGCGCAGCAACGTTGGTCGCAGCATGGCGGTGATCTTCATCGAGCAGCGCCCGGTGACCACCTACACCAAGCAAATGGTCAACGGCGTCGAGAAAGACGTACCGGTGCAGACCTTCAAGGAAGAGAAGAAGATCATCAGCCTGGCGACCATCCAGTCGCCGCTGGGTGCTCAATTCCGCATCACCGGCCTGAACGGCCAGGGCGAATCCTCGGAGCTGGCCCTGTTGCTGCGTGCCGGTGGCCTGGCTGCGCCGATGTACTTCGCTGAAGAACGTACCATCGGCCCGAGCCTGGGTGCCGACAACATCACCAAGGGTATCGACGCGGCCTTGTGGGGCATGCTGTTCGTGTCGCTGTTCATCATCGCCATCTACCGCTTCTTCGGCATCATTGCCACCGTGGCCCTGGCGGGCAACATGGTGATGCTGCTGGCCCTGATGTCGCTGCTGGGCGCTACGCTGACCTTGCCAGGTATCGCCGGTATCGTACTCACCATGGGTATGGCGGTAGACGCCAACGTGCTGATCTTCTCGCGGATTCGTGAAGAGATCGCCGCCGGCATGACCGTACAGCGTGCAATCAACGAAGGCTTCGGCCGGGCATTTACCGCGATTCTCGACTCCAACCTGACCACATTGCTGGTTGGCGGGATTCTCTTTGCCATGGGCACCGGCCCGGTCAAAGGTTTTGCGGTAACCATGTCCCTCGGTATCTTTACCTCGATGTTCACGGCCATCATGGTGACCCGCGCAATGGTCAACCTGATCTTTGGCGGGCGTGACTTCAAGAAGTTGTGGATTTAAGGGGCTGCCATGTTACGTACAATCAACTTCATGGGCGTTCGCAACATTGCGTTCGGCGTCACCTTGCTCCTTACCGTTCTGGCGTTGTTCAGCTGGTTCCATAAGGGCCTGAACTACGGTCTGGACTTCACCGGCGGTACGCTCATCGAGCTGACCTACGAGAAGCCCGCCGACGTCACCCTGGTACGCAGTGAACTGGTCAAGGCCGGCTATCACGAAGCCATCGTGCAGAGCTTCGGTGCGACCACCGACCTGCTGGTGCGCATGCCTGGCGAAGACCCGCAACTGGGTCACCAGGTAGCCGAAGCCTTGCAGAAGGTGGGTGGTGACAACCCTGCGTCGGTCAAGCGCGTCGAGTTCGTGGGCCCGCAAGTGGGTGAAGAGCTGCGCGACCAGGGCGGCCTCGGCATGCTGATGGCGCTGGTCGGTATCATGATCTACCTGGCTTTCCGCTTTCAGTGGAAGTTCGGTGTCGGCGCCATTGTGTCGCTGATCCACGACGTGATCGTGACCGTGGGTATCCTGGCGTACTTCCAGATCACCTTCGACCTGACCGTGCTGGCGGCCGTGCTGGCGATCATTGGTTACTCCCTCAATGACACCATCGTGGTATTCGACCGGGTTCGCGAGAACTTCCGCGTACTGCGCAAGGCGTCGCTGATCGAGAACATCAACATCTCCACCACCCAGACCCTGCTGCGGACCATGGCGACGTCGATCTCCACCTTGCTGGCGATCGCGGCGCTGATGATCTTCGGTGGCGACAACCTGTGGGGCTTCTCCCTGGCGCTGTTCATCGGCGTCCTGGCAGGCACCTACTCGTCGATCTACATCGCCAACGTGGTGCTGATCTGGCTGAACCTCAACAGCGAAGACCTGATCCCTCCTGCCGCCACTGGCAAGGAGGTCGACGACCGTCCTTGAGGGGCGCTTGTTGATCTGCTGTTACAAAAAGGGCACGAGTATTGAACTCGTGCCTTTTTTTTTGCTCCAAGGCTGGGTATAGCGCGGATCTTTCGGTCCGTTTGTGATGGTCAGGAGGTTCAACGTGAACAAGTCGTTACTGGTTGGTGCGGTATTGGGTGCTGTCGGTGTAACTGCCGGGGGTGCTGTTGCCACCTACAGCCTGGTAAAAAGCGGCCCTGAGTATGCGCAAGTGCTGGCGGTGCAGCCGGTGAAAACCCAGATTAAAACACCTCGCGAAGTCTGCAAGGACGTCGCAGTGACCCGGCAGAAGCCGGTGCAGGATCAACATCAGATCGTCGGTACGGTGGTTGGTGCGCTGGCCGGTGGCCTGTTGGGTAACCAGGTCGGTGGCGGTAACGGCAAGAAGCTGGCCACTGTGGCCGGTGCGGTCGGTGGTGGTTACGCCGGTAACAAGGTTCAGGAAGGTATGCAGAACCGCGATACCTATACCACCACCCAGACTCGCTGTAACACCGTCAACGACATCAGTGACAAGGTCGTTGGCTATGACGTGCGTTACACCTTGGATGGCAAGGAAGGTTCGGTGCGCATGGATCGTGATCCGGGCGGCCAGATTCCAGTCGACAAGGAAGGGCGTCTCGTCCTGGGCCAGAACCAGCAGTAAGTCTTCTCTTGTATTTGATTTGTGGTGGTGTTGGTATTTAAGCTCACACCAAGCAAATCCCAGGCATAAAAAAAGCACCCCGCAGGGTGCTTTTTTTTGCTCGCTCGCTTAGCGCTTCAGCGAAGCCGGCAGGTGCGGCTGGATCGCCGTCAGTACTGCCTTGAAGCATTTGGTGTTGCCGGCAACGACGTGGCCTTTTTCCAGGAAGTCATGACCGCCGGTGAAGTCGCTCACCAGGCCGCCGGCCTCTTGGATCAGTAGGGCGCCTGCAGCCATGTCCCACTCGGACAGGCCCGACTCCCAGAACGCATCAAAACGACCGGCAGCCACATAGGCCAGGTCCAGGCTGGCCGCGCCAGCACGACGGATGCCGGCAGTCTGGCCAACCAGGGCGCGGAACATGCCCAGGTAGTTCTCCAGGTTGTCCATCTGGTCGTCACGGAACGGGAAGCCGGTACCCAGCAGGGCGCCATCCAGGCTGGTGCGACCGCTGACGCGCAGGCGACGACCGTTCAGTTGGGCACCACGGCCACGGCTGGCGGTGAATTCTTCCTGGCGAACAGGATCGAGTACTACAGCGTGTTCCAGGCGGCCACGGTATTTGCAGGCAATGCTGACGGCAAAGTGCGGGATGCCGCGCAGGAAGTTGGTGGTGCCATCCAGTGGGTCGATGATCCACAGGTAGTCTTCGCCTTCGCCGCTGCCTTTGTGCAGGCCGGTTTCCTCGCCGAGGATGCCGTGGGTAGGGTAGGCCTTGCGCAGCGCGTCGATGATCTTCTGTTCAGCGGCGCGATCCACCTCGGACACATAATCCTTGGCGTCTTTTTCGTCGACCTTGATGGTATCCAGGCGCTCGATGGAGCGGAAGATCAATTCACTGGCGCTGCGGGCGGCGCGCAGCGCGATATTCAGCATGGGCTGCATGGATGTGTCACCTAAGGTTGTTAAAGAAAGCCGAGCATTCTAGCAGAAACTTTCTTCAGGTGAAGGACGACGTTAGCTTTCATGGCATAACCTTAGGCTGTTCTGTAAGATTTGCTCCCCTTTCCCGTGTCCGAGAGCGCCTACCTTGCTGCAAAACATTCGTGTCGTCTTGGTCAATACCAGTCATCCCGGCAATATCGGCGGGGTGGCGCGAGCCATGAAAAACATGGGGCTGACGCGCCTGGTGCTGGTCGAACCGCGCGTGTTCCCGCACCACGAGGCCGATGCCCGCGCATCCGGCGCCAATGACATCCTGGAAAAAGCCCAGGTGGTCGCCACTCTGGAAGACGCCTTGGTCGGCTGCAACCTGGTGCTTGGCACCAGCGCCCGTGACCGCCGCATCCCCTGGCCGCTGCTGGATCCGCGTGAGTGCGGTACCAAGGTAGTGGAAGAGGCGGCCGGCGGTGCTGAAATCGCCCTGGTATTCGGCCGTGAAGACTCCGGCCTCACCAATGAAGAGCTGCAACGATGTCATTATCACGTGCACATTCCATCAGACCCTGGGTTCAGTTCGCTGAACCTCGGGGCAGCGGTGCAGGTGTTGAGTTACGAAGTGCGCATGGCCTGGCTGGCCGCTGAAGGGCAGCCGAGCAAGGTAGAGAAGGATGAAGTGGCGTCGACCAAGAGTGGCGAACTGGCCACCATGGACGAGCTGGAGCGGTTCTATGAGCACCTGGAGCAAACCCTGGTGGCCATCGAATTCCTCGATCCGGAAAAACCTCGGCACTTGATGGCGCGCCTGCGCCGCCTGTACGGGCGCAGCTCGGTCAGTCGAGCGGAAATGAATATATTGCGTGGCATCCTCACGGAAACCCAGAAAGCGGCCCGTGGCGAGCTTCTTAAGCGGAAGGATTAAAAATGTTCGAGCGTTTGCGAGAAGATATCCAGAGTGTTTTCCATCGTGACCCGGCGGCGCGCAACGCCTTTGAGGTGCTGACCTGCTACCCGGGCATGCACGCGATCTGGATCCATCGCCTGTCCGGCGCCTTGTGGAATATGGGCTGGAAATGGTTGGCGCGGCTGGTGTCGAACTTCGGCCGCTGGTTGACCGGGATCGAGATTCACCCAGGTGCCAAGGTGGGACGTCGCTTCTTTATCGATCACGGTATGGGCATCGTCATTGGCGAGACTGCCGAGATTGGTGACGACGTGACCCTCTACCAAGGCGTGACATTGGGCGGCACCAGCTGGAACAAGGGTAAGCGCCACCCGACGCTGGAGGATGGTGTGGTGGTGGGTGCGGGCGCCAAGGTGCTTGGTCCGTTCACCGTAGGCGCTGGCGCCAAAGTCGGCTCCAACGCCGTGGTGACCAAGGCCGTGCCGGCCGGCGCCACTGTAGTGGGGATTCCGGGGCGGATCATCGTCAAGCCGGAAGTGGGCGATGAGCAGGAAGCCAAGCGCAAGGCCATGGCCGAAAAAATCGGTTTCGATGCCTACGGTGTCAGCGAAGACATGCCCGACCCTGTCGCGCGCGCCATCGGCCAGTTGCTTGACCACCTGCAAGCGGTGGACGGCAAGCTGGACGGTATGTGCGGCGCGCTGAAGGAATTGGGCAGCAGCTACTGTGCGAAAGACCTGCCTGAGCTGCGCGAAGAGGACTTCGCCGAGATCAAGAGTGAGCCCGCCACCAAAGCTGGCTGAGATCTCACATTTGCTGCTAGGCCCATGTGGGAGGCTTGCCCCCCCCCCCCCGATGGCCATCTGTCAGTCACCCAATATATTGACTGATCCACCGCTATCGGGGGCAAGCCCCCTCCCACATGTGATCTCCATTGGTCTCGATATCGAGCCATCGCCGCGCTGCCGCTGTTCGTCCTCGCCCCGTCCTGCTATGATTCGCGCGCCCTTTTTACGGGTAATCCTGACTAAAGTACTAGGTCTTATAGTTGACTTAAATACTCGGGAATCGCATACTTGCTCCCATTCTGAAACACCTTGGTACTTGTCCATGAGACTGACTACAAAAGGCCGATACGCGGTGACCGCCATGCTTGATTTGGCCTTGCACGCGCAAACTGGGCCGGTGTCCCTGGCCGATATCTCCGAGCGCCAAGGCATTTCCCTGTCCTACCTTGAGCAGCTGTTCGCCAAGTTGCGCCGTAGCAATCTGGTCTCCAGTGTGCGTGGGCCGGGCGGCGGCTATCAGCTGTCCCGCGACATGCAGGGCATCCAGGTGGCCCAGGTGATCGACGCGGTCAACGAATCCGTCGACGCGACCAAGTGCCAGGGCCTGGGTGACTGCCACGCCGGCGACACCTGCCTGACGCACCACTTGTGGTGTGACTTGAGCCTGCAGATCCATGAGTTTTTGAGTGGTATCAGCTTGGCTGATCTTGTGACTCGCCGTGAGGTGCAAGAAGTAGCCCAGCGTCAGGACCAGCGCCGTTGCAATACCAAGGCGCCGCGTCTGGACAAGATCGAAGCGTCCGCCGTCGAGTGACAGCCGAAGAGCTAACGGCACGCCAGCCAGCCTGATTTAGGAGAAAGTCCATGAAATTGCCGATTTACCTTGATTACTCAGCGACCACCCCGGTTGATCCGCGTGTCGCGCAAAAGATGAGCGAGTGCCTGCTGGTCGACGGAAACTTCGGCAACCCGGCCTCCCGTTCCCACGTTTTCGGCTGGAAAGCCGAGGAAGCGGTCGAGAACGCTCGTCGCCAGGTTGCCGACCTGGTTGGCGCAGATCCGCGTGAAATCGTCTGGACCTCCGGTGCCACCGAGTCCGACAACCTGGCTATCAAGGGCGCGGCGCATTTCTACGCGACCAAAGGCAAGCACCTGATCACCACCAAGATTGAGCACAAGGCTGTCCTCGACACCATGCGCCAACTGGAGCGTGAAGGTTTCGAGGTCACTTACCTTGAGCCAACCACCGACGGTATCGTCACCCCGGCCATGATCGAAGCCGCGCTGCGTGAAGACACCATCCTGGTTTCCGTGATCCACGTGAATAACGAGATCGGTACCATCAACGACATCGCGGCCATCGGCGAGCTGACTCGCTCCAAAGGCATCCTGCTGCACGTCGACGCTGCTCAGTCCACCGGCAAGGTCGATATCGACCTGTCCAAGCTGAAAGTCGACCTGATGTCGTTCTCGGCCCACAAGACCTATGGCCCCAAAGGCATCGGCGCACTGTACGTGAGCCGCAAGCCACGCGTGCGCATCGAAGCCACCATGCACGGCGGCGGTCACGAGCGCGGCATGCGTTCGGGCACCCTGGCGACCCACCAGATCGTCGGCATGGGCGAAGCCTTCCGCGTAGCCAAGGAAGACATGGCTGCCGAAAACGTACGTATCAAGGCCCTGAGCGATCGCTTCTACAAGCAGGTCGAGAACCTTGAAGAGCTGTACATCAACGGCAGCATGACTGCCCGTGTACCGCACAACCTGAATTTGAGCTTCAACTATGTCGAAGGCGAGTCGCTGATCATGGCGCTCAAGGACCTGGCGGTTTCGTCCGGCTCGGCCTGTACCTCGGCTTCGCTTGAGCCTTCGTACGTACTGCGCGCCCTGGGCCGCAACGACGAACTGGCACACAGCTCGATCCGCTTTACGTTCGGCCGCTTCACCACCGAAGAGCAAGTCGACTACGCCGCGCAGAAGGTTTGCGAAGCCGTCAACAAGCTGCGCGTCCTGTCGCCGCTGTGGGACATGTACAAAGACGGTGTCGATATTTCCAAGATCGAGTGGGCGGCACACTAACTATAGAAGCCGCCACCCAAGCTCTGTAGGAACGTGGCGGTAAACGCAGGCGTTTTTACAGGGTTCCAGAGCGGCCCTGATGAGTGAGGATTCAGTACCATGGCTTACAGCGAAAAGGTCATCGACCACTACGAAAACCCGCGCAACGTCGGCAAGATGAACGCGGAAGACCCTGATGTCGGCACCGGCATGGTCGGCGCTCCGGCGTGCGGCGATGTAATGCGCCTGCAGATCAAGGTCAACGAAGCTGGCGTTATCGAAGACGCCAAGTTCAAGACTTACGGCTGCGGTTCGGCCATCGCCTCCAGCTCCCTGGCGACCGAATGGATGAAAGGCAAGACCCTGGATGAGGCTGTGACTATCAGCAATACCCAGCTGGCCGAAGAACTGGCCCTGCCTCCAGTGAAAATCCACTGCTCCGTGCTCGCAGAAGACGCCATCAAGGCGGCCGTTCGCGACTACAAGCAGAAGAAAGGCTTGATCTAAGCATTTGGCGACGAGTAAGGAGTCAACGATGGCTATCAGCATGACAGAAGCGGCTGCGCGGCACGTGCGACGCTCCCTGGATGGGCGCGGTAAAGGTGAGGGGATTCGTCTGGGTGTTCGCACCACGGGCTGCTCCGGCCTTGCCTATGTGCTGGAGTTCGTCGACGAGGTGGTTGATGAGGACCAGGTGTTCGAAAGTCACGGCGAGAAAGTGATCATCGACCCTAAAAGCCTGACTTACCTGGACGGCACCGAACTCGATTTCGTCAAGGAAGGGTTGAACGAAGGCTTCAAGTTCAACAACCCCAACGTACGCGGTGAATGTGGCTGCGGCGAAAGCTTCAACATCTGAGGCTATTCGTGGGTACTCCTTGTCATTTCGCTTTATTCGAGCTGCAGCCGAGTTTTCGGCTGGACCTCGAGCAGCTTGCCACGCGCTACCGAGAATTGGCGCGTGGGGTGCATCCGGACCGCTTCGCTGACGCTTCCGAGCGTGAGCAGCGCTTGGCGCTGGAGCAATCGGCCAGCCTCAACGAAGCCTATCAGACGCTCAAAAGCCCACCGAAGCGCGCGCGTTACCTGCTCGCGATGAACGGTGGCGAGTTGCCCCTGGAAGTGACCGTGCACGACCCGGACTTCCTGATGCAGCAGATGCAGTGGCGTGAAGAGCTCGAAGACCTGCAGGACGAAGCCGATGTGGCGGGTGTCGCGGTCTTCAAGCGTCGTCTGAAAGTTGCCCAGGATGAGCTCAACGAAAGCTTCGCAGCCTGTTGGGACGATGCAGCGCAACGTGAACAGGCCGAGCGCCTGATGCGGCGCATGCAGTTCCTCGACAAGCTCACCTACGAAGTGCGCCAGCTGGAAGAGCGCCTCGACGATTAACCCAGTGTGCTGCCCGTGATGCGCGCCTGATAGACAGATAAGACCTGATTACCATGGCTCTACTGCAAATCGCCGAACCCGGCCAAAGCCCTCAACCGCACCAGCGTCGCTTGGCGGTGGGGATTGACCTGGGTACCACCAATTCCCTGGTTGCTGCCTTGCGCAGCGGCCTGTCCGAGCCGCTGCCCGACGCTGACGGCCAGGTGATCCTGCCGTCCGCCGTGCGCTATCACGCTGATCGCACCGAAGTCGGTGAGTCGGCCAAGTTGGCGGCGTCTACCGATCCTTTGAACACCGTGCTGTCGGTCAAGCGCTTGATGGGTCGTGGCCTGTCCGACGTCAAGCAATTGGGCGACCAGCTGCCGTACCGCTTTGTCGGTGGTGAATCCCATATGCCGTTCATCGACACGGTCCAGGGCCCGAAAAGCCCGGTGGAAGTGTCGGCGGATATCCTCAAGGTGCTGCGCCAGCGCGCGGAAACCACGCTGGGTGGCGAACTGGTCGGTGCGGTGATCACCGTCCCGGCGTATTTCGATGATGCCCAGCGCCAGGCCACAAAGGACGCGGCGAAACTCGCCGGCCTGAGCGTGTTGCGCCTGCTCAACGAGCCGACTGCTGCGGCCGTGGCCTATGGCCTGGACCAGCATGCCGAAGGCCTGGTCGCTATTTACGACCTGGGTGGTGGCACTTTTGATATTTCGATCCTGCGCCTGACTGGCGGCGTGTTCGAAGTACTGGCTACCGGTGGCGATACAGCGCTGGGTGGCGATGACTTCGACCACGCCATCGCGGGTTGGATCATCAGCAGCGCCGGCTTGTCCGCTGACCTGGATCCGGGCGAGCAGCGTAACTTGCTGCAAACGGCCTGTGCCGCCAAGGAGGCGCTGACTGACGCTACTTCTATTGACGTTTCCTACGGCAGTTGGTGCGCCAAGCTGACTCGCGAAGCCTTTGATTCGCTGATCGAACCGATGATCGCCCGCAGCCTGAAAGCCTGCCGTCGTGCCGTGCGTGACTCCGGTATCGAGTTGGAAGACGTCGGTGCCGTGGTCATGGTCGGCGGTTCAACCCGTGTGCCAAGGGTTCGCGAAGCCGTGGCCGAAGCCTTTGGTCGCCAGCCGCTGACGGAAATCGACCCGGACCAGGTGGTCGCCATCGGCGCCGCCATCCAGGCCGATACCCTGGCCGGCAATAAGCGCGATGGCGGCGAACTGCTGCTGCTTGACGTGATCCCGCTGTCCCTGGGGCTGGAGACCATGGGCGGGCTGATGGAGAAGGTGATTCCACGGAACACCACCATCCCCGTCGCTCGCGCCCAGGACTTCACGACCTATAAAGATGGTCAGACGGCGATGATGATTCATGTGCTGCAAGGCGAGCGCGAGCTTATCAGTGACTGCCGCTCCCTGGCGCGCTTTGAATTGCGCGGCATCCCGGCCATGGTCGCGGGTGCGGCGAAGATTCGCGTGACCTTCCAGGTCGACGCCGACGGCCTGCTCAGCGTCGCCGCGCGCGAGCTGGCGTCCGGCGTGGAGGCCAGCATCCAGGTCAAGCCGTCCTACGGCCTGACTGACGGTGAAATCGCCAAGATGCTCAAGGATTCGTTCCAATACGCCGGTGACGACAAGGTCGCGCGTGTACTGCGCGAGCAACAAGTGGATGCCCAGCGCCTGCTTGAAGCGGTGCAGGGCGCCCTTGATGCCGACGGCGAGCGTTTGCTGGATGCCGAAGAGCGCATGGTCATCGACCTGCAGATGCAGGAGCTGGCCGAACTGATGAAAGGCAACGATGGTTACGCCATCGAGCAGCAGACCAAGCGCTTGTCGCAGGTCACTGACGCCTTTGCTGCCCGCCGCATGGATCAGACGGTAAAAGCCGCACTGGCCGGGCGCAACCTGAATGAAATCGAGGAATAATTAATGCCGCAGGTCATTTTTCTGCCACACGCCGAGCATTGCCCGGACGGTATGGTTGTTGAGGCTGAGACCGGCAAGTCCATCCTCGAAGTTGCCCATGACAACCACATCGAGATCGAAAGTGCCTGTGGTGGTGTGTGCGCCTGCACCACCTGCCACTGCATCATTCGCGAAGGCTTCAGTAGCCTGGAAGAGGCCGATGAGCTGGAAGAGGATTTTCTTGATCGCGCCTGGGGCCTGGAAGCCACTTCTCGCCTAAGCTGTCAGGCAAAGGTCGGGACTGAAGACATCACCGTCGAAATTCCGAAATATTCGCTCAACCATGCGGCCGAAGCGCCGCACTGATTCAAGGAGGTGTCATGAGTCTTAAATGGGTTGATGTGCAAGAGATCGCTATCCTGTTGGCCGACGGCAACCCGGATACGGATCCCTATTCCCTGAATTTTGTTGCTTTGCGTGACATGGTCATGGCCTTGCCAGGCTTTGATGATGAGCGCGATCGCGGTGGCGAAAAGGTCCTGGAAGCTATCCAGACTGCCTGGAAAGAAGAGCAGGACTGACGCCTCCCTTACGCAGTTAGGCAATACCCAAGAACCCGCGTATAATTCGCGGGTTTAATTTTTCGTAAATTACCGTTTCTGGAGTTACACCATGGCTGTTCAACGTACTTTCTCCATCATCAAGCCTGACGCTGTTGCAAAAAACGTCATCGGCGAGATCACCACTCGTTTCGAAAAAGCCGGCCTGAAGGTTGTAGCTTCGAAACTCAAGCAACTGTCCAAGGCTGAAGCTGAAGGCTTCTACGCTGAGCACAGCGCTCGTGGCTTCTTCGGCGACCTGGTTGCCTTCATGATCTCCGGTCCTGTTGTTGTTCAGGTTCTGGAAGGCGAAAACGCCATCGCTCTGAACCGTGAGCTGATGGGCGCTACCAACCCTAAAGAAGCCGCTGCCGGCACCATTCGTGCTGACTTCGCTGACTCCATCGACGCCAACGCTGTTCACGGTTCGGACTCCGAAGCCGCTGCTGCTCGCGAAATCTCGTACTTCTTCGCAGCTACCGAAGTAACCACTCGCTAAGCATCGGCTTAAAGAGTGAGGGTGAATCCATGACGACATCGACTGTAAAAACCAACCTGCTGGGTCTGACTCAACAGGAAATGGAAAAATTCTTCGACTCAATCGGGGAGAAGCGTTTCCGTGCCGGTCAGGTAATGAAATGGATTCACCACTTTGGCGTCGACGATTTCGACGCCATGACGAACGTCAGCAAGGCCCTGCGCGACAAGCTCAAGGCTATTGCTGAAGTACGTGGCCCCGAAGTGGTCAGCGAGGACATCTCCAGCGACGGCACCCGTAAGTGGGTGGTGCGCGTAGCGTCCGGCAGCTGCGTCGAGACCGTGTACATTCCCCAGGGCAAGCGCGGTACCTTGTGCGTTTCGTCCCAGGCAGGCTGTGCCCTGGACTGCAGTTTCTGCTCCACCGGCAAGCAAGGCTTCAATAGCAACCTCACTGCCGCCGAAGTGATCGGCCAGGTGTGGATTGCCAACAAATCCTTTGGCAGCGTCCCGGCGACCGTCGACCGTGCCATCACCAACGTGGTGATGATGGGCATGGGTGAGCCGCTGCTGAACTTCGACAACGTCATCGCAGCCATGCACCTGATGATGGACGACCTGGGCTACGGCATCTCCAAGCGCCGTGTGACCCTGTCGACCTCCGGCGTGGTCCCGATGATCGATGAGCTGGCCAAGCACATCGACGTCTCCCTGGCGTTGTCGCTGCACGCACCCAATGACGCATTGCGTAACCAATTGGTGCCGATCAACAAGAAGTATCCGCTTAAGATGCTGCTCGAATCCTGCCAGCGTTATATGGCGACCTTGGGCGAAAAACGTGTGCTGACCATTGAGTACACCATGCTCAAGGATGTTAACGACAAGGTCGAACACGCGGTCGAGATGATTGAACTGCTCAAGAACACCCCGTGCAAGATCAACCTGATTCCGTTTAACCCGTTTCCACATTCTGGTTACGAGCGACCAAGCAACAACGCCATTCGCCGTTTCCAGGATCAACTGCACCAGGCCGGCTACAACGTCACCGTGCGCACCACCCGTGGTGAAGACATCGACGCCGCCTGTGGTCAATTGGTCGGGCAGGTGATGGACCGCACCCGCCGCAGCGAGCGCTATATCGCCGTGCGTGAATTGAACGCCGCCGACGATCTGCCGCAAATTGCTGTGAATCGAATCTGAGAGAGGATCTCTATGCCCTTGCGCCTTGCGCTGCTTCTGCTGGTTACCGGCCTCGCCGCCGGTTGTGTTTCATCGGGCCATGACAGCCCTTTGCAAACCGGCAAGGGCCGTGACGAGGCGCGGGTTGCCTATGTGCAACTGGGGTTGGGTTACCTGCGCCAAGGCATGAGCGAGCAGGCCAAGGTGCCGTTGAAAAAAGCCCTTGAACTGGACAGCGACGATGCTGACGCCAACGCTGCGCTGGCCCTGGTGTTCCAGGCCCAGGCCGAGCCTGAACTGGCTGACCGGTACTTCAATAAAGCCCTGGCCGCACGGCCTGCCGATCCGAAACTGCTGAACAATTACGGCAGTTTCCTGTTCAAGCAAAAGCGTTATGACCAGGCCGCCCTTTATTTCCAGCAAGCCAGTACCGATACCCTCTATCCTGAGCGCGCGCGGGTGTTCGAGAACCTTGGGGTGACCTCGATGCGCCTCGGCCAGCGCGACAGCGCACGCCAGCAGCTGGAAAAAGCCCTGCACTTGAATGGCCATCAGCCACGAGCGCTGCTCGAAATGGCTGAGTTGTCCTACGAAGACAGGCATTATGTGCCGGCACGTGACTATTACGAGCGTTTTAGCCTGCTCAGCGGGCAAAATGCACGTAGTCTATTGCTCGGCGTGCGCCTGGCGACGGTTCATGAAGAACACGACACGGCCGCACGTTTTGGCCAGCAACTCGAACGACTCTATCCCGGTACGCCGGAATATCAGCAATACCTGTCGGAGCAATGATGAAAGCGGCGCACCCGGAAGTTGTAGCAGCTAATCGCGTAAACCCAGGCGACACCTTGCGTCAGGCCCGCGAAAGCAATGGTTGGTCGCTGGCGGAAGTGGCCCTCAAGCTCAATTTGACCACCACCTCCCTGGGCAACCTTGAGGCCGGCGCATTCGACAAGCTGCCTGGGCATACCTTCGCCCGTGGTTATATCCGCGCCTACGCCAAGTTGCTGGGCATCGACCAGGCCGTGTTGGTCCAGGAATTCGACCAGTTCACCGGCACCGACTCCCAGGGCAGCAATGTGCATGGCCTGGGTCGCATCGAAGAGCCGGTGCGGGTTTCCCACACAATCCTGCGGATTGTCAGCCTGTTGTTGCTGATCGCCGTGATCGGCGGCGGTTTCGTCTGGTGGCAAGACCAGACGTCCCAGCGCAGTAAAGACCTGACCAGCAACGCCATGGAGCACGTCGAAGTCGAGAGCGCCGACGGCACCACCCAGATTCATCCGCTGGATGAGCCGGAAGACCAGGCCGTTGCCCAAGGCCAGGCTGCCCCCGAAACCCCGGCCACCGCTGAGCCGTCCGAACCGGAAAGTGCCCCGACCGCTGCCGTACCGGCCCCAGTGACACCGGCCACGCCAGCCCATACCCCCGCGGCTCCGGTTGCCCAGGCTCATACACCGGCTGCTCCGGTCCCGGCGCCAGCGACTACGGCGCCAACCGCTCCGGCAGCCCCTGCGATTTCACCACCCACCACCCCTGCGTTGATCGCCGGTGACGGGCGTGTACAAATTACCTTCGTCGCTGACTGCTGGACGCAAGTCACCGATGGCAACGGCAAAGTGCTGGTCAGTGGTCTCAAGCGTAAGGGCGATACGCTCGACCTGGGCGGCAAGCCTCCTTTGACGCTGCGTCTGGGCTTCGCCCGTGGCGCGCAAGTGGCCTACAACGGCCAGCCTGTAGACGTAGCGCCGTTCACCACTGGCGAGACCGCTCGCCTGAAGTTGGGACAATAGTCATGCACGGCGAATCTCCAATCAAACGTCGCGTATCGCGCAAGATCTGGGTCGGCTCGGTGCCGGTGGGTGGCGACGCCCCCATCGCGGTACAGAGCATGACCAACAGCGACACCAATGACGTTGCCGCTACCGTTGCCCAGATCAATCGCCTGGAAGCGGCCGGTGTAGACATCGTTCGGGTATCCGTCCCGGACATGGACGCTGCCGAGGCTTTCGGTCGCATCAAGCAGCTGGTCAAGGTGCCGCTGGTTGCCGACATTCACTTCGACTACAAGATCGCCTTGCGTGTGGCCGAGTTGGGTGTCGATTGCCTGCGCATCAACCCGGGCAACATCGGTCGTGAAGACCGTGTGCGCGCTGTGGTGGACGCTGCCCGTGATCGCGGGATCCCGATCCGCATCGGCGTCAACGCCGGTTCCCTGGAAAAAGACCTGCAAAAGAAGTACGGCGAGCCGACCCCGGCAGCGCTGGTCGAGTCTGCACTGCGTCATGTTGAACACCTCGAACGCCTGAACTTCCAGGACTTCAAGGTCAGCGTAAAGGCCTCCGACGTGTTCATGGCGGTGGAAGCCTACCGCCTGCTGGCCAAGGAAATCGTGCAGCCGCTGCACTTGGGCATCACCGAAGCCGGCGGTTTGCGCTCAGGCACAGTGAAATCTGCGGTGGGTCTCGGTATGCTGCTCGCCGAAGGGATTGGCGATACTATCCGCATCTCGTTGGCGGCAGACCCGGTAGAGGAAGTGAAAGTCGGCTACGACATTCTCAAATCCCTGCGTTTGCGTTCACGCGGCATCAACTTCATTGCCTGCCCGAGTTGCTCGCGGCAGAACTTCGACGTGGTGAAAACCATGAACGACCTGGAGTTGCGCCTCGAAGACCTGCTGGTGCCG
Organism: Pseudomonas sp. 8 R 14; assembly: GCF_900005955.1. Taxonomy (NCBI): domain Bacteria; kingdom Pseudomonadati; phylum Pseudomonadota; class Gammaproteobacteria; order Pseudomonadales; family Pseudomonadaceae; genus Pseudomonas; species Pseudomonas sp. 8 R 14. The sequence goes on along the minus strand of NZ_CVTH01000039.1, from coordinate 76,457 downwards.
CTGGATGTTGCAGTGATCGGTTGTGTGGTCAACGGCCCGGGTGAAGCCAAGGAAGCCCATGTGGGCTTGACCGGCGGTACACCGAACCTGATTTACATCGACGGTAAGCCGTCGCAGAAGTTAACGAATGACAATCTGGTGGATGAGCTGGAAAAGCTGATCCGCGAGAAAGCGGCCGAAAAGGTCGCGGCTGACGCAGCGCTGATCGCTCGCGGCTGATTGAACGAATTTAAGGATTTGATGTGAGCAAGTCTCTGCAAGCCATTCGTGGCATGAACGACATCCTGCCGGAGCAAACGCCGTTGTGGCGCTACCTCGAGGGTACTGTCGCGCGCCTGCTGGATAACTACGGTTACAAGCAGATCCGCATGCCGATCGTCGAGTTCACCGAGCTGTTCAAACGCTCCATCGGTGAAGTGACCGACATCGTCGAAAAAGAGATGTACACCTTTGAAGACCGTAACGGCGACTCCCTGACCTTGCGTCCGGAAGGTACTGCCGCGTGCGTGCGCGCCGTGCTTGAGCATGGCCTCACCGGTGCTGGCCAGCCGCAGAAACTGTGGTACATCGGCCCGATGTTCCGTCACGAACGTCCACAGAAAGGCCGTTATCGCCAGTTTCATCAGATCGGCCTGGAAGTATTCAACATCGACGGCCCGGACATCGACGCGGAGCTGATCGTGCTGACGTGGCGCCTATGGGGCCTGCTGGGCATCCGCGACGCGGTCAAGCTTGAGCTCAACAGCCTGGGCACCAGTGAATCCCGCGGCCGCTATAAAGTGGCCCTGGTCGAGTACCTGTCCGCCCACCTGGACAAGTTGGATGAAGACAGCCAGCGTCGTCTGAAGACCAACCCGTTGCGCGTCCTCGATACCAAGAACGCCGACACCCAGGCCGTGCTGGTCAATGCGCCGAAAATGGCCGATTACCTGGACGACGAATCCCGCATTCACTTCGAAGGCCTCAAGGCTCGTCTGGACGCGGCCGGCATTCCGTTCGTGATCAATACCAAGCTGGTGCGTGGCCTCGATTACTACAGCAAGACCGTGTTCGAGTGGGTCACCGACAAGCTCGGCGCCCAGGGCACCGTGTGTGCGGGTGGCCGTTACGACGGGCTGGTCGAGCAGATGGGCGGCAAGCCGACCACCGGCGTGGGCTTCGCCATGGGGATCGAGCGGCTGATCCTGCTGCTGGAAACCCTGGAGAAGGTTCCGGAAGAAATCTCCCGTCAGGTGGACGTGTACCTGTGTGCCTTTGGCGAGGCCGCCGAACTGGCCGCCCTGGCCCTGAGCGAAAAAGTACGTGACCAGTTGCCAAACCTGCGCCTTCAGGTCAATGCCGGCGCAGGCAGCTTCAAGAGCCAGTTCAAGAAGGCCGACAAGAGCGGTGCACTGTACGCACTGATCCTGGGCGATGACGAGCTGGCCCAGCAAGTGATAGGTTTCAAACCCCTGCGTGGCCAGGGCGAGCAACAGAACATTGCCTTTGATGCGCTCGCTGCGCACTTGGCCACCTGCGTCGTGCAGGGTTGAAGCTGTCGAACAGCCGAATTTAGCGATTAAGGAGTATTGGGGTGTCGAGTACTGATGATGAGCAGTTGGCCGAGTTCAAGGACTGGTGGCAGCGTAACGGCAAGCCCCTGGTTACTGGCGGTCTGCTGGCTTTAGTGGTGGTGTTCGGCTGGCAAGCCTGGACAAAGTATCAGGCCAACCAGTCCCAGGGCGCCTCGATCGTTTATCAGCAATTGCTGGAAACTACACTGACGCCGGACGGCAAGCCCGACCCCGCGCAGGTTGCAGACCTGGCCGGCAAGCTGAAGAACGAATTCGGCGGCAGCACCTACGCCCAATACGGCAGCCTGTTCGTCGCGAAAGTCGCGGTCGATACCGGCAAGCTGGATGACGCCGCCGCAGAACTCAAGGCCATCGCCGACAAGCCGACCAACCCGACCCTGGGTGAAATCGCGCGTCAGCGCCTGGCCCAGGTATTGGCGGCACAGAACAAGGCTGACGAAGCACTCAAACTGCTCGACGGCGATGCGGACAAGGCATTTGTAGCCACTCGCGAAGAGCTCAAGGGCGACCTGTTGGTCCAATTGGGTCGTACCGACGAAGCCAATGCTGCGTACAAGAAAGCCAAGGCGGCGCTGTCTGATGAAGCGGCAGTCGGTGGCTTACAAATCAAGCTGGACGACCTGGCCAAAGGGGATGCATGACGTGATCCGTTGGAAACATGCAGCATTGCTGGCTCTGGCCGTTCTGGCCGCGGGTTGCAGCAGCAACAGTAAAAAAGAACTGCCTCCGGCCGAGCTGACCAGCTTCAAGGAAGAAGTCGTCCTGCAAAAGCAATGGAGCCGCTCCATCGGTGACGGCCAGGGCGAGACCTACAATATGCTGGTGCCGGCAATCGACGGTGACAACATTGTGGCCGCTGACGTAACCGGCGTGGTGATCTCCATGGATCGCATGAACGGCGACGTGAAGTGGAAGAAAGACCTTGAATTGCCGGTGTCCGGCGCCGTAGGCGTGGGTTACGGCATGGTCATGCTCGGCACGCTCAAGGGCGAAGTCGTGGCGCTGGACTCCAGCACCGGTGAAGAGAAATGGCGCGCTCGCGTGACCAGTGAAGTCCTCGCACCGCCTGCCACCAACGGCGATATCGTCGTGGTGCAAACCCAGGATGACCGTGTGATCGGCCTGGACGCCAGCACCGGCGAACAGCGTTGGTTGTACGACAGCACCCCGGCGGTGCTGACCTTGCGCGGTACCAGTGGTCCGGTTGTGACCAACAATCTGGCCGTTGCAGGCCTGTCGACCGGTAAAGTAGTCGCCCTGGACACCAGGAACGGCGTGCCTGCCTGGGAAACCCGTGTGGCCATCCCCCAAGGTCGTTCCGAGCTGGATCGCGTAGTGGACATCGACGGTGGCTTGCTGCTGTCGGGCGAAACCCTCTACGTCGCCACTTATCAAGGCCGCGTTGCCGCGCTGGACCTGCAGAGCGGCCGTGTCAACTGGCAGCGCGATGCTTCCAGTTATGCGGGTGTCGCCCAAGGGTTTGGCAGCGTCTACGTAAGCCTGGCGTCCGGCACCGTTGAAAGTGTCGACGAGCGTTCCACCACTGCACTGTGGAGCAATGACTCCCTGGCCCGTCGTCAACTGTCGGCTCCGGAAGTGTTCTCCAGCTATGTAGCGGTCGGCGACTTCGAAGGCTACCTGCACCTGCTGAGCCAGGTGGATGGTCGTTTTGTAGGTCGTGAGCGTATCGACAGCGACGGTCTGCGTGCTCGTCCGCTGGTGGTGGGCAACATGCTTTATGTGTTTGGCAACAGCGGCAAGCTGGAAGCCCTGACCATCAAGTAAGAACTATGCTTGGGGGTAACCCCTCAAGCAGCTTCACCTGTAGGAGCGAGCTTGCTCGCGAAAATCGTTAACGATAACGCGTGCTGTCTGAATAAACGCGGTGCCATTGCGTTTTTCGCGAGCAAGCTCGCTCCTACAGTCGAGCACCAGCCGCTGCCTTGCAGCGGCTTTTGTATTTTCTGAAATAACGAAGTGGAGAGCCGCATGGTTCCCGTAATCGCCCTGGTGGGCCGACCTAACGTCGGCAAGTCCACCTTGTTCAACCGCCTGACCAGGACTCGTGACGCCATTGTCGGCGACTTGTCCGGTCTGACCCGTGATCGCCAATACGGTGAGGCAAAGTGGCAAGGGCGCTCCTACATTATTGTCGACACCGGTGGTATCTCCGGTGATGAGCATGGCATGGACGAAAAGATGGCCGAGCAGTCCCTGCTGGCCATTGAAGAAGCCGATGTCGTGTTGTTCCTGGTGGACGCCCGCGCGGGCTACACCGCTGCCGACCAGATGATTGGCGAGCACCTGCGCAAGCGCAACAAGCGTTCCTATCTGGTCGCCAACAAGATCGACAACATCGATCCTGAGGCGGCCCGTGCCGAATTCAGCCCGATGGGGCTTGGCGACGCGATCCCGGTCGCCGGTGCCCACGGTCGCGGCATCACCCAGATGCTGGAAGTCGCCCTGCGCGACTTCCCTAAGGATGACGCCGAGGAAGAAGAAGGCGAAGAAGAGATCGTTGCCGAAGGCGAGGAAGCCAAGCGCATTCCTGGCCCAAGCGAAAAAGACGGTATCAAGATTGCGATCATCGGTCGCCCGAACGTGGGCAAGTCGACCCTGGTCAACCGCATGCTCGGTGAAGACCGGGTAATCGTCTACGACCAGCCCGGCACCACCCGCGACAGCATCTACATCCCGTTCGAGCGTAACGACGAGAAGTACACGCTGATCGACACCGCCGGTGTGCGCAAACGCGGCAAGATCCACGAGGAAGTTGAAAAGTTCTCCGTGGTGAAAACCCTGCAGGCGATCAAAGACGCCAACGTGGTGATCTTCGTGATGGACGCCCGCGAAGGCGTGGTGGACCACGACCTCAACCTGCTGGGTTTTGCCCTCGAAGCCGGTCGTGCCCTGGTCATCGCGATCAACAAGTGGGACGGCATGACGCCGAGCGAGCGCGATTTCGTCAAGATCGAGCTGCAGCGCCGCCTGTTCTTCGTCGAGTTCGCCGATATCCACTTTATCTCGGCCCTGCACGGCACGGGTGTGGGTAACCTCTACGCTTCCGTACAGAACTCGTTCAAGTCCGCCGTTACCCGTTGGCCGACCAACCGTCTGACCCAGATCCTCGAAGACGCCGTTGGCGAGCACGCACCGCCGATGGTCAACAACCGCCGGATCAAACTGCGTTACGCCCACTTGGGTGGTGCCAACCCGCCGATTATCGTGATCCACGGTAACCAGATCGAGAAGGTGCCCAAGTCCTACGTGCGTTACCTGGAAAACACCTACCGCCGTGTCCTGAAACTGGTCGGTACGCCGATCCGTATCGAGTTCAAGGGTGGCGAGAACCCGTACGAAGGCAACAAGAACACATTGACTGACCGGCAGGTGAACAAGAAGCGTCGTTTGATGACTCACCACAAGAAGGCTGACAAGAAGCGCAGGGATAAAAAGTAGCAGCTGCAAGTTGTAAGCTACAAGCTGCAAGCTAAAGCGGGTTTGCTTGCGGCTTGAAGCTTACAGCTTGTAGCTCAAACCGCCAGGCACAAAAAAGGGCTCTGAATGAGCCCTTTTTTGTGCCTGGCGGTTTGCCCCTTGACCTGCTTGCAGCTTGCAGCTTAAAACTTGCAGCTCACCCGAAGGGGGCTCCCATGATCACCAGCAAGCTGCCAAATGTCGGCACGACTATTTTCACTACCATGTCGCAACTCGCTGCCGAAACCGGCGCGCTCAACCTGTCCCAGGGGTTTCCCGACTTCAATGGGCCTCAGGCTTTGCTCGATGCCGTGGGCAAACATGTCGCCAGCGGGCACAACCAATATTCACCGATGACCGGCCTGCCGGCCTTGCGCCAGCAAGTGGCGGCCAAGATCGCCCGCAGCTATGGCGCCACGGTGAATGCCGACAGTGAAGTGACCATCACCCCTGGCGCCACCGCCGCGATCTTCTGCGCGATCCAGGCGGTGATTCGCACTGGCGATGAGGTCATTGTGTTCGACCCCTGCTACGACAGCTATGAGCCCTCAGTCGAACTGGCCGGTGGCCGCTGCGTGCATGTGCAACTGAGCCTGCAAGGCTTTGCATTGGACTTCGAGAGGATCAAGGCCGCGCTGTCGCCACGTACGCGCATGATCATCCTCAATACTCCGCACAACCCAACCGGCGCGCTGATCAGCCGCGCCGAGCTGGACCAGTTGGCCGAACTGATCCGCGACCGCGATATCTACCTGGTCAGCGACGAGGTCTACGAACACCTGGTATTCGACGGCGTGCCCCACGTCAGCGTGCTGGCCCATGAAGAGCTGTACCCGCGAGCGTTCGTGGTCAGCTCCTTCGGCAAGACCTACCACGTCACCGGCTGGAAAACCGGCTACGTGGTCGCGCCACCGGCCCTGACGGCCGAACTGCGCAAGGTGCATCAATACGTCAATTTCTGTGGCGTGACCCCGTTGCAGTTCGCGTTGGCCGATTTCATGGCCGAACACCCGGAGCACGTCGATGAACTGCCGGGGTTCTACCAGGCCAAGCGCGACCTGTTCTGCGACCTGCTGGCACCGTCGCGTTTCAGCTTTAGCCGGGTGGCCGGTACCTACTTCCAGTTGGTCGATTACTCACAAATACGCCCGGACCTGGATGACGTCGCCATGTCCCTGTGGATGACCCGCGAGCATGGCGTGGCGACCATCCCGGTCTCGGTGTTCTACCAGAGCCCACCGCAAGGCCAGCGCCTGGTGCGCCTGTGTTTTGCCAAGCGCGAGGAGACGCTGCGACAAGCGGCTGAAAAACTATGCGTGATCTGACGGCATTGCCTGACTTGAATATCGCCCTGGTCCAAACCACCCTGGCCTGGCACGACCGCCAGGCCAACCTCGAGCATTTCGAGGGGCTGCTGGAGCAGGCCCGCGGTGCCGACCTGATCGTGCTGCCGGAAATGTTCACCACCGGTTTCTCCATGGCGTCGCAAACCCTCGCCGAGCCGGAAAACGGCCCGACCCATCAGTGGCTCCAGGCCCAGGCTGCGAAGTACAACGCCGTGATCACCGGCAGCGTGATCATCCAGGCCGCTGATGGCAGCCACCGCAACCGCCTGTTGTGGGCGCGGCCGGATGGCGAGGTGTTGCACTACGACAAGCGTCATCTGTTTCGTATGGCCGGTGAACACAATCACTACACCCCCGGCGAGCGCCAGGTGCAGTTCGAATTAAAAGGCTGGCGTGTTCGGCCGCTGATTTGCTACGACCTGCGCTTCCCGGTGTGGAGTCGGGATGCCCAGGACACTGACTTGCTGCTGTACACCGCCAATTGGCCGGGGGCGCGGCGCCAGCATTGGAACCGCTTGTTGCCGGCGCGGGCTATCGAGAACCTGTGCTACGTAGCGGCGGTGAATCGAGTGGGCACCGACGGCAAGGGCTTTGCCTACACCGGTGATAGCCAGGTGCTGGATTTCCAGGGTGAGAGCCTGCTGAGTGCGGGGGAGGCGAACGGGGTGTTCCAGGTGTGCCTGGACGCGGCTGAACTGGCGGCGTACCGCACCAGGTTTCCGGCGAACCTGGATGCCGATAGCTTTCAGTTTGTCTGACAGGCCGTTATCGGGGGCAACCCAAATCTGAAACTCAATAAAAAAGGCCCCTGGGTTCTCACCCAGGGGCCTTCTGTATGACGGCGAAGGTTACGCCGCTTTCGCTTCCTGCTGGCTCAACGAGCGGTTCAGCGCACTGAACAGTGCCTTGAAGCTCGCCGTGGTGATGTTTTCATCAATACCCACGCCATGCACCGGGCGTTCACCGTTCACACGCAGCTCGATATAGGCCGCGGCCTTGGCGTTGGTGCCCGCGCCGATGGCATGTTCGTTGTAGTCCATGATCTCCACCCCAATCGGCAGGCCGGCTACCAGGGCTTCCAGTGCGCCGTTGCCTTTGCCTTTCCAGTGCAGGTTGGTTTCGCCCTGGCCCTTGCCCGAGACTTCCACTTCGACAAAGCTGTTGCCGTTTTCTTCCTGCAGGCGATGGCTGACCAGCGCGTACGGAGTGTTGGCTTGCAGGTATTCACGCTGCAGCAACGCGTAGATCTGCGGTGCGGTCATCTCCAGGCCCACACGGTCGGTTTCGGCCTGGACCACCTGGCTGAATTCGATCTGCATGCGGCGCGGCAAGCTGATGTCGTATTCCTGCTCCAGCAGGTAGGCGATGCCGCCTTTGCCCGACTGGCTGTTCACCCGAATCACCGCCTCGTAGCTGCGACCGATATCGGCCGGATCGATCGGCAAGTACGGCACTTCCCACAGCGCATCCTCTTTCTGCTGGGAGAAGCCTTTGCGGATCGCGTCCTGGTGAGAACCGGAGAAGGCGGTGTGCACCAGATCGCCGACGTACGGATGACGTGGGTGTACCTGGATCTGGTTGCACTCCTCGACGACTTTACGCACGCCGTCGATGTCGGAGAAGTCCAGCTGCGGGTCGAGGCCCTGGGTGTACATGTTCAAGGCCACGGTGACGAGGTCGACGTTACCGGTACGCTCGCCGTTACCGAACAGGCAACCCTCGACACGGTCCGCGCCGGCCATCAGGCCCAGCTCGGTGGCGGCTACGCCGGTGCCGCGGTCGTTGTGGGTGTGCAGGCTGATGATCACGCTGTCGCGACGGTTGATATGGCGACCGAACCACTCGATCTGGTCGGCATAGATGTTCGGCGTCGCGCACTCGACGGTGGCTGGCAGGTTGAGGATCATCTTGTGCTCAGGCGTCGGGTTCCAGACCTCGATCACGGCATCGCAGACTTCCTTGGCGAACTCCAGTTCGGTAGCGCTGAAAGTCTCCGGCGAGTACTCGAAGGTCCACTGGGTTTCCGGCTGCTGGGCGGCGTACTTGACGAACAGCTTGGCCGCGTTGACCGCGATGGCCTTGATGCCGTCCTTGTCCTGGTTGAACACGATGCGGCGGAACGACGGCGATGTGGCGTTGTACAGGTGCACGATGGCCTTTTTGGCGCCGCGCAGGGATTCGAAGGTGCGTGCGATCAAGTCTTCACGGCCCTGGGTCAGCACCTGGATGGTGGTGTCCTCGGGGATGTGGTTGTCTTCGATCAGGGTACGCACGAAGTCGAAGTCGGTTTGCGATGCGGCAGGGAACGACGCCTCGATTTCCTTCACGCCGACCGCGACCAGGGTCTTCCAGAAGCGCAGCTTTTTCACCGCGTCCATCGGCTCGATCAGCGACTGGTTGCCATCACGCAGGTCGGAACTGCACCAGATCGGCGCGGTGGTGATGGTTTTGGAAGGCCAGGTGCGGTCCGGGATATCGATGGTCGGAAACGCGCGGTACTTCGAAGACGGGTCTTTGAGCATGCTCATCGGGAAATCCTTTGTTGTAGGGGCCGAGAAAAGGCGGCCTGCCGTAGAACTGTTTTTAGGGATAAAACGTAAAGACGAGGCAGATCGATTCAGCCTGGCAGTCGTGCGCTGACGAGGCACAGGCTGCGGTGCTGGCGAAGCTGGATGAGGGTGTGAGAGGTTTTCATGGATTTAACCCTACCCGGGGGGGATAGGAGATGGCAAGCGCTCAAGAAAAATTGATAGAAAATCTACGGTTTCGCATTTTTGTAGTTTTTTATTGTTTGTTTTGTGGTTTTTTGTGGTTTTTATTTTGCTCATCTTCGTGGGTGCGCAATGGGCGGTTGCCGTACGGCGACGTTAGCGCCGGTACGGCATCCTGGGTTGCCTGCTACGGTAGTCGTAGATCATCAACGTTTTGCTTGAATTCAATATCCGGTTGTAAATCGGCGAAACTTGGGGAGGTAGTGTCTTTCGCGGCTGGGGGGATCGCCAAGCTTTTTGCGCCCTGGGGAGCCTCGATAATCGAGATTCCGACCCCTTTGTTCAACTCGGCAACCCCTGGAACACCGGCGGCCGTATTCATGTGCACGTTGCCAACCAACGCCACCCATTTCTCCCCCGGTGGTGTCTTCCCAATGATTTTTGTCGCGTAGTAATTGAAGTCTGACAAGCGCTCTTGGACGTAGCCTTGGTTACCAGCCCTGGCCGCGAAGTTATCGCTATGGGCTGTGAGGTAAGGATGCTCGAGCCCTATGACCTTAATGCCGTGTTTGTCGGCTTCCTGAATGAGGTCATACGGGGTCGGACTGTTTGGTGCATAGGTTGAGTAATCGTAAGGGCGGGGATAGGCATATCTCGCATCCTGAGGTTGATAGGCGCCGGCGCCGAACACTGGAGAGCCCTCGAAGTACGGGGCATTTTCGAGATAAATCGTTGTGACTCCGTTTGCTTTTAAGTTCGCCATGTTTTCAATGATGAACTTGTAGCCCCCTGGCTCGTCGTGAAGTTCGCCTATGACCAGGCCATTTACATCGGCTGGCGCCAAGGTCGATTTAATCAGTTGGGCCGACGTCGCATTGTCAGGGATGGCTGGAATGGCAGGCCGTGCCGGCAGTTGCCCCGCACTCATGCGGGCAAAGAAGTCCTGCACGTCACGCCTGAACCAACGCCTCAGTTGCCCGGTGGTGGCCGCGTTCCCGTCGAAGTCTCTGGCCGCTTGGCCACTGAGCACGCGATCCATATATTCGTCGCCCGGTGGTGAAGTTCGTCCTCTGTGCCTCTTGGCGCCGGGCAACTCACTCAGGCGCCATTCCCCTGTCCCGGTTGATTCCATGAACGCCACATTCTTGTAGATGCTGGGGGCATCCGACGGCACTTTGGGATCGATAATACTGACCCGCCCATGCCTGGCGTTGAACACAGAATAAATCTGGTAGGGGCGGTTGATTCCGGTGCTGTCGGTATAGCGGATGTAACAGTTTTCTCCCACTTGATAAATGCCATTGGCGTCTGGTCTGACGCCTCTAAGCGTGTCTTCAGGGACGGAATAGGCGCTCAGGTCTCGCGGTGGCGTAACGGATTGCGCGACGGGGCTGGGGATTGCCTGGGACGCCCTGATGCCCGCGCTGGTCGAAGGGACGGCAGGCGGGACAGGCGCGCCGGGCGGGGGCGTTCCCTGGGTGAGCAGCGACCTTGCGACGGGAGCGGCGGNACGGGCGTTCCCGCCGCGCGAAACACCGGACGCAAAGGCGTGCTCGGCACATGGGGCAGGCCTGATGCAAGCGCGGTGAAGTCGGCGAAAAGGTTGACCCGGCCGCCGCGTGTGAGCAGTCCACCTGGCAAGTGCCGGGCATTGCCCTGGATGGTTTTCAGTGCCGCTCGGCCGAGCCGACTGCCCACCTTTACCCCGGTAGAAATGCCCTTGCCGATGACTGGTATGAAGTCCAGAAACAGGCTGCCCACCTCCACGCCAAACATGATCTTGTTACGCGTCGATTCGGCGTTCACTTCTGCGCTGCTGGTTGACTGGAAGTCGGCTTTATCGATTAGCAAGCGCGTCTGTTGAGTGAACAATTCATCGTGGATGTCTGTTTCCATCGGCTTTAGGGTTATGGAACCAGCGAGGCGTTTTCTTCCTTTGTCAAGAACCTCGGCGGCTGCAAGAAGGTCGGTGCCCCCACTGGTGACGACTCGGCGCGCAGCGTCCACGGATTGCTGAAAATCGTCCTTTTCCGTTGGCGATTTTCTGCTCTGGGTATAGGCCTGCCATTCTTTCTTCTCCAGCAGCGTCGTCAATGCGTCCAGGTTGGGCAGTTCCCTGAACGCCAGTCCGTCGGGGGCTCCGGGGCTGTAGAGCACCACAGAAGCGTCGGTTTGATTGCCGATGACCATCACGCCGCGAACCGGTAGGCCCAGCTGGAGCAGGGTGTTGGCAACAATCGTTTGTCCATCCACCTTCGCACGCTGGGCCGGATCCGGATGATCCAGAACCGCGTTGATCCACTGTACGCCCCGCTTCAAGGTCTTGTCGGTGCTGGCATCGGCTTGGAACCCACCGGGGTTGAGTTGTGCCAGGAAGGCTTCTTTCACCATCAAGTCGGCATTGCTGGCTTTCCACGCCTTGTGTAAATCAGCAGCCGGCCCCGATGCGGCATCCGGCGCCATGCGCGTCTCCAGCAGCTTGGTGTATTCGCCACCCACATCTGCGGTGTAGACCAGGTGCTTGAGTTGTTGTGTATCGAGGGTGATCGGCCGCCTCTGATCATCTGGAACCGGTGAGCCCTTGGTGTCTTGCAGCGCCAGGGTCATGGTGGTTTCGGTGTGCTTGTGGCTTTCGCCCATTTCCCAGTGGCTTGGGTTTTTCAGGGCCAGGTCGGACAGTGACAGATAGGTGATGGTAGTGGAGGGGGGTTGTGGAATGCCGGAGCGACCGAGGTGGAAACGCGTCTTGGTGACTACTTTAACCATCAGTTGATCGGCGTCCACATTGGCCTGGGGGTAAGCCTGTTTCAGCGCCTCATTCATTTGCGACGTGGCAAAGCTGGATAAGGACGGAATGTTTTCCAGCAGGGGGGCGAGTTGTTCAGCGCTCTTTGTCGCTTTCCCTTCCAAGTGGCTGTAGAGCAATTCTTGAGCGGGGCTGAGGTTTTTCAACCAGCCCGGCTGGCCTTTCTCGGCCAATTTCTCGTTACGCGCAAGCATGGCGTTGCTGCCGTCGACTTGTGCCGACCAGTCAGCGGCATCATCCAGGGCCGTCATGAGCGTCGGTCCCAGCGTTGATGTGGGGCTTGATGGCCGCTGCGGGGTGAATGTCCTGGCCATCAACGCATCGACTTCCGCGCCCTGGCGCTGGAGCAGCAAATTTATCCCCTCTGCCTGCACATCCCCGGCCAGGGGGGCCACGCCTAGCATCAAGTCATCCCCCGTAGGCGGCGACGCGCGGTTTTGCAGCGAAAGCGGCAGGCTTTGCCTCAACAGCTCGGCGGCCGGCCCGCCGCTGTCGAGCCGTTGCGCCAATGCTTCGCGTAACAGTGCCGGGGTTGCGAATTCCTCGAAACCTTCGCTGGGGGTATAGAGCACCACGGGGCCATTCTGGTCGTTGAGCTTAATCTCCCGACCGGTGGCAGGCCAGGTCGGGGTGGACGCTGAAGAGCCATCCTTGCTGGTGATCATGAACGCACCGGCGAAGGCTGCACCCTGTACTGTGCCGTCATCAATGGTGATGGGGTACACACCGGGCCTTGATCCGTCAGGCAGTTTACTTTCCCGTTCCTCTAGAGACGGGTAGCGCAGCGCGTTGTCGATCAACTCTTTGCTGGCCGGGCTCAGCGTGCCGTCCATCTTGCGGATGGCTGCCAAGGTCGACAGTTGCTGTTTGTGGACCCATAACAGTTGGTCCTGTGGCGAGGGCGAGTTCGCTGAAAGCTGGGGCGTGGTCCAGTATTCCCGAAGCGTCTGAGCGTACTCGGTGGCAATGCTCCTGGCGATGGTGTGCAGCGAGGCGGTGGGCTGGAGGACATTGACTGCCTCATCGGGCGCTGGCCGGGTCACAAATTCGGTCCTGACCCCCGGTGTCTCGAATAGCTGTTTGCTCGGGTTGGCATAGATTTCCCGAATCGCACGGCTCAAGGCAGTCATTATCGGCTCGGAGGATTTCAACTGTTCTACGCCGTTGTTTGACGTATAGCTATTGAACGAAACCTTGTCCGGGTCGAGGGGATTCAGTTGAGGAAACGCCTGTGCCAGCCGTGTCTGCAAAAAGTTTTTGAAATCAGGACGCTGGCGTTGCTCTGAGGCCATCTCGTCCATGAGGCTGGAGTACTGTTCATTCAGTAGCTGCAGATCGCCGATCTTGAAGTGATTCGAGAGAGGGCTGCGGATGGCAGTGGCGGGGTTTATGCCCGATGAGTAAGGGGCGGAGAGGCTGGCGAGTCCCCGTATGGACGAACGAGACCTGGCGGGGGCGGGTTGTGGGCCTGGGCTGTCGTTCTGGGCTGTTGGCGTAGATGATGCAGGGCGAGAAGGTGGAATAACGGTTTGGGGTTGCGCGGGCCTGAAGTCAGAGATATGCATTAAGGAAACTCCACAAGACTTGCTTTATGTGTCCTTGTGAGCGAATTGTCCTCCCTGGGATTCGATGTGTGGGTGGCAAGTCAAGCGATGACGGTTCCTTCGAAAATAGGCGGGAATGGCGACGCACTGTGTCGAAATCGGCGCCATGGTTGTTGAAAGAGGGCGGTCGTCAGTGACCGGTCTATACGTGGGTTTGAACGTCCAGACCGGGCTGAATGCGCTGCCGCGTATCAGGGCTGGAAGGCGCCGATAAATATCGCAGGATCGACCCGTGCGTCATTGAGGCTGATATTCCAATGCATATGCGGCCCGGTCGCACGGCCCGTCGAGCCGACCTTGCCCACCACCGTACCGCGCACCAGTTGATCGCCGACTTTTACATCGATCTTCGACATATGGCAGAACATGCTGATAAAACCCTGGCCGTGGTCGACAAACACGGTATTGCCATTGAAGAAGTAGTTGCCGGTCAGAATCACCTTACCGTTCGCCGGCGTCTTGATCGGTGTACCGGCCGGCACGGCAAAGTCCAGGCCCGAATGAGGATTGCGCTCTTCATCGTTGAAGAAACGGCGTACGCCAAACTTGCTCGACAGCGGCCCGTTCACCGGTTTGTCCAGCACCAGGTTGCTCGGCAGGTTCGGGCTGAAACTGCGATAGGCCTTGAGCTGCACGGCCAACTCGCCCTCGATGCGCTTGAGCTGCGCCGGGTCGGGGTTGACCTGGCTTTTGTTCTTCAGGGTGATGCGCTGTTCCGGGTATTTCTTGTAGCCGACGATAAACGGCAGGCTGCGCCCGCCGCTGCTGATGCGCTCGTTGCCCGGCTTGACCGTCAGCGGGATGCCGACAATCGCCAGCCAGTTGTCCTGCTCCTTCACCACCAGCACGGGTTTGCCCTGGTACGTGGCTTTCGGCGCGGTAGCCGAAGGGCCGAGTTCAACCACCGCAACGCCGCCGGGCACCGGCTTGTTCAAGGTACGGCTGATATAGCTATCGGCATGAGCGTTAACGGCGAGGCATAGCAGCAACAACACACTAAAGAAACGTGGCATCAATCAATCCAATAACGAAAGGGTGACGGGGGTCAGGTGGTTATCTTCCACTCGCACCTGCAATTGGCCTTCACCGAGGCGTGCGGTGAGGCGCTGGCCGGTGTGGGTCTGCGCGGCGTTGCGGATGGCCTGGCCACGCTCGTCGAGCAAAATGCTGTAGCCACGGCCCAAGGTTGCCAGCGGGCTGACTACGTGCAACGTCTGCACCTGGCTTTGCAGTTGCAGGCGACGCGCCTTGAGGCCTTCGCGCATGGCGCGGGGCAGGCGTTCGGCAAGGCTGTCCAGGCGCTGGCGCAGCAGGGCCAACTGGCGCCCCGGATGCTGGCCGGCGAGGCGGGTTTCCAGGCGGATCAGGCGTTCGCGGCGGGTATTGAGGCTGCGCTCGAAGGCGCGGCGCAGGCGCATATCCAGGTCATCCAGGCGCTGGGCCTGCTGGCGCAGACGTTCGCCGGGGTGCCGCAGGCGCCGGGCCATGCCTTCCAGGCGCAGGCGGTCGTGGGTCAGGCGATTGCGCATCAGCATCACCAGGCGGCGGTGCAGGCTTTCGACCTGGCGCACCAGGTTGCCGGCGTCGGGGGCCAGCAACTCAGCGGCCGCCGAAGGTGTGGGCGCGCGTACGTCGGCAACGAAATCGCTGATGGACACATCGGTTTCATGGCCGACGGCACTGACGATTGGCGTCACGCAAGCATCCACTGCCCGCGCCACGGCTTCTTCGTTGAAGCACCAGAGGTCTTCCAGCGAACCGCCGCCACGGGCTAGGATCAGCGCGTCAAAGCCACGGGCATCCGCCAGCTTCAGCGCGCGCACAATCTGCGGGATCGCTTCGCGGCCTTGTACGGCGGTGGGGATCAACGTTAATTGCACTTGGGGCGCGCGACGACGGAACACGCTGATGATGTCGCGGATCACCGCACCGGTGGGCGAACTGATAATGCCGATGCGGCGCGGGTGCGCGGGCAGCGGCACCTTGCGTTCGGCACTGAACAGGCCCTCGGCGCTGAGTTTTTCCTTCAGGGCATCGAAGGCCAGGCGCAGCGCGCCATCCCCGGCGGGTTCGACGGTATCGAGGATCAACTGGTAGTCGCCACGGCCCTCGAACAGCGAGACCTTGCCGCGTACCTTCACCGCCAGGCCATCCTTCAACGCCTGGCGGACCCGCGCGGCGTTATTGCGAAACAGCGCACAACGCACCTGGGCGCCACTGTCCTTGAGGGTGAAGTACACATGGCCGGAGGCCGGGCGGGCGAGGTTGGAGATCTCGCCTTCGACCCAGATATTGGTGAACACGTCTTCCAGCAACACCCGCGCGCGGCCGTTGAGCTGGCTGACAGTCAGGACTTCGCGGTCCAGGCCCAAGCGGGCAAAGGGATCTTTAATCATGGACGGCAGTTTATAGGCATTCGTGCAGGGTTTGACAGAACTGCTCCACCAACGCGCTCGGTGACTGCTGGCAGGCCAGGGCGACGGTGCTCAGGCAGTCCGGGTCGGCCAGGGGCAAAAAGTGCACGTTGGCGGGGGCGATGTCCTGCATGGACTTTGGCAGCAAGGCTATACCGAAACCGGCCTGGATCAACTGCAACTGGGTGGTTTTGCGTGACATCACTCGCGCGGCCTTGGGGAAAAATCCCGCACGCATGCACAGTTCGGCCGACAGATAACTCAGGCCGCCACGCTGGGGATGGGGGATCGAGATAAACGCCTGGTCTTTCAGTTGCTCCAGTTCGATGGGCGCCTGGCTGCGTGCCAGCGCATGACTCGCAGGCACGGCCAGCAGCAGGGGTTCGCTGTATAAAGGCATGACCCGTACACCTTCGCGCTGGCGCAGCACGGGTAAACGCAGCACCCCGACTTCCAGGCGACCGTCGGCGATTTCTTCCAGCTGCGCTTCGGAGGACAGTTTGCCGATATCCATCGACACCCCAGGGCAGCGCTCCAGCCAGGTGCCGATGCCTTGCAGTAAAGGCCCGCTCATCGGCACGGTGCTCGAATGGCTGAGGCGCAGTGTGCCCAATTCGCCGTTGCCCACTTGGGTCGCCATCTGGCTGGCCTTGAGCAATTCGCCCAGCAGGTTGCGCGCCCGTGGATAGAAGGCTTCACCGGCGGCAGTCAGCCGCGGCTGGCGCGCGGTGCGTTCGAACAGCGGGGTTCGCAGTTGGTTTTCCAGCTCCTTGATCTGCCGGCTCAGGGCCGATTGCGCCACGAACAAACGTTCGGCGGCGGCACTGAAGCTGCCGCTGTCGGCGATTTCGACGAAGTAACGCAGTTGGCGGGTGGAGATCACACGTCATGCCTTTTCGAGATGGGTGGAGGGCTTTGAAGATATTAGTCGCATCCCTTACCGATGGCTAAAGTGATGGTCATCTCCAATAAGGAATTACCCATGAGCCCGGTTGAGCTGATGAGTCAGTGGTCGTTTGGTGGTATGGATTGGCTGGTGATCGGCCTGGGCGTGGTGGTGGCCTATATCGTGTTCGGCATCGCCGGTTTTGGCACGGCGCTGGTGGCGGGGCCGATCCTGATTGTGTTTATACCGCTGTCGAAGATCATCCCGCTGCTGGTGCTGCTGGATTTCGTCGCGGCCTTCGGCGGCCTGCTGCAAACGCGCCGGGACGTGAACAAGCCGGAGCTGCTGCGATTGCTGCCGTGCATGGCGATTGGCTGCACCCTGGGCGTGGTGTTTCTGCTCAACCTGCATTCGGACCTGTTGCTGCTGCTGATGGGGCTGTTTATCAGCGCCTATGCGATCTACAGCCTGGCGGTGAAAACCCGGCCAACGCAGCTGGCCGCTGGCTGGTCGATCCCCATGGGCACCGTAGGCGGGTTGTTCGGTGCGTTGTTCGGCAGTGGTGGCTTTTTATATGCAATCTACCTCAACAGCCGCTTGCCCAAGGACGCGGCGCGCGCCACCCAAAGCGCGCTGATCAGTTGCAGCACGGTGGTGCGCCTGAGCCTGTTCCTGATCGCCGGGGTGTATGCTGACTGGCCGCTGTTGATGTTGGCGCTGTGCCTGCTGCCGGCGATGGCCCTGGGGCTGTGGTGTGGGCGCAGGCTGACCATGCGCATGTCCCGTGAGGCCTTCGTCCGGCTGGTGACGTGGTTGGTGCTGGCCAGTGGCATTGCGTTGATTGGGCGGTACTTGAGCACTTGACCTGATTTCTTCAGGGATTAAGCTGCCGTCCTCCCGGGCCTCATCGCGGGCTTGTCCGCGATGAGGCCAGAAGCCACGCCGCAGGTCTCCCATGAATTCCCAAAGCATCCTTGTCCCGAAAATCTCCACCTTGCCCGTCCACGAACCCCGCGCCCGGGCGATCGTGCGGTGGCTGGTGCGCAAGAACATCATCAAGGAAGAACTGACCACCTGTGGCCGCACCGGCAACCGCATGGCCTATGCCCTGGCCGACGGCGCCCGCGCCGTGGTGCTGCACCCCGAGGCGTTGCCGTTCAACGAGCCGGTCAACGGCCTGGAGATCATCTACAAGCGCTGCATCTATACCCCGGCCAAGGGCTTTCTCGAAGAAGCCGGCTGCCCGGAATGCCTCAAGGAAGTCGGCGAGGCGCTGTTCGAAAGCCTGGAAGACTGGATGCCCGGCCACACCGACAACTTCACCTGCCCGCTGTGTGGGCATGAAGATGACATCAACGGTTTTCTGTTCCTGCAGGCGTGCGGGTTTTCCAACCTGGGGTTCATCTTCAACAACTGGGCGGAGGCGGGGTTCAAGCAGAGCTTTATCGACGAATTCGCCGATTGGCTGGACCAGAAGATCAGCTGGGTCAAAGTCGAGCTGTAGTCCTTCTATCACTATTCCCAAATATGTCAGAGTTTTACATTGAGACCTGGGGGGTGTCTGAGTATAATGGCGCGCTTCCATTTTCCCGCTCGGGAGCCCCCGCGATGCTGCGTATCAGCCAAGAAGCTCTGACATTCGACGACATTCTCCTAGTGCCCGGTTATTCCGAGGTGCTTCCTAACGAAGTCAGTCTCAAGACCCGCCTAACCCGTGGCATCGAGCTGAATATTCCCCTGGTTTCCGCTGCCATGGACACCGTCACCGAAGCCCGTCTGGCCATTGCCATGGCTCAGGAAGGCGGCATCGGCATCATCCACAAGAACATGACCATCGAGCAGCAAGCTGCCGAAGTGCGCAAGGTCAAGCGTTACGAAGCCGGTGTGGTGAAGGATCCGATCACCATCGAAGCCGACGCTACCGTGCGTGACCTGTTCGACCTGACTCGCCTGCACAACATCTCCGGCGTTCCGGTACTGCACGATGGCGACCTGGTCGGCATCGTCACTTCCCGTGACGTGCGTTTCGAGAACCGTCTTGAAGTCACCGTCCGCGAAGTGATGACGCCTAAAGAGCGCCTCGTGACTGTCAAGGAAGGCGCCGACAAGAACGACGTGCGCGAACTGCTGCACAAGCACCGCATCGAGCGCGTGCTGATCGTCGACGACAAATTCGCCCTCAAAGGGATGATGACCGTCAACGACATCGAAAAAGCCAAGGCTTACCCGCTGGCCAGCAAGGATGACCAAGGTCGTCTGCGCGTCGGCGCTGCGGTCGGTACCGGCAAAGACACTGGCGACCGCGTGGCGGCCCTGGTGGCTGCCGGCGTTGACGTGGTAGTGGTCGACACTGCCCACGGCCACTCCAAAGGCGTGATCGACCGCGTGCGTTGGGTCAAGCAGAACTTCCCTGAGGTGCAGGTGATCGGCGGCAATATTGCCACCGGCGCTGCCGCCAAGGCCCTGGCCGAAGCCGGTGCCGATGCGGTCAAGGTCGGTATCGGCCCTGGCTCGATCTGCACCACGCGTATCGTTGCCGGTGTGGGCGTGCCGCAAATCAGCGCCATCGCCAACGTCGCCGCGGCCCTTGAAGGCACTGGCGTACCGTTGATCGCCGACGGCGGCATCCGTTTCTCCGGTGACCTGTCCAAGGCCATCGTTGCCGGTGCTTCCTGCGTGATGATGGGCTCGATGTTCGCCGGTACCGAAGAAGCGCCGGGCGAGATCGAACTGTTCCAGGGCCGTTCCTACAAGGCTTACCGCGGCATGGGTTCGCTGGGCGCCATGTCCCAGGCTCAAGGCTCGTCCGACCGTTACTTCCAGGACTCCTCGGCAGGCGCCGAGAAGCTCGTGCCGGAAGGCATCGAAGGCCGTGTGCCGTACAAGGGCACCCTGAGCGCCATCATCCATCAACTGATGGGCGGCCTGCGTTCCTCGATGGGCTACACCGGCAGCGCCGACATCGAAGAAATGCGCACCAAGCCAGAGTTCGTACGGATCACCGGCGCAGGCATGGCTGAATCCCATGTCCACGACGTGCAGATCACCAAGGAAGCGCCAAACTACCGCGTAGGTTGAGGCTTCCAGCAAAATGTTAAGTAACCGGGGCTGTTCTTCAGCCCCGAGTTGTTTCTGATTCATTAGACGAGACTGACTTCATGGCCCTCGACATTCACGCCCACCGCATCCTGATCCTCGACTTCGGTTCCCAGTACACCCAACTGATCGCCCGCCGCGTGCGTGAAATCGGCGTGTACTGCGAACTGCACCCGTTCGACATGGATGACGAAGCGATCCGCGAATTCGCACCGAAAGGCGTCATCCTCGCCGGTGGCCCCGAGTCCGTGCACGAAGCCAACAGCCCGCGTTGCCCGCAAGCCGTGTTCGACCTGGGCGTGCCGGTCTTCGGAATTTGCTACGGCATGCAGACCATGGCCGAGCAACTGGGCGGCAAGGTTGAAGGTTCCGAGCTGCGTGAATTCGGTTATGCCCGTGTCGACGTGGTCGGCAAGAGCCGCCTGCTGGACGGCATCGAAGACCACATCGACGCCGATGGCCTGTTCGGCCTCGACGTATGGATGAGCCACGGTGACAAGGTCACCAGGATGCCGGAAGACTTCCACATCCTGGCCAGCACCCCGAGCTGCCCGATCGCCGGCATGTTCAGCGACGAGCGTCGTTACTACGGCGTGCAGTTCCACCCGGAAGTGACCCACACCAAGCAAGGCGGGCGCATCCTGTCGCGCTTCATCCTCGACATCTGCGAGTGTGAAGCCCTGTGGACCCCGTCGAAAATCGCTGAAGACGCGATCGCCAACGTACGCGCCCAGGTCGGCACCGACAACGTGCTGCTCGGTCTGTCCGGCGGCGTTGACTCCTCCGTGGTCGCTGCGCTGCTGCACAAGGCCATCGGCGACCAACTGACCTGCGTGTTCGTCGACAACGGCCTGCTGCGCCTGCATGAAGGCGAGCAGGTAATGGCCATGTTCGCCGAGAACATGGGCGTCAAGGTGATCCGCGCCAACGCCGAAGAGCAGTTCTTGAACAACCTGGCCGGCGAATCCGACCCGGAGAAGAAGCGCAAGATCATCGGCCGCACTTTCATCGACGTATTCGATGCCCAGTCCAACAAGCTGGACAACATCAAGTACCTCGCCCAGGGCACCATCTACCCCGACGTGATCGAGTCGGCCGGTGCCAAGAGCGGCAAGGCCCACGTGATCAAGTCCCACCACAACGTGGGTGGCCTGCCTGAGGAGATGAACCTCAAGCTGGTAGAACCACTGCGCGAACTGTTCAAGGACGAAGTCCGCCGTCTTGGCCTGGAACTGGGCCTGCCGTACGACATGGTCTACCGCCACCCATTCCCCGGCCCGGGCCTGGGCGTGCGCATCCTCGGTGAAGTGAAAAAGGAATACGCCGACCTGCTGCGCCGTGCCGACCACATCTTCATCGAAGAACTGCGCAAGGCCGACTGGTACCACAAGGTCAGCCAGGCGTTCGTGGTGTTCCAGCCGGTTAAGTCCGTAGGCGTTGTAGGCGATGGCCGTCGTTACGCCTGGGTCGTGGCCCTGCGTGCCGTGGAAACCATCGACTTCATGACCGCCCGTTGGGCACACCTGCCGTACGAACTGCTGGAAACCGTCAGCGGCCGTATCATCAATGAGATCGAAGGTATTTCGCGCGTTACTTATGACGTGTCGAGCAAGCCGCCGGCGACGATTGAGTGGGAATAAGCAAGGCGAGCCTGAATGGCCTGCGTTGAGTGAGTAAAAAACCTGGCCTCGGCCAGGTTTTTTATTGCCTGTCAGGCAGGAAGCCGACTTTGCAGGCTCATGCCCATATTGGTAAGGGCGCTGGACAGCTGTTCCAGCGTGGGGAACCGTATGTCATGCACGCCTGCCCAGGCCGGGCGGTCGATGTAAAAGCTGCCGTCGGCCAGTCGATTGATGGGGGTCGCAACGATGCCCCTGTCTCTGCTGTGGTGCCGCAGGGTGTAGTTGCCCTGGTTTTTGTCGATCAGGTACATGCCCTTGCGAAACAGCAGTCGCTGCTGTTGCTCCAGCGTCCTGTGCACCGGCGGGGCTTCCACTTGTACGCGTAGGTCGGCATTCAAGGTGTCGAAGCTGTCGCCGACGCTTTCATGACTGGGGGCGTTGTCGCGATCAATGGCGATGCCGGGGTCGATACGCACCTCGTTGCCTTGCCCCGGAAAGACCTCTTCTATACGCAGCCCGATACCTCCTTCCAGTTCACTGAGACCGGCGAATCCATTAAAGGTATTGATGTTTCTGGCCCCGGTCAGTACCAGCCATTTACCGCCGCCGTTCAGCGCTATGTCGGCTTGGATAAGGAGGTGGGCGAGGTAATTGCTCATCACCTGCTCTGAAAGATCGGCGATAGGGGTGGGGTATTTGTAATGGGCTGCGCAATCGATAGCCTGCACGCGTATGCCATTGGCCCTGGCGGTCTTGACCAGTTCCAGTTCATTGAACTGCCCGGATGGATCGGTGCCCAGCTTGCCAAGGTAGCTTTCCAGGTCCTCCGGCATCTTGCCGGTCTGGAAGTAGTGGTTCAGATCATCCTGGGCGAAGTCGTTGAGCAGGCGCCGCATATACAGGGTTTTCACGCCCTTGCGCGCGAAGAGCGGCATGTTGTTGATCAGCAGGCGGGTGCTGCTGATACGGTCCAGGGTTTCGCCGATGACGTAGCCCGGTAGGTCTTCGGGCAGGCGTTCGAGGACTTCTTCGAAGGCCGTTGTCGGTTCAAAGGTGGGGATGTCCGGACGAGGTGGCAGGCGGGTCCAGGACAGTTCCTTGTAGAAGTCTTGCGCCGATTGCAGCAGTTTGCGGTGCGTTTCGCCGAAGTAGTAGGTGAAGCGGTCAATACGGCCGAAGCGGCTGTGAACATGGGTTTCAGTGAGGCCCATTGCCCAGCGTTTCACTTCCGGGCGGGTGGATGGCGGGGTATCGAAGGGGCTGGTCACCCTGCGCAGCGAGTGGGGTGGCGTGGTCATCGCTTGTGGCGGTGGCGGGACCCGCGAGGGGGCCGGCCCCCGGGCGCTTTTGCTGGAGTTTCCCCCGCCGCCTTTCAACCCGTTGCTGTGGGGCACAGGTTCCCATTCGTTGAGTTCGTTCAGGCGCACCGGCAGCGCGCCGGAAAAGCCATGGGGGTTGTTCGGGTCGACAATCGCCCAATGCCCACGACCGTTGGGGGCGGCTTCGTAGCGCACGTAATAGGCTTGATCGTTCATCAGGATGGCTTGCTGAGGCATGCCGTCGGAGGTCCGCAGGCTATAGACCTGCTGGAATTTTCCGGGGGCGGTATCCAGGTGTTCTCCTTCCAGTATCAGGTTGGCCTGGTAGGTGGCAGGTACCGCAGGCTCAGGCACCGGCGGTGCGCTGGCGGGCGCTGTGGGCGGCGTCAACTCAATGGGCTCCACTGCGAGGGTGTCGGCCGCTTCGGCGATATCGGGCATGACCCCGTCGGCTTTCAACAGTGCCAGGTTAAACAGCGTATCGATGGCACTGAATACCGCGCCCAGCTCCCCGGCGTGGCGTTCGGCCGGGGTCTTGCCGTTGATGGCCTGGTCGATGTTCAGGCCAAGATTTGCCGCACTGGCCCCCACGACCACCAACGCCACCGGTCAGCCGACCACGGCCATCGGGCCAAAGGTTTTGCCAAAGGCGTTCAGGTAGCCGATCCAGAGTTTCTTGCGCAGGTCGCCATTGCTGCGCAGGGAAAAATCCGCGTCATTGCGCATGCGCGTCTGACTCGATTGCGCCAGCCAGGTAAAGGCATCGTCCTCGATGGCCTGGTCGGCTTGATTGATCAGGCGGTGGTCCCAGGTGCCCCAGTCGACAAACAACTGGTCGAGTTGGTGGGACAGGCCCTTGTCCACCCAGTCCGGCGGCAGGGTACCCGCCAGGGCCTGGGCGGTGCGATAGATCAGCACGGGGGTGAGCAGCATCTGTTTCCACGTCACGGCAGCGGTGTCGTCCTGCTGGATCTGCGCCGACAGCGGGAAATGGGCCATGAAGCGGGCGCGGTTATCCGGGTGGCTGGTCTGGTTCAGCAGCCAGAAATGCAGGTCGGCAGGGGTCTCGAAACAGTGGAAGGCCTGTGACTCGCCCGGTACATAAAGGATTTGCCGCCCATCGCCGTCGACGATGCGCAGGATATCCGTGGCGGTATGTCCACCGATATCCAGCGCCGCCACACGCAGCCCGCCGGCTGAAGTGGCCTTGGCCTGCAGGTTGGACAGGGTTGGGGGCCAGCACAGATTGCTGGCCAGGGCCCGAATCACCGTCTGCAACTGCGACGTGGTGAGATCCCCGGCTTGTCGTGCTTGCAGGGCCTCGGCCAGGCAGTTGACCTTGGCCAGGGTGCGAAAATCATCGAAGTGAGCGCTCCAGAATGCATCCATGCGCGTGGTGTAGCGATCGCTGAAATTGATCGCCCAGAAGTCCTTGAGCACCGCGCTGGCGGACAGCCGCACTTCGTTATGCTGATCGAATAACCGCGCCTCGGCACCCTCGCGATAAAAGCCACCATCACCGTCGAGCAGGTCGGCATTGTCCTGGTCATGTACCTCGAAGCGGTGAATGACCAGCTGCGTCAGCGTCATCGACGCCTGGGGTTTTTCGTTGTGGCTCCAGCCCGTAAACGTCGCCGGGTCACCGACACCGCCGGTGAAGCGGTGCCAGTGCACGTGATCGGGATCCAGGGTCGCCAGACCGTGTTTTGCGAGAATCTCGCGGGCGGCCTCGATGGCCATCCTCTGCATGTTCGGGCACGCATCCAGCACGATGGGCGCCAGGGCCCTGAGTTGTTGCTGAGCGGCGGGGGAGGTGTCGGCAAGCGGCATGCTGCTCTCCTTAAGGGGGAAGAGCCGAGCATGCCAAGCCGTTTAGACGGGCGATGGGTAGATAGTTAGCGCCTGGCGATATCGGAGAAGTAAAACTTATCCAACGTATGCCGCGACTCGGTGTACTCGAACTGTCGCCCGTCCTGCAAAAACGTCTGGTTGCTCACCACGATCACATGGCTTTGCCCTTCGAGGTCCAGGTGCGTCTGGTCGTCCTTGCTGCGGGGCAGGGCTTCGATGGTGCGCTGGGCGTAGCTGATCTGCAGTTGCAAGGTCTGCTCGATGAAGGCGTAGATCGACTGTTCGGCGATCGCCTGGTCCAGGCCTGGGATCAGGTCGGCGACGAAGTGGTTGATGTCGAGGATCACCCGTTTGCCGCCGATGCGCCGTACCCGTTTGATGCGTGTGATGAGGCTGCCGGGTTCGGCCTCGATGTGTTGCAACAATGGGCCTTCCAGGGGGAGCTGGGTGAATTCGACCACTTCGGTGCGTACGTCATCGCCCAGGTCGGCGTGGGTTTCGTGGAAGCTGACGATGCCGCCGAGTTGGAACTCAATCGGGTTGGGCGAGAGCACGAAGGTGCCCTTGCCGTGGATCTTTTGCGCAAACCCACGTTCCTGCAGTTGCTCGATGGCGCGACGCACGGTGCCTCGGCTGGCCTGGTAGCTGTCCATCAATTCGGTTTCGGAGGGCAGGCGCGTGCCGCGTTGCAGGCGTTCGGTGGTGATGCTGGCAAGCAGATCGGTATAGATCTGGTTGTATTTGCTCATGGATAGGGCTCTGTGCCGCGTTGGCGTTCAAGGCAGGAACCTTAGAGGCAGAGCGGGAGTTTGTCCATTAGACCCATGGATTTCTGCGGCTTGCAGTGCAGCGGTGTCCTGCAGGGAATAAACAAAATCAAACTCGTACAGACGAGTTGTTGCTTTAACTCGTCTGTACGAGTACTTTTGCCTTCGGCGTGCTGCCAATGACTGCCCCCAATAAAAAAAATCAAAGTGGAAACCAAGCATGAGCCACGACTATTCCAACATTGCCCGCGAGATCCTCGAGCACCTCGGGGGCAGCGACAACCTTGAGCAAGCTGCCCACTGCGTGACCCGCCTGCGCCTGGCGCTCAAGGATCCGAGCCTGGTCAACAACAGCGCGTTGAACCAGGTCGAACTGGTCAAGGGCTCGTTCTTCACCGGCGGTTTGTTCCAGGTGGTGATCGGCCCCGGCGAAGTGGAAAAGGTCTACGCCGCCCTGCGCGAACAGACCGGCCTCGCCGCCGCCACCATCGCCGATGTGAAGAAGAAGGGCGCCGACAAGACCAACGCCATGCAGCGCCTGGTACGGGTGTTCTCCGATGTGTTCATGCCGATCCTGCCCGCGTTGATCATCGCCGGCCTGCTGATGGGCGTGAACAACCTGATGGGCGCCAAGGGCATGTTCATCGAGGGCCAGACGCTGCTGGAGGCGTATCCGAACCTGGATGGCCTGTGGAGCCTGATCAACCTGATGGCCAACACCTCGTTCGTGTTCCTGCCGGCGTTGGTGGGTTGGTCGGCGGCCAAGCGCTTTGGCGGCAGTGAAATCCTCGGCATCGTGCTCGGCCTGATGCTGGTGCATCCCGATCTGCTCAATGCCTGGAACTACGGCAAGGCGGTCGCCGGGCTCGACGGCCAGAGCCTGCCGTACTTCGATATTTTCGGTTGGTTCAAGATCGAGAAAGTCGGCTACCAGGGGCAGATCCTGCCGATCCTGATGGCGGCGTATGTCATGAGCGTCATCGAGAAATGGCTGCGCGCTCGTGTGCCCAACGCCATTCAATTGCTGGTCGTGCCAATCACCACCATCGTCGTCACCGGCGTGCTCGCGTTGGCGATCATCGGCCCGGTGACCCGTCACCTCGGCATCCTGATCACCGAAGGCGTGGTCACCCTGTTTGACCTGGCGCCGATGGTTGGCGGAGCGATTTTCGGGCTGCTGTACGCGCCGCTGGTGATCACCGGCATGCACCACATGTTCCTCGCCGTGGACCTGCAACTGATCTCCACCCAGGGCGGCACGTTTATCTGGCCGATGATCGTGATGTCCAACCTGGCCCAGGGCAGCGCCGCGCTCGCGGTGTTCTACACCACCCGCAATGCGCGGGATAAAAGCATGGCCTCGACCTCAGCGATTTCCGCGTACTTCGGCATCACGGAACCGGCGATGTTCGGGGTGAACCTGCGCTTCAAGTTTCCGTTTTACGCGGCCCTGGTGGGCTCGGCGCTGGGCAGCATTTTCCTGTCGCTGAACAAGGTGCAGGCCTCGGCCATCGGCGTCGGTGGTTTACCTGGGTTTATCTCGATCGTGCCGCAATCCATCGCGATGTTTGTGATCGGGATGGTCATCGCGATGGTCGTGCCGTTTGTACTGACCTGTGCGTTGAGCATGAAGATTGTTCGGCCGGGTTATCGCGTCGCCTGATCAATCGCCATCGAGGCCCGAGAGGCCAGCACAAAACTCTACTGAAGGAACCCACCATGCAAGACTGGCAACACTCGGTGATCTACCAGATCTACCCCAAGAGCTTCCACAGCCACGCGGGTAACGCCACCGGTGACCTGCTGGGCATCGTGGACAAACTCGACTACCTCAAATGGCTGGGCGTGGATTGCCTGTGGATCACCCCGTTCCTGCGCTCGCCGCAACGGGACAACGGCTACGACATCAGCGACTACTACGCCATCGATCCCAGCTACGGGACCATGGCCGACTGCGACCTGCTGATCAGCGAAGCGGCCAAGCGTGGCATCAAGCTGATGCTCGACATTGTGGTCAACCACACCTCCATCGAGCATGAGTGGTTCCAGCAGGCGCGCAGCAGCCTCGACAACCCCTACCGCGACTTCTACATCTGGCGCGACCAGCCGAACAACTGGGAGTCCAAGTTCGGCGGTTCGGCCTGGGAATACGAGGCGCAAACCGGCCAGTACTTCCTGCACCTGTTCGACCACACCCAGGCCGACCTCAATTGGGACAACCCCCAGGTGCGTGCCGAGGTGTTCAAGTTGATGCGCTTCTGGCGCGACAAGGGCGTGGGCGGTTTCCGCCTGGATGTGATCAACCTGATCTCCAAGCCCGCCGACTTCCCCGAAGACAGCAGCGACGGCCGCCGCTTCTACACCGACGGCCCGAACGTGCATGAATACCTGCAGGAGATGCACCGCGAAGTCTTTGAAGGCCATGACCTGATCAACGTCGGCGAGATGTCGTCCACCAGCCTTGAGCATTGCATTCGCTACTCGCGGCCAGAGTCGAAAGAGCTGTCGATGACCTTCAACTTTCATCACCTGAAAGTCGATTACCCGAACCTGCAGAAGTGGGTGAAGGCTGACTTCGACTTCCTGCAACTCAAGCAGATCCTCTCCGACTGGCAACTGGGCATGCAGGCCGGTGGCGGCTGGAACGCGCTGTTCTGGTGTAACCACGATCAACCCCGGGTGGTCTCGCGGTTTGGTGACGACGGTGAGCATCGCGTGGTCTCGGCCAAGATGCTCGCCACCGCGCTGCACTTCCTCCAGGGCACGCCGTTCGTGTACCAGGGCGAAGAACTGGGCATGACCAATCCGGGCTTTGACAGCATCGATCAGTACCGCGATGTGGAGACCCTGAACATCTTCCGCCTCAAGCGCGATGCCGGTGAATCCGAAGCGGCGAGCATGGCGGCGATCATGCAGAAGTCCCGCGACAACGGCCGTACGCCGATGCAGTGGAACGCGCAGCCGAATGCGGGTTTCAGTAGCGGCGAGCCCTGGATCGGCCTCCCGGCGAATGCCGCGCAGATCAACGTTGAACACCAGCGCGACGATCCCGACTCCGTGCTGCATCACTACCGCGCACTGATCGCCCTGCGCCGTCACGAACCGCTGATTCAAGAGGGGGTTTACCGCCAACTGCTGCAAGACCATTTGCAGGTCTGGGCGTACCTGCGCGAAGGCCACGGCGAGCGCCTGCTGGTGCTGAACAACTTCTACGGCCAGCCCTGTGAGGTCCAGCTGCCTGGCGACGTGATCGAGGCCGCGACCGAGCAACGCCTGCTGATCAGCAACTACCCCGACTGCCCGCGACGCTCGGCCACGGTCGTCTTGCGTCCCTACGAATCGTTCGTGCTGCACCTGATTGATTGATACGCCCCCTGTAGGAGCGAGCTTGCTCGCGAAAAACCTGAGAGCGCCGCGTTAAACCAGTATCGCTGCGTAATCGTTGGCGTTCTTCGCGAGCAAGCTCGCTCCTACAGGGAATCGTGTCGTGCAAGGACAGTAATAAAACAATAAAAATAGAAGGAGCATTCATGAAAACAACAATAAAGCTGGGCCTCGTTGCATCCTGCCTGAGCCTGCCATTCGGCGCACAGGCCCTGGAATTTGCCGGTTACTTGCGCAGCGGCGCGGGGACGTCGACAGGCAGTGGCAAGCAGCAATGTTTCCAGTTGCCGGGGGCGCAAACCAAATACCGACTGGGCAACGAATGCGAGCAGTACGCCGAACTGGAACTGCGTCAGGACCTGCTGACCCTCGACGATGGCTCGGTGCTCAGCGTCGACGCCATGGCGTCGCTGTACAACCAATACGACCGCGCCCTTAAATTCCAGGGCGAAGACAACGGCTCGGCGCGCATGCCGCAGATGTATGCGCAGTGGTCGAACCTGCCTGCCCTCAATGGCGGTTCGCTGTGGGCCGGTCGGCGTTACTACAAACGCAATGACATCCATATTTCCGACTTCTACTACTGGAACCAGAGCGGCACCGGCGGCGGTATCGAGGACGTGCTGATCGGCGACCTCAAGTAC
The DNA here is from genome assembly GCF_900005955.1 of Pseudomonas sp. 8 R 14. Classification (NCBI taxonomy): domain Bacteria; kingdom Pseudomonadati; phylum Pseudomonadota; class Gammaproteobacteria; order Pseudomonadales; family Pseudomonadaceae; genus Pseudomonas; species Pseudomonas sp. 8 R 14. The sequence continues at coordinate 46,956 of NZ_CVTH01000039.1, read as the reverse complement.
AGCTACGCCATTTCGCGCAAGGACAACCTGTACCAGAAGGAATACGCCACCCGTCACGACTTCAACGTCGCGGGCTTCAAGACCAACCCCGGCGGCGAGCTGGAGCTGGGCTTGAGCCATATCGAAAAGGCCGGCGGGCGCGACACCCACAGCGGCTGGGCGCTCACCGCGCAGCATGTGCAAAAAAACTTCCTGGGCGGCAAGAACAAATTCGCTTTGCAGTACGGCGAAGGCCCCGGCACCGGCCTGGGCTACACCGGCAATACCTTCCTGGATAACAGCAGCAAAAGTTATCGCGCCGTGGAGTTCTTCGACTGGCAGGTGACCCCGCGTTTTGGTGGGCAGATCGAGGCGGTGTACCAGAAGGATATTCGCCCCGGCAGCCAGGACCAGACCTGGATGTCCATCGGCGTGCGCCCTGCGTATGCGATCAGCGAACAATTCAAGTTGGTCACCGAGCTTGGGCATGATCAGGTCGATGCCACCGGCGGCACGCGCAAGCTGAGCAAATTTACCTTTGCCCCGACCTGGTCGCCCAACGGCCCGGATTTCTGGGCGCGGCCGGAAGTGCGTTTGTACTACACCTATGCGACCTGGAACGAAGCGGCCAAGCGTGCAGCGAATGAACTGGCGGCGGGCTCGGCGTTGTCCGACACCGGCGCCTATGGCACCGCGCGGCATGGGTCGAACGTTGGCGTGCAGGTTGAATACTGGTGGAAATAAGTCATCCATGGGATAGGCATCCACCCAAGGATCTTTACAGAACAAAACAGCAGGTGACGTCATGACCGCAACTCAACCCCTGGAACTGCTGGCGCCCTTGTCCGGCGTGCTGCTGGCACTGGACAAGGTGCCTGACCCGGTGTTCGCCAGCCGCATGATCGGCGACGGCCTGTGCATCGATCCCACCTCGCAGACCCTGTGCGCCCCCCTGGCCGGGGTGATCAGCAATATCCAGGACAGTGGGCATGCGGTCAGCGTCACCGACGACAACGGCGTGCAGGTGCTGATGCATATCGGCCTGGACACCGTGAGCCTGGCCGGCAAGGGCTTCACCCGCCTGGTCGAGGAAGGCCAGCGGGTAGAAGCCGGGCAAGCCTTGATCGAATTCGATGCCGACTATGTGGCACTCCACGCACGCAGTTTGCTGACCTTGATGCTGGTGGTCAGCGGCGAGCCGTTCACGCCGTTGGCAAGCGGCCTGGTGGAACGGGGCCAGCCGGTGTTGCAGGTAGCGCCCGGCAACCGGGTAGAGGAGGCCGATGAGGAGGAGGGCGATGCACGCTTCTCAAAGCCGTTGACCTTACCCAACGCCAACGGTTTACACGCGCGCCCGGCCGCCGTGTTTGCACAAGCCGCGAAAGGTTTTAACGCGAGCATTTACCTGCACAAGCAAACCCAGAGTGCCAACGCCAAGTCGCTGGTGGCGATCATGGCGCTGCAAACCGTGCAGGGCGATACCTTGCAAGTGAGTGCGGCCGGTGACGATGCCGAGGCGGCGATCCAAGCTTTGGTCGCGCTGTTGCTTGAAGGCTGCGGCGAGGCCATTGCGGCGCCGGCTGCACAGCTTGAAGCGCCCGTGCCGGTATCGTCGGCGACGCTGCTGCGAGGCGTTTGCGCATCGCCGGGATCGGCGTTTGGCCAGGTGGTCCAGATTGCTGAGCCCGAGCTGAAGGTGACTGAACAGGGCGCTGGCGAGGCGTTCGAGCGCGGCGCTTTGGACCGTGGCTTGCTGGCTGCAACCGAAGCGCTGCAAGCCCTGCAAACCCAGGCGGCAGGCAGTGCCCAGGCGGAGATTTTCCGCGCCCATCAGGAATTGCTCGAAGACCCGACGCTGCTGGAACAAGCCCACGGCCTGCTGGCCGAAGGCAAGAGCGCCGCATTTGCCTGGAACAGCGCCACGGTCGCCACTGCCCAGCTGTTCCAGAACCTGGGCAATGCCCTGTTGGCCGAACGTGCGGCGGACCTCGCGGATGTCGGCCAGCGTGTGCTGAAGCTGATCCTCGGAATTCAAGACCGCGCCTGGGACCTGCCCGACCGCGCGATCCTGGTCGCCGAGCAACTGACGCCTTCGCAAACCGCCAGCCTCGATCCCCAAAAGGTGCTGGGGTTTGTCACCGTCGGCGGCGGGGCGACCAGCCATGTGGCGATCCTCGCCCGTGCCTTGGGCTTGCCGGCGATCTGCGGGGTGCCGGAGCAGGTCTTGGCGCTGGCGAATGGCAAGCAGGTGCTGCTGGATGCCGATAAAGGCGAGCTGCATCTGGCGCCGAACCTGGCTGAAATCGAACGCTTGGAAGTGGCTCGCCAACAACAGGTGCAGCGGCATCAGCGCGATGTGGCGCAGGCTGCGTTGCCCGCCATCACCCGCGATGGTCATCACGTCGAGGTCACGGCCAACGTCGCTTCGCTTCAGGAGGTGGAGCAATCCCTGACCCTAGGGGGTGAAGGCGTGGGCCTGCTGCGCTCGGAATTCCTCTACCTCGACCGTAACCGCGCGCCGAGCCCCGAGGAACAGGCCACCACTTACAGCGCCATCGCCCGTGCCCTGGGTACTGAACGCAACCTGGTGGTGCGCACCCTGGACGTGGGCGGCGACAAACCGTTGGCCTACGTGCCGATGGAAGCGGAGACCAACCCATTCCTGGGTTTGCGCGGGATTCGCCTGTGCCTGGAGCGTCCACAGCTACTGCGCGAGCAGTTGCGCGCCATCCTCGCCAGTGCCGGCCTGACGCGGCTGCATATCATGTTACCGATGGTCAGCCTGTTGTCGGAGCTGCACCTGGCGCGCAAGATCCTTGAAGAAGAGGCGCTGGCGCTGGGGCTTGTCGAGCTGCCGAAGCTGGGCATCATGATCGAAGTGCCGTCCGCCGCCTTGATGGCCGACGTGTTTGCGCCCCATGTGGATTTTTTCTCCATCGGCACCAACGACCTGACCCAATACACCCTGGCCATGGACCGTGACCATCCACGGCTGGCCAGCCAGGCCGACAGCTTTCACCCGGCGGTATTGCGCCTGATTGCCACCACCGTCAAGGCCGCTCATGCCCACGGCAAATGGGTGGGCGTCTGCGGCGCGTTGGCGTCGGAAGCGCTGGCCGTGCCGTTGTTGATCGGGTTGGGGGTCGATGAGTTGTCGGTCAGCGTGCCGTTGATCCCGACCATCAAGGCCACCGTGCGCGAGTTGGACCTGGTCGACTGCCAGAGCATCGCCCGCCAGGTGCTGGGCCTGGAAGAAGCCGCCCAAGTGCGCGAGGCCCTGCGCGACTATCAAACAGCCACCGTTGTGCTGGAGAACTGAGCATGTTGGATAAATTGAAGCAGGCGTTCTGGAAGGCTCTGACGCCGGACTTGATTGCCGAGACCGTAGCGGCGCCGGGTTTGTTGTCGGCTGAGGTGCTGAGCGCGTTGGGTGGGGCGGATAATCTCAAGTCGCAGCGGCGGGTGGCGCTGACGCGGGTGAGGGTGCAATTGCAGGATGCGGGGCGGCTGGATGAGGCGGCTTTGAAAGCGGCAGGTGTGCCGGGTGTGATGGTGTTGGCGGGAGGAGTGGTACACCTGATCACCGGCCTCTGAAACCGGTGGAGATCCAAATGTGGGAGGGGGCTTGCTCCCGATGGCGGTGTATCAGTCAGCCTATGCAGTGGCTGACACTGTGCCATCGGGAGCAAGCCCCCTCCCACATTTTAGTTTTTTCAGTGTTCTTATAGCTGCGGGGTGTCTTCCGGCGGCTTGGTTTTATCCACACCCGGCACATGCAGATTACCTTCCACCACCTGGTTACCCTCCAGCTGGGGCTGGGTCACCCAGGTCAGGATGTCGTAGTAGCGCCGGATGTTCGCCACGAAGTGCACCGGCTCGCCGCCTCGGGCGTAGCCGTAGCGGGTCTTGCTGTACCACTGCTTCTGCGACAGGCGCGGCAGCATCTTCTTCACATCCAGCCACTTGTTCGGGTTCAGGCCTTCCTTCTTCGCCAGGATGCGCGCGTCGTCCAGATGGCCGGTGCCGACGTTATAAGCAGCGAGGGCGAACCAGGTGCGGTCGGGCTCGGCGATCTTGTCGTCCAGCTCGTCCTTGATCTTGGCCAGGTACTTGGCGCCGCCCATGATGCTTTGCCTGGCATCCAGGCGGTTGGACACGCCCATGGCCTGGGCGGTGTTCTGGGTCAGCATCATCAGGCCGCGCACGCCGGTCTTTGAGGTGACCGCCGGTTGCCACAGCGATTCCTGATAACCGATAGCCGCAAGCAGGCGCCAATCGACTTTTTCTTCCTTGGCGTAGGCGCGAAAGTGTTTCTCGTATTTGGGCAGCCGCTGCTGCAAATGCTGGGCGAAGGTGTAGGCGCCGACATAGCCGAGTACATCGACGTGCCCGTAATAGCGGTCTTTAAGGCGTTGCAGGGTGCCGTTCTTTTCCACCTTGTCCAGGTAGCTGTTGATCTCGTTGAGCAGGCTGTTGTCGTCGCCGGCCGCCACGGCCCAGCTCTGGTTGCTGGCATTGCCGAGGTCGAACGCCACCCGTACGTTGGGGAAGTACACTTGGTTCATCGCCACTTCGTTGGAGTCCACCAGGGTCAGGTCGATTTGCCCCTCGTCCACCATGCGCAGCAGGTCGACCACCTCGACAGCATCGGATTCTTCGTATTCGATGGCCGGGTTCTGCTTTTTAAGCGCCGCCAGCTGTTCGGCGTGGGTGCTGCCCTTGAGCACCATGATCTTCTTGCCCACCAGGTCCGCCGCGTTCGTCGGGCGTGACTGGCCGTTGCGGTAGATGATCTGCGGGGTGACTTCCAGGTAAGGATGGGAGAAACGCACCTGTTGCTGGCGCTGCTCGCTGCTGACCAGGCCGGCGGCGGCGAGCACCGGGCCGTTGGGTTTGCCCAACTGGCCGAACAGGTCATCGAGGTTGTCGGCGGTCTCTATTTCCAGCTTCACGCCCAGGTCATCGGCAAAACGCTTGACCAGTTCGTATTCGAAACCGGTTTCACCGTTGCGGTCCTGGAAGTAAGTCGCCGGGCTGTTTCGGGTAATCACCCGCAATACGCCATCCTCCTTGATTCGCTCGAGCGTGCTGGGTTTATCAACACAGGCGCTGAGCATCAGGAAGAGTCCGGTGACGATGAGCCATCTGGCGCATCGCGGGCGCAAAGCAGTTGGGGAGAACATCTGCGCAGTATACGCAAACGGCCCACGGCGCCATATCTCGACAGCGGCGGACTTGTCTGCTAGCGCCGCCAAAACTGTGCTGCAACCCGCAGAAACGTGGCTTGGCGCCCGATTGTGACGGTTAAAATAACTGCGCGGAATGCCTTGGATAACGCCCCGATAGCGTGCAAACCGTGCCAACTGACGTTCGGCAGCCGCCAGCGGTGCCGTTTCGGGTGCCGTTGGCGATGGTTTACGCTAGAATGCACGGCCTCAAAGCACACCCCTTCCCGAGGCTGTCCCGAAGATGTTGATCCTGCGCGGCGCTCCTGCCCTTTCTGCCTTTCGCCACAGCAAACTCCTTGAACAACTGAGCCAGAAGGTTCCAGCGGTTACAGGCCTGTATGCTGAATTTGCTCACTTCGCCGACGTTACCGGCGTCTTGACCGCCGACGAACAGCAAGTGCTCGCACGCCTTCTGAAGTACGGCCCAAGCGTTCCCGTTCAAGAGCCGACCGGCCGCTTGTTCCTGGTTCTGCCACGGTTCGGCACCATCTCGCCCTGGTCGAGCAAGGCTAGCGACATCGCCCGCAACTGCGGCCTGGCGAGCATCCAGCGCCTGGAGCGCGGTATTGCCTTCTACGTTGCCGGCCAGTTCAGCGACGCCGAGGCCGAGCTGATCGCCAGCAGCCTGCACGACCGCATGACCCAGATCATCGTCAGCCAGTTGGAACAAGCTGCCGGCCTGTTCAGCCACGCCGAGCCCAAGCCGCTGACCGCGATTGACGTGCTGGGCGGTGGACGCGCTGCGCTGGAGAAGGCCAACACCGAGCTGGGCCTGGCCCTGGCCGAAGACGAGATCGACTACCTGGTCAACGCCTTCACCGGTCTCAAGCGCAACCCCCACGACATCGAACTGATGATGTTCGCCCAGGCCAACTCCGAGCACTGCCGTCACAAGATCTTCAACGCCAGTTGGGACATCGACGGCGAAAGCCAGGAAAAAAGCCTGTTCGGCATGATCAAGAACACCTACGTGATGCACAGCGAAGGCGTTCTGTCGGCTTATAAGGACAACGCCTCGGTCATCGTCGGCTCGGTTGCCGGCCGCTTCTTCCCGGACCCTGAAACCCGCCAGTACGGCGCGGTGCAGGAGCCGGTGCACATCCTGATGAAGGTCGAGACCCACAACCACCCGACCGCGATTGCCCCGTTCCCGGGCGCGGCCACCGGTTCCGGCGGCGAGATCCGCGACGAAGGTGCCACCGGCCGTGGCGCCAAGCCAAAGGCCGGCCTCACCGGTTTCACCGTGTCCAACCTGCAGATCCCAGGCTTCGAGCAGCCGTGGGAAGTGCCGTACGGCAAGCCTGAGCGCATCGTCACCGCACTCGACATCATGATCGAAGGCCCGCTGGGCGGCGCCGCGTTCAACAACGAATTCGGGCGCCCGGCGCTGACCGGCTACTTCCGTACCTTCGAACAGTCCATCACCACCCCCCGTGGTGATGAAGTGCGCGGTTACCACAAGCCGATCATGTTGGCCGGCGGCATGGGCAACATCCGTGAAGAACACGTCAAGAAAGGCGAGATCCTGGTCGGCTCCAAGCTGATCGTGCTCGGCGGCCCGGCGATGCTGATCGGCCTGGGCGGCGGCGCGGCTTCCTCCATGGCCACCGGCACCAGCTCGGCCGACCTGGACTTCGCTTCCGTACAGCGCGAAAACCCAGAGATGGAACGTCGCTGCCAGGAAGTCATCGACCGTTGCTGGCAGTTGGGTGACAAGAACCCGATCAGCTTCATCCACGACGTCGGCGCCGGTGGTTTGTCCAACGCCTTCCCGGAACTGGTCAACGATGGTGACCGTGGTGGCCGTTTCGAACTGCGCAACATTCCAAACGACGAGCCGGGCATGGCCCCGCACGAAATCTGGAGCAACGAATCCCAGGAACGTTACGTACTGGCGGTCGGCCCTGAAGACTTCGCGCGCTTCCAGGCCATCTGCGAACGCGAGCGTTGCCCGTTTGCCGTGGTCGGCGAAGCCACTGCCGAGCCGCAGTTGACGGTGACCGACAGCCACTTCGGCAACAACCCAGTGGACATGCCACTCGAAGTGCTGCTGGGCAAAGCCCCGCGCATGCACCGTTCGGCGGTGCGTGAAGCCGAGCTGGGCGATGATTTCGACCCAAGCGCCCTGGACCTGGCCGACAGCATCGAACGTGTGCTGCACCACCCGGCCGTGGCGAGCAAAAGCTTCCTGATCACCATCGGCGACCGCACCATCACCGGCCTGGTGGCCCGTGACCAGATGGTCGGCCCATGGCAGGTGCCGGTGGCCGACGTTGCCGTCACCGCTACCAGCTTCGACGTCTACACCGGTGAAGCCATGGCCATGGGCGAGCGTACGCCGCTGGCCCTGCTGGACGCCCCGGCGTCGGGCCGCATGGCCATTGGTGAAACCCTCACCAACATCGCCGCGTCGCGCATCGGCAAGCTGTCCGACATCAAATTGTCGGCCAACTGGATGTCCGCTGCCGGTCACCCCGGTGAAGACGCGCGTCTGTACGACACCGTGAAAGCGGTCGGCATGGAGCTGTGCCCGGAGCTGGGCATCACCATTCCGGTGGGCAAGGACTCCATGTCCATGGCCACCCGTTGGAACGATGAAGGCGTGGACAAGAGCGTCACCTCGCCGCTGTCGCTGATCGTCACCGGCTTTGCGCCGGTCACCGACATCCGCCAGACCCTGACCCCGCAACTGCGCATGGACAAGGGCACCACCGACCTGATCCTGATCGACCTGGGCCGTGGCCAGAACCGCATGGGCGCCTCGATCCTCGCGCAAACCCACGGCAAGCTCGGCAAACAGGCGCCGGACGTGGATGACGCCGAAGACCTCAAGGCCTTCTTCGCCGTGATCCAGGGCCTCAATGCCGACGGCCACCTGCTGGCCTACCACGACCGTTCCGACGGTGGTCTGCTGACCAGCGTGGTCGAGATGGCCTTCGCCGGTCACTGCGGCCTGAACATCGTGCTCGACAGCGTTGCCGAGGACGCCTCTGAAATCAACGGCATCCTCTTCAACGAAGAGTTGGGCGCGGTGATCCAGGTGCGCCAGGACGCCACGCCGGACGTCCTCGCACAATTCAGCGCCGCTGGCCTGGACGACTGCGTGGCGGTGATCGGCCAGCCGATCAACAACGGTGAAATCAACATCTCGTTCAACGGCGACACCGTGTTTGCCGGCCAGCGCCGCTTGCTGCAACGCCAGTGGGCCGAGACCAGTTACCAGATCCAACGCCTGCGTGACAACGCCGACTGCGCCGAGCAGGAATTCGACGTGATCCTGGAAGAAGACAACCCGGGCTTGAGCACCAAGCTCAGCTTCGACGTCAACCAGGACATCGCCGCGCCGTACATCAAGAAAGGCATCCGCCCACAAGTTGCCGTGCTGCGTGAGCAGGGCGTCAACGGCCAGGTGGAAATGGCGGCCGCGTTCGACCGCGCCGGCTTCAATGCGATCGACGTGCACATGAGCGACATCCTCGCCGGTCGCGTTGACCTCAATGAGTTCAAGGGCCTGGTGGCCTGCGGTGGTTTCTCCTACGGCGACGTACTGGGTGCCGGTGAAGGCTGGGCCAAGTCGGCGCTGTTCAACAGCCGTGCCCGCGACGCGTTCCAAGGTTTCTTCGAGCGCAACGACAGTTTCACCCTGGGTGTGTGCAACGGTTGCCAGATGATGTCCAACCTCCACGAGCTGATCCCGGGCAGCGAGTTCTGGCCGCACTTCGTGCGTAACCGTTCCGAGCAGTTCGAAGCCCGCGTCGCCATGGTGCAGGTGCAGGAATCCAACTCGATCTTCCTGCAGGGCATGGCCGGTTCGCGCATGCCAATCGCCATCGCCCACGGTGAAGGCCATGCCGAGTTCGAAAGCGAAGAGGCGTTGCTCGAGGCCGATCTGTCCGGCTGCGTGGCCATGCGTTTCGTCGACAACCACGGCAAGGTCACCGAAAGCTACCCGGCCAACCCGAACGGCTCGCCGCGCGGGATCACCGGCCTCACCAGCCGCGACGGTCGCGTGACCATCATGATGCCGCACCCGGAGCGCGTGTTCCGCGCCGTGCAGAACTCCTGGCGCCCGGAAGAATGGAACGAAGACGGTGCCTGGATGCGCATGTTCCGCAACGCCCGCGTGTGGGTGAACTAAGACCGTGTACAAGCTCGCCTTCTTCGTGCCCGACAGCCATGTGGAGACGGTGAAAACCGCCGTCTTCGCTGCTGGCGGCGGACGCATCGGCGACTACGACCGCTGCGCCTGGCAAGTGCTGGGCCAGGGCCAGTTTCGCGCGTTGGACGGCAGCCAGCCGTTTATCGGGCAGGTTGGCCAGGTTGAAGTGGTTGAAGAGTGGAAGGTCGAGTTGGTGGTGGCCGATGAGTGGGTCAAGGCGGTTGTCGCGGCCTTGAAGCTCAGCCACCCCTACGAGACACCGGCGTATGAAGTGTGGCAGTTGGCAGATTTCTGATCGGCTGGCTGTTAAAACAAGAAACCCGCTGGGCCAGTTTGGCCAGCGGGTTTTTTGTTGGCTGTCATGCAATCAGGGCCAGGCCTTCAACGACTCAGGGCGCGGGGGTCAGCCCGACTTCCACCCGCAGTGCACTGATCAAGGTGCTTTCGTAGCTGAAGCGCTTGCCCTGCATCGGTTCCCAGCGGTCGACGTAATACAGGCCGTCAGCATTGACCTTGATGGGCGTCGACACAATTTCCCCGGTGCGCGAACGGTGCAGCACATTGTTCTGCGCCGGTGTTGGGCGTTCGATCAGGAAATGGCCGGGTCTTTTCAGCCGAGACCGGTCGACCGGAACGAACGGCGCTGGCGCCGTTAAGCCTTCCACACCGGCCTCCAGAACTAAGTCGCTACGCAAGGCCCTGGCATCGAGGTCTATGCCTTCGGAAAATGTCTCCCAGGTGCCGGGGCGAATGTTTCGCGCCAACGCGGGGGGCGTGTCCCTGACATGCAGGCTGACGGCACCTTGCAGTTCCGCCAGTCCGGGCACCCCCAGGTTGTTGTTGGTGTGAGTGCTGCCGATGAACGCGACCCACTTGTGTGGCCCATGCGCCGCCTGGTCGGCCTTGATCACATTGGAGGCGAAGTAGCTGAATATTTGGTTGCGCGTTACAGACATGTCCCCACCCAGCCCTTTGAGGTGATAACTGGCGGCGCAGTCCAGGGCGCGGACGCGCAAGCCGTGCTTGCCGGCTGCCTGGACGACTTCCGTGTACGTATCGCGGCCTTTGTAGCCGCGCATTTGCCCCTGGTCCAGATAGTTCAGGTAGCGCTTGAGGGTGTCCGGCAGGTGTTGGGTGCGCAGGAAGGCATCCAGCTCTGCCTGATGCAAATCGGTCATCAGGTGTTCTACGTACAGGGTCTTGAACCCCTGCGCCTTGAGGTGCCCCATGTGCTCGCGCAACAACCGTTTGCTGGACTCCGCCCGGTGCCCTTCACCGATCACCAGTCCGGTGAACTCGCTGTGACGGATGCTTTCCAGCAGCGCCTCTGGGGTTTTCGGCGAGCCCAGAACCGAAGGGTCGGGCCTGGTGGGCGGCACGTGGCTGGCCATATAGGTTTGTGCCTCGGTGCTCAGGCGTTCCCTGGTGTTCTGGAACGCCTGGAGTGCCTCGCGATGATCGGGGGCCGTCGAGTAGTAACGTGTATTGAGCCCATATCGCGTAGTAGCCTGTTGAGCGATGCTGGCGCGCAACGGCGGCGCGATGTCGTAGTCGCTGAAGTGGTTGGCGACAGCGACTGACGCAGCACCGGATGGCGTTACCGGCTCGGGCGCCGCATAGGCTGTGTGAAGGGTCAGCCGGTAGTCAGCGTGGGCCAGTGGATCGCCGACGATGGCGCCCGGCTCGTCGATCCAGATGCCCACCGGCTGGCCTGGGCCGACATCGTCCACCCGCAAGGCCACCGCGTCGTGCAAGTCGGCCAGGCCCGGCGTTTTATCGAAGGTACGCAGGCGCGAGGAATCCACTAACGCGATCCAGCGAGCGTCGGGCTCGTCGATGGCGTCGGTCTCGATGGTCTTGTGGGAATAGAAGTTCCTGGCCGCGTTATCCCGCGGCGTCGTCGCCGGTGTGTCGCCCATTTGCAGGGCATCCTCCAGTTGATACGAGGTCGAGGCGTCGAGGGCTCTGAGTTTCAAGCCCTTTTTTTGCGCCTGGCGCACCAGGGCGACAAACGAATACTCGGCGTCTTCGGCGAAGCCAAACGCCTGGTCAATCGTCTTCAGGTGGCGTTCGATGTGCTGCCAGGATTTACCGGTGTTGAGCTTCTGCAGTTTTGTGCGGAATAAATCGGCAGGCAGGTGCTCGATGTACAGGTACTTGAAGCCTTTGCTCAGCAAGCTGTCCATTTGCGTTATCAGGAGTTCTTTACTGGCGATGGAGCCTGGTGCCGCGCCGATGACCAAGTGCCGGTTTGCGGCCAAGGCATCGCTGGCCAGTAGTTGCGTAAATGAGGCGTCGGCGTCGATGGCCGGGACGTCGGCGCGGGCCGGCAACGGATCAAGGTGTTTGAAGAACTCTTCGGCGTCACTCGTCAAGCGTTCGGCCTGTTGCAAATAAGTGGTGCGCAGGGAGTGCAACTCGCTGGCGACGTGCCCCAGCGCGCCCTCCCGCGAGCCGAACTCCCATTCAGTCCGCTGCACGATGCTGGCCCGCACATCCGGATTGATCGCCAGTTCCAGTTTGCTCGCGTACTTCACCGGTATTTCATAGGGCTTGAGCGGCTCCGGTGTGTCGGGCAGTTTTTCATATTTAGGTGCGCCGCCGGTGATCCCGGTGCGGCTCCAGACGCCTTGCGCATCCGGGGCTGCCACGCGTGTGGTGGAGACCAGTTTGCCACTGGCCGGGTCCAGTCGGTAGAGCAGGTAGCGGCCGATGGGGTCCGGGGTTTTCTTCGCCCACAGCGCTTGGCCATCGAAGAGTACCGCTTGCATGTCTTCCAGGGCCAAGGGCTTGGGTTGCAGAGGCTGGACAAGTTTCAAGGCTTCGCTGGGGACGGCAGTGCGCCTGGCGATCGGGCTCACGGCGGGTCGGGCAAGCTGCCTGAGGGACACTAGGGCCGGGCGCAGATCGGTGAATGCGGCGCCGGCACTGTTGAGCATGTAGCCGATCAAGTGCTCCAGTGCGGCGCCGGTATCGCCCTGCTGGTAAGCGTGCAAGGCCAGCATGCCGTCCTTGAACGCCAGCAGCATGCCCAGGCTCAGGCTGAGGACGGGGAAGGGCGCGGTGGCAATCGCAGTGACCCACTCCACGCAGGTCCACAGAATACCGGTGATCATCTTGAGTCGATTGACCGTGGTGCCTTCAACATCGTCGATCTTGCGCTGCAGCTTCATGTTGTAAAGCGCTTGGCGCAGGTCCGGCAGGGGCACGCGGGTGGCGTCGTAGCGCGCAAGGCTGACGGAGGTCTTGTTCAGGTCCTCGGGTAATTGCGCCTTGGCGTTTTCCAGGAAAGTCCGTACTCGTGTCTGCGACTGGGCCCCTACCCGCAGGGTCAAATAGCCGACCATGCCGGGAATTTTTTTCAGCAGGTAATTGAACTGCCGGGCCTCGCGAAAGCTGATGCCATCCGGTGCGTTGGGGGTGTAGAGCAACGTCGGGAAGCCGCTGTGGCTGAACAGGAAGGTGTCGATGACCCACTCCCCGTCGACCAGCAGTCGATGGATGGCATAGGTGCCGCGCTGGTCGGTGGCGGTACTGCCCATGCTGGCGATACTGCGTTCAAGCCACTCCCAATCGACCCCGGCGATATGCCCTTGCAGGCGGCACTCCAAGGCAGCGTTCTGCATCTGGCGTTGGGTGATGCTCAGGGTTGCATTGCGCCGCAACTCGTAATCCGCGCTGCCGACATTCAATAGGCGGGCCCTGACCTCGTTGATGTAGCGCTGGCCGATCCACACACCGGTGACCGAGCGGGCGACCTTTTCTGCGGTCAGCGGGCTCAGGTCAATGCCGTTGGGACCTTTGAAGCGGGCCGCCCGCGAAAACTTTTCGTCGAGAAAACCCACGCCGTCCGCGTAGCCGTCACGGTACAGCTGGGTGTAGGTCAGCGGTTTCGGCGTCCAGGCGCCGAGCAGTGCCGGCGGCGAGAAGGCCCAGACGGTATCGGGGTCGACATCGTTCTGGTGACGTCCCAGCAGCTCGTTCAGGCGCTTTTTTGCCTGCTCATGCAGAAAGTCGGGGAAGCTGGGGAAGTGCGCATCGGACAGCGCAAAGACGTTGTAGGCATGCAGTGCACCCTCGGCGTCGTCAGCAAGTTTCAAAAGCTTCTGGCGGTTGGCGTTACTGGTGGAGCGGTACCAGTCCGGTGTGCTGAAGGCATAGTCGTCGACCCGTGTCGCCAGCACATGGGCCGACATGGCCTTGAGGCAATGAGCATGGTTGCCGATGTTGCCAAAGCGGACCTCTTTGTATTCCTCGGCATGAGGCTTGAAACTCAGGCCAGTCAAGACCTGCTTCATCGCTGCACGAAAGCGCAAGGCGACCCGCGTGATCAGGTAATCGGTGAGGGTGCCGGGCGGTTGTTTCGAACCGTTGTCCAGGCTCCAGCCAAGGATGTGCTGCTGGCAGGCAACCTCATCGTCGAATGCCTGGAATTGCTGCCGCCCAGGTGCCTCAGGGGTACACAGCAGCAGGCGTATGACCTTGCCGTTGCCGTCGCTCTGGCGCAGCACCCACATATCCTGCAACTGGGCCTCATGCAGAGACAGGGTTGCGGCGCTCAGGCGGGCGTCGGTGCCTTGGCGCAGGGTCTGCACCAATTGGAAGTCGTCTTCACTGAGATGGCCCTCGAGCACGGCGGTATAGGCCAGCGCGTTGATCCTTTGGTCGAGCATCTGTTCGATCGCGAGGCTGGTTTCGGGTTTTGCATGCATCTGTTGTTGCGCAGCGGCGAAGTCGAGGCGCGGTTGCAGGGTGCTAAGCGTCTGTACCAGCCAGGTCACGGTGAGGTCCTTGTATGCCTCTGGCAGTGGCGCCTCTTGATAGGTGAGCGTGGTTTTTTTCAGGAAGTCCGAGCCCGTCTGCTCGTCACCTTCGTGCAGCCCGCGCAGGGTCAGGTCGATCAGGTTGCGGTCGTGTTCGTACTCGCCGATGGGGGAGACGTAGCGACGGGTATTGATCACCAGGCGTTCCGGTTCCAGGTCGTGGATATCCAGGTCTTCGCTCAGCCGCTCCAGCAGTTGATAGCGGGCCAGTGTTGCAGGCGTGGTGACCGGGCCCAGCAGTTCAAGCAGGTGTTGGCGGGCGGTGTTGTAGTCTGCCAGGTGCCTGGCCAATTCGGCCCGGCGGGTTTCGCTGGCGCTCCGGTACCAGTCCGGGGCGCTCTGGCGCAGGTAGCGCTCCAGCACGCGCTGGGCACGCCATGCCAGGCGTGCGGCCAGGTCGGGCAGGGACGCGACGATGGCCTGGTCCAGTGCGCTGATCAGGGTGTCCACGGCCTGCTCGGGGTTATTCACCAGGCTCAGGGCATGATCAATGTCTGCGTTGCGCTTATCGATCAGGGCGTTGTAGGTGTGTTCGAACAGCGGCCGGTCATTGATGGGCGTCAGTGCCAGCGGCCAGATCGCGCCGGGGCTGATGTGGTGGTAGCGCACCGGCAGCAGGTGCATGAAGTCGCGGCGTTGCGCGGCGTCATCCATGCCGCGCTGCAAATGCGCGTTCAGTTGAGGCAGGGAGCCAAAGGTTTCAATCCCGCGCGTGGGGGTGAACAGCATCACTTCGCCCACGGCCGGCATGGAGGAAAGGTCGGTGACGACCGGGCTGGTGCGTTCGGTCAGGACAAAGGCCCCGGCCAGTTCGATGGTTTGTGCTTGATAGTCCAGGGTCAACGCATAGAAACCAGGCCGCAGTGTGCTGCCCAGCGGCACACGCTCCAGCATGGCCTGTTGTTGCGGGTGCAGCAGACGGTCCTGGGCGCTCAGGGCGGTTTCGTTGGCAAGGGCAGTGAAACCGGCTTCAAAGGTCATGAAGGATTTACGCGGTTTTCCGTCGATCTGCTCGTAACGGTCGAGGTGTTCCAGATGGGTGTTGAGTGTGGCCTTGAGCGTGACCAGTTGTTGGGGCAGGTCAGCCTGTTTCAGCGATTGGTAAAGCGTTCGGCTCTTGTGCAGGAACTGCTGCCGGTAGCTCGCCAGGATTGCGTTGGTTTTTTCCAGATAGGCCTGTTCGGCTGAGGGTTTGTGTTCTGGCAACAGCGGTGCTTCGACATTGAGCAGGTGATGACCGATCTGATTGAGGTTGCTTTCGATGCCTTCAAAGGCCTGGGATGGTGTGTTCACAGGCGCGCTCTCCATGCTGATGATAGGAACCTCAGCATGGAGCGCTGCACCGTTGGCAAGGCGGTAGATAAGTCGCGATGTCAGGCGCTGGTGTGCACCGGATCACGGTTGGCCAGGGCCTTGAGCGCGCTGCTCAAGCCCTGGGCCGATTCACCCACCAGCAAGTGCCAGATGCCGTCGTCGAGCTGGCGGATTCCCTGGCAACCCAAGGCTGTGAGCTGCTGCTCGGACAGCGCTTGGTCATCAGCCAGCTTCAAGCGAATGCGGCTCATGGCCACGCACTCCAACTGCAACACATTACGCGCACCGCCCAGTGCATTCAGCCATTGTTCGGCGTGTGGCGGGGTGACAGCGCCGGCCTCGGGTTGAGCGGGGGCCGAGGGCGACGATGGCTGGCCGGACGTGGGCATGGCCAAGCGAATCTCGTCGGCAATGCTGTCCGCCAGCGGGCCCACCACCACCTGCAAGCTGCCGCCGTTACCGGGGCGCACCACGGCCATCGCGCCCAGGGCTTTGAGCTCTGCATCCACGGCCTTGTTGCGATCGACCATGTCCAGGCGCAGGCGTGTGGTGCACGCGCCGACACTCAGCAGGTTGTCAGCGCCGCCCAGCGCACGGATGTAGGCGCTGGCCCGTTGATGGTCGGTCATGACTTCGGTCGGGGCGGCCTGGATATCTTCCCGGCCCGGTGTCTTGAGGTTGAAGCGACGGATGCAGTAGCTGAACACGCTGTAGTAGATCACGGCATAGGCCAGGCCCACCGGCACCATCAGCCAGCCATTGGTGGACTTGCCCCAGCCCAGCACCATGTCGATAAACCCACCGGAGAAGGTAAAGCCCAGGTGGATGTTCAGCAGATTGGTGACGGCCATCGACAGGCCTGTGAGCAGCGCGTGCAGCAGGTAAAGGAACGGCGCGAGGAACATGAACGCGAATTCGATGGGTTCGGTCACGCCGGTCAGGAAGGAGGTCAGCGCCATCGACAGGAAGATCCCGCCCATGACTTTGCGCCGCTCCGGCAGGGCGTTGCGGTACATCGCCAGGCAGGCAGCGGGCAGGCCGAACAGCATCACCGGGAACATCCCCGTCATGAACTGGCCGCCCTTGGGGTCGCCGGCGAAGTAGCGGGTCAGGTCGCCAGTGACCACCGCACCGGTCAGCGGGTCGGTGAAACTGCCGAACACAAACCACGCCATGTTGTTAAGGATATGGTGCAGGCCGGTGACGATCAGCAGGCGGTTGAACACGCCAAACACGAACGCGCCGAGGCTGCCGCTTTCCATCAGCAATACGCCGAAGCTGTTGATCCCGTGCTGGATCGGCGGCCAGATCAAGCCAAAAATCACCCCCAGCGCCACCGCTGAAAACCCGGTGACAATCGGCACAAACCGCCGCCCGCCGAAGAACGCCAGGTACTCCGGCAGCTTGATGTCCTTGAAGCGGTTATACAGCGCACCGGCCATCAAGCCGCTGGCGATACCGGCGAGCATGCCCATGTTGATGGTAGTGTCCATCACCTTGAGCGTGGAGATCATCACCAGGTAACCAATTGCCCCGGCCAGGCCTGCGGTGCCGTTATTGTCACGGGCAAAACCCACGGCAATACCGATGGCGAAGATCAGCGCCAGGTTGGCGAAGATCGCCTGCCCGGCATCGTGCATCACCGCGATGTTGAGCAAGTCGGTGTCGCCCAGGCGCAGCAAGAGACCGGCGATCGGCAAGATCGCGATCGGCAGCATCAGCGCACGGCCCAGGCGTTGCAGGCCTTCAATAAAGTGTTGGTACATGGCGTGTCTCCTTTTTTCTTGTTGTTGTCAGCTCAGCGGCCAGTGGTGTTGACAGGCTTGGCGAACCGCCCTGGCGCTGCTCAGGTCGAGCAGGCCGAGGCTCAGTTGCCGGCATTGCGCCGCGTCCAGGTGGCGGACGCGGTCCTTGATTTCGCCGATCTGCGGCGGGCTGACCGACAGCTCGCTGACCCCCAGGCCGACCAGTACCGGCGTGGCCAGCGGGTCGCTGGCCAAGGCCCCGCAGACACCGACCCAGCGGCCATGCCTGGCCGCGCCGGCGCAGGTCTGGGCGATCAGCCGCAGCAATGCCGGATGCAGCGCATCGACCCGCGCAGCCAGGCCGGCGTGGTCGCGGTCCATCGCCAGGGTGTACTGGGACAGGTCATTGGTGCCGATGGATAAGAAGTCCGCGTGCTCGGCCAACTGCTCGGCCATCAGCGCGGCGGCGGGCACTTCGATCATCACCCCCAGCTCCGGGCGCTGGGTCAGTTCCAGCTCGGCGCACAATTGATCCAGGCGTTGGCGAATGTGCAGCAGTTCGTCGACTTCGCTGACCATCGGCAGCAGGATGCGGCAGCGCTCCAAGGGGCACACTTGCAGCAGCGCACGCAGTTGCTGATCCAGCAGCTGCGGGCGTACCTGCGCCAGGCGAATACCGCGCAGGCCCAAGACCGGGTTGGCCTCGACGGGCAGCGGCAGGTAGTCGAGTTGTTTGTCGCCGCCCACATCGATGGTGCGGATGATCACCGACTTGTCGCCCATAGCATCCATCACAGCTTGATAGGCTTGGCGCTGCTCCTGTTCATCCGGCGCCGTGCGGCGGTCGACGAAGAGGAATTCGGTGCGCAGCAGGCCGACACCGTCAGCGCCATTTTCAAAGGCCACCTGGGCCTCGGCGCTGGAGGCGACATTGGCGGCCACTTCGATGTTCACGCCATCGCGGGTTTGCGCCGGTTGTTGGGCCTGGGCCTGTTGCTGCCGGCGACGCAGTATCTGCGCGTCGCGGATCCGGTGGACTTCGGCATGACGCGCCTCGCTGGGGGCCAGTTCCAGGCGGCCGTTGCCGGCGTCGAGCACCACGCGCTGGCCGTGCGGCACATCGAGCACCTCAGCGCCCAACGCGACGACACATGGCAAGCCTTTGCCCCGCGCCAGGATGGCGACATGGGACGTGGCGCCACCTTCGGCCATGCAGATCCCGGCAGCCTGTTGCGCGCTCAGTTGCAGCAAATCCGAAGGGGTCAGTTCATGGGCGCTGACAATCGCTCCCGCAGGCAATTCGAAATGCCAGGCTTCACCCAACAGTGCGCGCAGGACCCGTTGTTGCAGGTCGCGCAGGTCGTTGGCGCGTTCGGCGAACAGCGGCTTGCCCAGGGCCAGCAATACCGCGCACTGCGCCTGGATCGCATCACGCCAGGCATGGGTGGCGGCGCTGCCGTGTTCGATAGCTTCGGTGGCGGCGTCCAGCAGGGCGGGGTCTTCGAGCAGGGCCAGGTGGGCGGCGAAGATCTCTTCTTCTTCGACGGCCTTGCGTTGGCGAGCCTGGTCCAGGGTGCTGCGGATTTCACCGCGCACCTGCTCCAGGGCTGCGTCCAGGCGTTGCAGTTGTTCGTCAGTGACGTGATGGCCGGGGTCCGACGGCAACTCGATACCCGCCAGCCGAAACAACGGCCCGCAGACCAGTCCCGGTGCCGCGCACACGCCCTGCAACACATCAACTTCCGTGGTTGCCCGGCGCGGCATGGCGACGACCGGTGCGTGGGGTTCAGCCTTGACGGCGGCGGACAAGGCCGCGACCAGCGCCTGCAGCGCGGCTTCGGCGTCCTTGCCGCGACAGGTCACGCGCACCTCGTCGCCTTCGCCAATGCCCAGCCCCATCAGACCGATCAGGCTGTCGCAGGCGGCCGACCTGGCGCCGAAGTGCACCTGCGCCTGGCTGCTGAAACCCTGGGCGGTCTTGCGAATCAACGCCGCCGGTCGTGCGTGCAGGCCGCCACGGTGCGTCACGTGCACGCTGGCGCTGGCTTCGGCGACGGCGTAATCCACAGCCGTTTGCTGCGCTGCGTTCGCACGCGGCACAACCTGCACCAAGGGGTCGCCCTGCTTGACGGTTTTCGCGGCCAGCGGGCGCATTTCAAAGTGTTCGCCATTGGTGAGGATGATCAGGCTGACCAGGCTTTTGCACTGGCGGGCAATACGGTCCAGGTCAAAGCGCACCAGCGCCTGGCCATTGCTGACCCGGGCGCCTTCCTTGACCAGCAGGGCAAACCCTTCGCCGTTCAATTCGACCGTGTCGACGCCGATGTGCAGCAACACTTCGGCGCCGTTGTCGGCGCGTATCGTCAAGGCGTGGCCGGTGCGGGCGACGTGGATGACCACGCCATCGCACGGCGCATGCAGGCAATCGTTGAGCGGGTCGATCGCCATGCCGTCGCCCAGGGCGCCGCTGGCGAACACGTCGTCAGGCACGTTGCCCAGGGCCAGTAACGGCCCGCTGAGGGGGGCGTTGAGGGTCAGTTCATTATTGTTGTTGGGCATGGGCACGGTACTCATCAGGAAAGCGCGACTCAGTGAGTGCGGGTAACTTTGCTCAGGTGGCGCGGCTGGTCCGGGTCCATGCCTCGGGCGACGGACAGGCCGGCCGCCATGACATAGAAACTCTGGATCGCCAGGATCGGGTCCAGGCTCGGGTGTTCGGCGCGGCTCAGGGTCAAGTCGCGTTCGGCGATATCGTCCGGTGCTGCGAGCAGCACGCGGGCACCGCGTTGGCGCATATCGGCGGCCAGGCTCAACAAGCCGGCTTGCTCGGCACCCCGTGGTGCGAAGACCAGCAGCGGGTAGTCCGCGCCGATCAAGGCCATCGGCCCGTGGCGCACCTCAGCGCTGCTGAAGGCTTCGGCCTGGATCGCCGAGGTTTCCTTGAGCTTGAGCGCGGCTTCCTGGGCGATGGCAAACCCGGCGCCACGGCCGATCACCATCAGTTGCTGGCAGCCGCGCAGCGCCTCGATGGCGGGCGTCCAGTCCTGCCCGGCGGCTTCACGCAGGCCTTCGGGCAGGGCCTGGCAGGCTTGCAGCAAGTCGGGCTCCTGGTTCCAGTGGCCGATCAACAGCGCGCTGGCGCTGAGGGTGGCGATAAAGCTCTTGGTCGCGGCCACGCTGAGTTCCGGCCCGGCGCACAGGGGTACATGGAATTCGCAGGCGGCTTCCAGCGGCGAGTCTTCGGCGTTGACCAGCGAGATGCTCAAGGCGCCACGCTTGCGCAGCAGGCGCAAGCTGTTGACCAGGTCCGGGCTTTGCCCCGACTGGGAGAAACCGAACGCTACCTGGCCGCTGACTTTCATGGGTGCTTGCAACAAGGTCACCACCGACATCGGCAACGACGCCACCGGGATGCCGACATGCTGCATGGCCAGGTAGGCGAAGTAGCTGGCGGCGTGGTCCGAGCTGCCCCGCGCAATGGTCATCGCCACCTGCGGCGGCTGGCGGCGCAGGCGGCCGGCGACTTCTTCCAGCAGTGGGCCCAGGCGTTGCAGTTGTGCCGCGACGGCGTCAGCGGAGGCCAAGGCCTCTTCAAGCATTTTTGAAGACAATGGTTTCTCCTTCGACCATGACGTCGGTGAGGTGCAGGGAGCGGTCCAGGCGCACGCAGTCGGCAAAGCTGCCCGGTTGCAGGCGGCCGCGTTCTTCCAGGCCCAGGTAATCCGCCGGAAATTGCGACAGGCGTTGTGAGGCTTCGCTGATCGGCAGGCCGATCTTCACCAGGTTGCGCAGCGCCTGGTCCATGGTCAGCGTACTGCCGGCCAGGGTGCCGTCGGCCAGGCGTACACCGCCTAGGCATTTGGTCACGGTGTGGCTGCCCAGCTTGTATTCGCCATCGGGCATGCCGGCGGCGGCGGTGGAATCGGTGACGCAATACAGGCACGGGATCGCCCGCAGGGCTACGCGCATGGCACCGGGGTGCACATGCAGCAGGTCCGGAATCAATTCTGCGTACTTGGCGTGGGCCAGCGCGGCGCCGACGATGCCCGGCTCACGGTGATGCAACGGGCTCATGGCGTTGTACAAATGGGTAAAGCTGGTGGCGCCGGCGGCGAGGGCGGCGACGCCTTCTTCATAGCTGCCCAGGGTGTGGCCGATCTGCATGCGCACGCCGCGCTCGCTGAGGGCGCGGATCAGGGCGTCGTGGCCGGCGATTTCCGGGGCGATGGTGATCACCCGGATCGGCGCCAGGCGCAGGTAGGCTTCGACTTCGGCCATCAAGGCGGTGTGGGCGAAGTTGGGCTGCGCGCCGAGTTTTCCCGGGTTGATGTAGGGGCCTTCCAGGTGCACGCCGAGTACCCGGGCGCTGCCCGTAGGACGCTGCTCGCAGAAGCGCCCGAGTTGGCCGAGCACGCTGGAGATTTCATCCACCGGCGCGGTCATGGTGGTGGCCAACAGCGACGTCGTACCAAAACGCACATGAGTGCGGGTGATGGTCTCGAAAGCGTCGGCGCCTTCCATGATGTCTTTACCGCCGCCGCCGTGGACGTGCAGGTCGATAAAACCCGGCAGCAGGTAGGGCAAGTCGTTTTCAGCCGGGTCGCAAGGTTCGCCCTCGATGGCGATGACCTTGCCGTGCTGGTGCACCAGGCGGCCGCGCATCCAGCCGTGGGGCGTGAGGATATTGTCTTCGGACATGGGCAGTTCTCTAAGGCCGCAACTCGGCGGCAAAGTCGTAGCGGCGCAGTTCTGCGACGAAGTCGTAGTAGTCGTTGCGGCAGTAGGTGTCGGTGATTTCGATCGGCGTGTTGTCGGCGGTGTAGCCCACGCGAGTCATCAACAGCATGGCGGTGCCGGGGGCGATGCCCACCAGTCTGGCGAATTCGTCCGAGGCGTTGATCGCCTGGATGTGTTGCAGGGCGCGCACGATGGGCTTGCCGATGCTTTCGAGGTATTCGTACAACGAATTGCCGATGGCTTGCGGCTGCGGGAGTACCGAGGCGGGCATGGCCGTCATCTCGATGGCCATTACCGTGTCATCGGCTTTACGCAGGCGTTTGAGGCGCGCCACCTTGTCGGTGGGCGACAGGCACAGGCGGATCAGCTCTTCGTGGGTCGGCGGCGTGATCTCGCGCTCCAGCCATTGGGAGCTGGGCACAAAGCCCTTGAGGCGCAACATCTCGCTGAACCCCGACAGGCGTGACAGCGGCTGTTCCAGGCGTGGCGTGATAAAGGTGCCGGAACCCTGGCTGCGGCGGATCAGGCCTTGGGCGAACAACACTTCCAGCGCTTTACGGGCGGTCACCCGCGAAATGCTCAGCTGTTCGCTGAGGGCGCGCTCCGAGGGCAGGGCCTGTTCGGATTTCCACTGGCCGGCATGGATCGCCGCTTCCAGGTTGCGGGCCAATTGCAGGTACAGCGGCGTGGATTGTTTGTCGTCGGGACGCAGCGTCAGGATGGGGTTCATCTATGAGGTTTCCGATGCGGTTATTGGAGTGTTGTCGCCCGGTATTGGCCGGAAGCTAATACCACTTAAATACCATGTCAATGCTGCCAAAACGGTGCGAGTACCGGTTTCAGGGCGCCTTAATGGTGCCCGGTATCAAGTGGTATTAGAGAGGTCTTTATCGCGCGCAGAAGTGCGCAGCCCGCGCGGTGAACTGGTATTCACCGGCAGGCGTGGGAGGGGGAGGGAAATATTTTTAATTAAATTACGAACGGTCGAAGATTTACGGGCGGATCTCGATCAGCGTGCCGTCCTTGACCAGGTTCCAGACTTCGCGCATGTCGACGTTGCGCATGCCGATGCAGCCGTCGGTCCAGTCCAGGGTGTGGAACCACTGCTCCGGGTACTCTTCGGTGTCGGGCGTGCCGTGGATCATGATCATGCTGCCGGGCTTCACCCCTTCGCGGCGGGCGCGGGCGGCATCGCTGATATTCGGGTAGGAGATGTGCATGGACAGGTAGTAGCGGTCGCTGGTCTTGCGCCAGTCGATCCAGTACAGGCCTTCCGGGGTGCGGCGGTCGCCCTCGATCAGCTTGTGGCCCTTGGGGTTTTTGCCCAGGGAAATCCGATAGGTCTTGAGGGGCTTGCCGTCGTTGATCAACTGCAATTGGTGGGCGGACTTGAGCACCAGGACTTTTTCGACCGTCTTGCCGCCCAGGGTTTCCACGGTAGAGGCCGGCGAAAGCGTGGCGAACGACAGGCAGATCAGAGCAAGCAACCAACGCATTAAAACGGTATCCCTGTGGCGACGAGCTGCCGAATGGTTATTGGGCGGGCTTTGAAGAAAGAGGTGGCACGGCTTCGCTGCGCACCGGGAAGGACTGCTGGCGGCGGTCGGCGAAAAAGTATTCTAGGGTACGCCCGACCGTGCGGAAAGCCAGCTCGGACCAAGGGATGTCCGCCTCGTCGAACAGCTGCACTTCGAGGCTTTCGGGGCCGGCGGCGAAGTCCAGGTCGACCAGTTCGGCGCGGTAGAAGATATGCACCTGGCTGATATGCGGCACGTCGATCAGCGTATAGATCGCCAGGTTGCGCACGCGGGCGCAGGCTTCCTCCAGGGTTTCGCGCGTGGCGGCCTGTTCGACGGTCTCGCCGTTTTCCATAAAACCGGCGGGCAGGGTCCAGTAACCCAGGCGCGGCTCGATGGCACGACGGCACAGCAGCACTTTATCGCCCCACACTGGCACGGTACCGGCGACGATATTGGGGTTCTGATAGTGGATGGTGGAGCAGTGATCACACACAAAACGCAGGCGCCCGTCGCCTTCGGGAATGCGTTGGGTCACCGGTTTACCGCACTGGCTACAGAAATTCATGCTGGGGTTCCTGGAAAGTGCGCCTATCTTGGCGTGGCGGGCGGGGGCCTGCAAGTTGTCGTTTAGCGACACCTGCCGGGTTTTGGGGTTGGGCACCCGCACGCTTTGGTGCATGATGCAAGGTAGCCAACAGACCGAGATGACTCATGCTGGACGAGCTACTTCGCCGGGTAAGCAATCACACCCCCCACACGCTGGAAACCGACGGGCGTTTCCCCGAGGCCGCGGTGCTGGTGCCGATTACCCGCAGTGACGAACCTGAGCTGATCCTGACCCTGCGCGCCAGCGGCCTGTCGACCCATGGTGGCGAAGTGGCCTTTCCCGGCGGGCGCCGCGACCCCGAAGACCCGGACCTGATCTTCACCGCCCTGCGTGAAGCCGAAGAAGAAATCGGCCTGCCCCCCGGCCTGGTGGAAATCATCGGCCCACTGAGCCCGCTGATCTCCCTGCACGGCATCCGGGTCACGCCCTATGTGGGGGTGATCCCCGACTACGTCGAGTATCTGGCCAACGATGCTGAAATCGCTGCCGTCTTCAGCGTTCCCCTGGACTTTTTCCGACAGGATCCACGCGAACATACCCACCGAATCGATTACCAGGGTCGCAGTTGGTACGTGCCCAGTTATCGCTTCGGCGAATACAAGATCTGGGGCCTGACGGCAATCATGATCGTCGAGTTGATCAATCTGCTTTATGACGACGCCCAGATAAGCCTGCACCAGCCGCCCAAGAGCTTCATCAATACCTAAGCCGTCGTTTGAACGGCCAGCCGTGAGGGAACAGCATGAAATACCGCCTGGGCGATGCCCGCGTCGAGACCCATCCACACAGCTGGGTGGCGCCGAATGCCACGCTGGTGGGCAAGGTCAAGCTGGAGGAGGGCGCCAACGTCTGGTTCAACGCGGTGCTGCGTGGCGACAACGAGCTGATCCTGATCGGCAAGAACAGCAACGTCCAGGACGGCAGCGTGATGCACACCGATATGGGCTACCCGCTGACCCTGGGCACCGGCGTGACCATCGGCCATAACGCCATGCTGCATGGCTGCACGGTCGACGATTACAGCCTGATCGGTATCAACGCGGTGATCCTCAACGGCGCCAAGATCGGCAAGCACTGCATCATCGGCGCCAACGCGTTGATCGGCGAAGGCAAGGAAATTCCCGATGGCTCCCTGGTGATGGGCTCGCCGGGCAAAGTCGTGCGTGAGTTGACCGACGCACAGAAGCGGATGCTGGAAGCCAGCGCCGCGCACTATGTGCATAACGCCCAGCGTTACGCGCGGGACCTGGTTGAGCAGGAAGAATGAACCCGATTGAACGCCCCGTCGCCTCGCCGTGCGTGAGCATTTGTGCGCTGGACGATGACGATATCTGCACCGGCTGCCAGCGCACCGTGGATGAGATTACGCGTTGGAGCCGCATGGACAACGCCGAGCGCCGGGTGGTGTTGGGGTTGTGCCATGAGCGGGCGGTGGCGAGTGGGTTGGTGTTTATGGTTTCTGGGAAATCCGGTGCCTGATAGACCGCCATCGGGGCAAGCCCCCTCCCACACTTGACCGCGTTTGATCTGTAAGAATGCGGTCAACATGTGGGAGGGGGCTTGCCCCCGATGAGGCCCTCCCGGACGACATATTTCAAAATGTGAAGTACCCTGTGCCCCTTGTTCACAGGTCCCTCGCCCCATGCTCTTCCTGATCGCCTACATCAGCAGCGTCGTGCTGATCAACTTCGCCTTCTCCACTGCCCCGCACCTGGACGTCATCTGGTCGGCCTGGGGCGGCCTGGTGTTTATTCTGCGCGACATGGTGCAAACCCGCTTCGGCCACGGGGCGATCATCGCCATGCTGGCGGCGCTGGTGTTGTCGTATATCACTTCGGACCCGTCCATCGCCCTGGCCAGCGCCACGGCATTCGCGGTGTCGGAATGCATTGACTGGCTGGTGTTCAGCATCACCAAGCGCCCGCTCCACGACCGCCTGTGGATAAGTTCGGCGCTCAGCATTCCCCTTGATACCTTTATCTTCTTCGGCCTGATCGGTGCGCTCACCCCTGCCGTGGTGGGCACCGCCTTGGCGTCGAAGTTCGCCGGGGTCACGGCGGTGTGGCTGATCATGGCCTGGCGCATCCGCAAGCGGGCCGTCGCCAACTGAGGCCAATTTTTACAGTTCATGTAAAATGCCGGCCTTTCTCCCCATGATCCGCTCCCCTGAGGACCTGAGATGACCCGAATCGGAACTCCATTGTCGCCAACCGCGACCCGCGTTTTGCTGTGTGGCTGCGGTGAGCTGGGCAAGGAAGTGGTGATTGAACTGCAACGCCTGGGCGTTGAAGTGATTGCCGTGGATCGCTACGCCAATGCGCCGGCCATGCAGGTTGCCCATCGCAGCCATGTGATCAACATGCTCGACGGCGCCGCCCTGCGTGCGGTGATCGAAGCGGAAAAACCGCACTTCATCGTGCCGGAAATCGAAGCCATCGCCACCGCGACGCTGGTTGAGCTGGAAGCCGAAGGCTTCACCGTGATCCCGACTGCGCGCGCCACGTCGCTGACCATGAACCGTGAAGGCATCCGTCGCCTGGCCGCCGAAGAACTGGACCTGCCGACCTCGCCGTACCATTTCGCCGACACCTTCGAGGACTACAGCAAGGCCGTCCAGGACCTGGGTTTCCCCTGCGTGGTCAAGCCGGTGATGAGTTCGTCGGGCAAGGGCCAGAGCCTGCTGCGCAGCGCTGACGACGTGCGCAAAGCCTGGGATTACGCCCAGGAAGGCGGACGTGCAGGCAAGGGCCGAGTGATCATCGAAGGTTTTATCGACTTCGACTACGAAATCACCCTGCTGACCGTGCGCCACATCGGCGGCACCACCTTCTGCGCGCCGGTCGGCCACCGTCAGGAGAAAGGCGACTATCAGGAATCCTGGCAGCCACAGGCCATGAGCCCGGTTGCGCTGGCAGAGTCCGAGCGCGTCGCCAAAGCCGTGACCGAAGCCTTGGGTGGCCGTGGTCTGTTTGGCGTGGAACTGTTCATCAAGGGTGATCAGGTGTGGTTCAGCGAAGTGTCGCCACGCCCGCACGACACGGGTTTGGTGACGTTGATTTCCCAGGACCTGTCGCAGTTTGCCCTGCATGCGCGTGCCATCCTGGGCTTGCCAATCCCGTTGATCCGTCAGTTCGGGCCTTCGGCGTCGGCGGTGATTCTGGTGGAAGGGCAGTCGACCCAGACCGCGTTTGCCAACCTCGGCGCTGCACTGAGCGAGCCGGACACGGCGTTGCGTCTGTTTGGTAAGCCAGAAGTGAATGGCCAGCGCCGCATGGGCGTGGCGTTGGCGCGGGATGAATCGATTGAAGCGGCTCGGGCCAAGGCGACCCGTGCTTCCCAGGCGGTTGTGGTAGAGCTTTAAAGCATCGGGAGCAAGCCCCCTTCCACATTTTGATCGCATTGTTCCAGTAGAAATGCGGTCAAAATGTGGGAGGGGGCTTGCTCCCGATAGCTGTTTATCAGACGACCTTGTTCAAATCGTTATCCCGCGTCTCTTTCAGGCACAGCACAGCAATCAAGCTGAGCAACGCTGCCGCCGACACATACCCACCGACATAACTCAGCCCACCCATCGCCACCAGCTTGGTCGCGAAGAACGGTGCAGCCGAAGCGCCCACAATCCCACCCAGGTTATACGCTGCCGAAGCACCGGTATAACGCACGCGGGTCGGGAACAGTTCCGGCAGCATGGCGCCCATCGGCGCGAAGGTTACGCCCATCAGGAACAGCTCCAGCGCCAGGAACAATGCCACGGCCCAGGTCGAACCGTGGGTCAGCAGGGGCTCCATGGTGAAGCCGGACAGGATCGCCAGGATTGCGCCGACGATCAGCACCGGCCTGCGTCCGTAGCGATCACTGGCCAAGGCGGCCAAAGGCGTGGCAAGGCCCATGAACAATACGGCAAAGCACAGCAGCCCAAGGAATGTCTCGCGGCTGTAGCCCAAGGTCGACACGCCGTAGCTCAGGGAAAACGCAGTGGTGATGTAAAACAGCGCGTAGCACACCACCATCGACGCGGCGCCCAGCAGCACCGGCAGCCAATGCTGGCTGAATAACTCCACCAGCGGCACTTTCACCGGCTTTTCCTTGGCCACGGCGTTGGCGAACACCGGAGTTTCGTGCAGTTTCAAGCGTGCATACAGGCCGACCATCACCAGCGCCGCGCTGAGGATGAACGGAATACGCCAGCCCCAACTGCGGAACTGCTCGTCGTTGAGGCTCATGGCCAGGATCAGGAACAGGCCGTTGGCGGCCAGGAACCCGATGGAGGGGCCCAGTTGCGGAAACATGCCGAACCAGGCGCGTTTGCCTTTGGGCGCGTTCTCGGTGGCCAGCAAGGCGGCGCCGCCCCATTCCCCGCCCAACCCAAGGCCCTGGCCGAAACGCAGCACGCACAACAGGATCGGCGCCCAGGCCCCGATGCTGTCATAGCCGGGCAGCAAACCGATCAGCGTGGTGCACACGCCCATTAGCAGCAACGAGGCCACCAGCGTGGATTTTCGGCCGATACGGTCGCCAAAGTGGCCAAACAATGCCGAGCCCAGCGGACGCGCGATAAAGGCGATGCCAAAGGTCAGGAATGACGCCAGCATCTGCGCAGTGCCGGAGGTCTGCGGGAAGAACACCGGGCCGATCACCAGGGCTGCGGCGGTGGCGTAAATATAGAAGTCGTAGAACTCGATGGCGGTGCCGACGATGCTCGCGGTGGCGACTCGTGCAGTCGAGTTGGTCGGGGCGGCGGTCGCAGCCTCGTTATAGGTGGTGCTCATTGAGTTATCCCTGACAGTCGTTGCGCGTTTGGACGCGGATTATTATTGGGTCGAACCCCCTTGGATCAGGGTAGTGCGCGGGGCGGCTCGGGATGGGAGCGAACACCGGTCAGACACGATGCAGCGGAGCCTGGACGCGCGGAGTGCGGGTAGCACGCGGTCGGGCGGGGCTTGGGTAAGCCGCAGGGATTATAGGAAGGGGTGTGTGGATCCAACAAGGGGCTGACACGCTGCAAATCCAAATGTGGGAGGGGGCTTGCTCCCGATGGCAGTGGGTCAGTCCCCGAATGCAGCGAATGGCACACCGCTATCGGGAGCAAGCCCCCTCCCACATTG
Source organism: Pseudomonas sp. 8 R 14 (assembly GCF_900005955.1). NCBI lineage: Bacteria > Pseudomonadati > Pseudomonadota > Gammaproteobacteria > Pseudomonadales > Pseudomonadaceae > Pseudomonas > Pseudomonas sp. 8 R 14. The sequence continues at coordinate 17,739 of NZ_CVTH01000039.1, read as the reverse complement.
GATTTTGGTTTGTCAGGAGAGCTACGCGGCGACAGGCACTCGGCTGGTGTGCCAGATCAGCACTTTCGCTACGCGGTTGTCTTCGGTCTCGAGGATTTCCAGGCGATAGCGCCCGATCTTCAGGCACACCGCGCAATCCGGAATGGTTTCCAGCGCTTCGGTCACCAGGCCGTTGAGGGTCTTTGGGCCGTCGCTGGGCAGGTGCCAGCCCAGGCTCTTGTTCAGTTCGCGGATCGAGGCGGCGCCATCAATGATGTAGCGGCCGTCGGTCTGGGCTTCGATGTGCGGGTTGTCGGTGCTTTGCTCACTTTCGAATTCACCGACGATTTCTTCGAGGATGTCTTCCAGGGTGACGATGCCCAGCACTTCGCCGTACTCATCCACGACCATGCCCAGGCGCCGCTGCTGTTTGTGGAAGTTCAGCAGTTGCAGTTGCAGTGGGGTGCTTTCCGGGACGAAGTAGGGTTCGTGGCAGGCGGCGAGCAATGCGTCCTTGGTCAGGCTGGCATCGGGCAGCAGGTGCTGGACCTGGCGGGTATTGAGCACGGCCTGGACCTGGTTGATATCACTGTGGAACACCGGCAGGCGGGTGCGCGGGGAGGTGCGCAGTTGTTCGATGATGTCTTCAATCGAGTCGTCGAGGTTGATGCCGTCCACTTCACTGCGTGGCACCAGGATGTCATTGACCGTGATGTTGTCCAGCGCGTGGATGCCAGGCATGCCGGGGGTGCGGTCGGCGTCGGCATCAGGCTCGGGTTCGTCATCGTGGTCGGGTAGCGGTTCATCGCTCTTTTTAACCACCCCGGATTTGCGCGCAAACGGGCGCAATAACAGCAGGCTGATGCCGTTGAGCAGCCAGGCCAGGGGATAGAGGATTTTCAGCGGTACGCCCAGCAGCGTATTGCCAAAGCCCAGGATCGCTTGCGGATAACGGGTGGCCAGGGCGCGCGGCAGGTAGTCGGCCAGCACCAGCAGGAGTGCACAGGACATCAGCCAGCCGAGCCAAGGGCCGTTCTGTGCCCAAGCATAGATCGCCAGCAGGGTGCAGAGAATCACCACGGCGGCGCGACACAGGCTGTTGCACAGGATCAGGCTGTGACGCGGGAAATTCAGGCGGGCGGCCGCTTTGTCTCCCTGGCGAGTGCCGGGGCGCAGGGCCAGCAGGTGCTGTTGTGCGGCTTCGATGGCGGTAAACAGCCCGGCCCATAACACCAGCAAGGCGATTACCGCGAGCATCGGCCCCAGGGGCAAGTTGTCCATGATTGCTGCCCGTCAGATATGCAGGATGTATTCGCGAACCAGCTTGCTGCCGAAATAGGCCAGCATCAGCAGGCAGAAACCGGCCAGGGTCCAGCGGATCGCTTTATGCCCGCGCCAGCCGAGGCGGTTGCGGCCCCACAGCAGCACGCTGAACACGATCCAGGCCAGGCAGGCCAGCAGGGTCTTGTGCACCAGGTGCTGGGCAAACAGGTTTTCGACGAACAGCCAGCCGGAGATCAGCGACAGCGAAAGCAGGGTCCAGCCGGCCCACAGGAAACCGAACAGCAGGCTTTCCATTGTTTGCAGCGGTGGGAAGTTCTTGATCAGGCCGGAAGGGTGCTTGTGCTTGAGTTGGTGGTCCTGCAACAGCAGGAGCAGGGCCTGGAACACCGCGATGGTGAACATGCCATAGGCCAGGATCGACAACAGGATATGCGCGAGGATGCCGGGCTCTTCGTCAATCACCTGTACGGTGCCGGTGGGGGCGAACTGCGCCAGCAGCACCGTCAGCACGCCCAGGGGAAAGAGCAGGACCAGCAGGTTCTCGACGGGGATCCGGTAGCAGGCCAGCAATGTCAGCGCGATGACTGCTGCAGCGATCAGGCTGGCGGCGCTGAAAAAGTCCAGGCCCAGGCCCACCGGGGTCATCAGGTGGGTGAACAGGCTCGCGGCGTGGGCCAGCAGGGCGAGGACGCCCAGGCCGACCAGCAGGCGTTTGTCCGCCTTGGTGCCTTGGGCAAGACGAGTGCCCTGATAGAGGGTCGCAGCGGCATAAAGGAGTGCGGCGGCGAGGCTGGGTAGCAAACTGGGTGACAAGGGGACCATAAATCCTGATAGACAAGCCCGAAAGGCGCTGAGTTTGGCATACACCTGCGTTCCACGAAAGACTCCCGGACCAGACAGCGGGTGTGCATGGACGCAGTCTTCGCTATAATCCGCGACCTGCCCACGCCGCAGGCTCGCCGAGCGCTGTGTTTAATAGCGATTTACCACAGCCTGGGCTGCCATTACCTCGGTCTACCAATGCATTTCGATGATTAGGGCCTGAAAGGATCGCGCATGTTTGAAAACCTGACTGACCGTCTCTCGCAGACGCTGCGCCATGTAACCGGCAAGGCCAAGCTGACCGAGGACAATATTAAAGACACCCTGCGCGAAGTGCGCATGGCGTTGCTGGAAGCCGACGTGGCCTTGCCAGTGGTGAAGGACTTCGTCAACTCGGTCAAAGAGCGCGCAGTGGGCACTGAAGTGTCCCGCAGCCTGACGCCGGGCCAGGCCTTTGTGAAGATCGTCCAGGCCGAACTCGAAAGCCTGATGGGTGCGGCCAACGAAGATTTGAACCTCAGTGCCGTGCCACCGGCCGTCGTGTTGATGGCCGGCCTGCAAGGTGCGGGCAAGACCACCACCGCCGGCAAGCTGGCGCGCTTCCTTAAAGAGCGCAAGAAGAAGTCCGTGATGGTGGTATCGGCCGACGTGTACCGTCCGGCGGCCATCAAGCAGCTGGAAATGCTCGCGGGCGAAGTGGGCGTGACCTTCTTCCCGTCCGACCTGAGCCAGAAGCCGGTCGACATCGCCAACGCCGCTATTAAAGAAGCAAGGCTCAAGTTCATCGACGTGGTCATCGTCGATACCGCCGGTCGCCTGCACATCGATGAAGAGATGATGGGCGAGATCAAGGCGCTGCATGCCGCGATCAACCCGGTCGAGACGCTGTTCGTGGTCGACGCCATGACCGGCCAGGATGCGGCCAATACCGCCAAGGCCTTCGGCGATGCGCTGCCGCTGACCGGCGTGATCCTCACCAAGGTCGACGGCGACGCCCGTGGCGGTGCCGCGCTGTCGGTGCGTGCCATCACCGGCAAGCCGATCAAGTTCATCGGTATGGGCGAGAAGAGCGAAGCGCTCGAACCGTTCCACCCTGAGCGTATCGCCTCGCGTATCCTCGGCATGGGCGACGTGCTCAGCCTGATCGAACAGGCTGAAGCGACGCTCGACAAGGACAAAGCCGATAAGCTTGCTAAAAAGTTGAAGAAGGGCAAGGGCTTCGACCTCGAAGACTTCCGCGACCAACTGCAACAAATGAAGAGCATGGGCGGCCTTGGCGGCCTGATGGACAAGCTGCCGAACATCGGCGGTGTGAACCTGGCGCAAATGGGCAATGCCCAGGGCGCGGCAGAGAAGCAGTTCAAGCAGATGGAAGCCATCATCAACTCCATGACCCCGGCCGAGCGCCGCGACCCTGAGCTGATCAGCGGTTCGCGCAAGCGTCGGATCGCCATGGGTTCCGGCACCCAGGTGCAGGACATCGGTCGCTTGATCAAGCAGCACAAGCAGATGCAGAAGATGATGAAGAAATTCTCCGCCAAGGGCGGAATGGCCAAGATGATGCGCGGCATGGGCGGTATGTTGCCCGGCGGCGGCATGCCGAAAATGTAAAGTATTCGAGCGGGAGTTCACTCCTGCTCCGACCCACAGGGATGTGGGATCTCCAGCAAACCCGCCGTTGGCGGGGGCTGACCTGCCGTTTTAACCGACGGCTCTCTAGCAGATCTGAATGGCCCGCTGATAGGCGCCAGAAAAAGACATTTGCAAAAGTCCGGATATTCCTTAGAATATGCGGCCTTTCGGGCACCTATGCCCGCTGTGCATTTAGATTTGCAGCACCGACTACAGGAACGATGTTCACATGCTAACAATCCGTCTTGCCCTTGGCGGCTCCAAAAAGCGCCCGTTTTACCACTTGACCGTAACTGACAGCCGCAACCCACGTGACGGCTCTCACAAGGAACAAGTAGGTTTCTTCAACCCGATCGCTCGTGGTCAAGAAGTCCGCCTGTCCGTGAACCAAGAGCGCGTAGCCTACTGGCTGAGCGTTGGTGCACAACCGTCTGAGCGTGTTGCCAAGTTGTTGAAGGACTCGGCTAAGGCCGCAGCCTGAGCAATATGAACGCGACGCCAGCTGTTGCTGATGATTTGATCGTTATCGGCAAGATTTATTCTGTTCATGGCGTTCGCGGCGAAGTGAAGGTGTATTCCTTTACTGATCCGACTGAAAACCTGTTGCAGTACAAGACCTGGACGCTCAAGCGCGAAGGTAGTGTGAAACAGGTCGAGCTGGTCAGTGGGCGCGGGAGCGATAAGTTCCTGGTCGCAAAGCTCAAGGGTCTTGATGACCGTGAAGAAGCTCGTCTTCTGGCCGGTTATGAGATCTGCGTGCCGCGCAACCTGTTCCCTGAATTGACCGACGGCGAGTACTACTGGTACCAGCTGGAAGGTCTGAAGGTCATCGATCAACTCGGGCAATTGTTCGGGAAAATCGATCATCTTCTGGAAACCGGCGCCAATGATGTAATGGTGGTCAAGCCTTGCGCTGGCAGCCTGGATGATCGCGAACGCCTGTTGCCCTATACCGAGCAATGCGTGTTGGCTGTCGACCTGGCCGCAGGCGAGATGAAGGTGGAATGGGACGCGGACTTCTAAGCGTGGCTAATTTGCGCATTGAAGTGATCAGTTTGTTTCCCGAGATGTTCTCCGCCATCAGCGAGTACGGCATCACCAGTCGGGCGGTGAAACAGGGGCTGTTGCAGCTTACCTGTTGGAACCCGCGAGACTACACGACGGATCGACATCACACTGTGGACGATCGCCCATTTGGCGGTGGCCCGGGCATGGTGATGAAGATCAAGCCCCTGGAAGACGCGTTGGCTCAGGCCAAGGCAGCCGCCGGGGAGAAGGCGAAGGTTATTTACCTGTCCCCTCAAGGCCGCCAGCTGAAACAGGCTGGGGTCCGCGAACTGGCGAATGAGGAAGCACTGATCCTGATTGCCGGTCGCTATGAAGGCATTGACGAGCGTTTTATTGATGCTCATGTCGATGAAGAGTGGTCGATTGGGGACTATGTCCTGTCTGGCGGCGAGCTGCCGGCGATGGTCCTGATAGATGCGGTTACACGACTGCTGCCTGGAGCTTTAGGGCATGCGGACTCCGCGGAGGAAGACTCCTTCACGGACGGTTTGCTGGATTGCCCGCACTACACCCGACCGGAGGTGTATGCGGATCAGCGTGTTCCCGACGTATTGCTAAGTGGCAATCACGCACACATCCGGCGTTGGCGTTTACAGCAGTCCCTTGGTCGGACCTATGAACGACGCGCCGATCTTCTGGAAAGCCGCTCGCTTTCTGGAGAAGAGAAGAAGCTGCTCGAGGAATACATCCTCGCGCGGGACGATAGTTAACAACGTATCGATGGTAGGTCCATTGACTTACCTTAGGAGCACAGCATGACTAACAAAATCATCCTTGCACTCGAAGCAGAGCAGATGACCAAAGAGATCCCTACCTTTGCCCCGGGCGACACTATTGTCGTCCAGGTGAAAGTGAAGGAAGGCGACCGTTCGCGTCTGCAAGCGTTCGAAGGCGTGGTAATCGCCAAGCGTAACCGTGGTGTGAACAGTGCTTTCACTGTTCGTAAAATCTCCAACGGTGTTGGCGTAGAGCGTACTTTCCAGACCTACAGCCCGCAAATCGACAGCATGGCCGTCAAGCGTCGCGGTGACGTACGTAAAGCCAAGCTGTACTACCTGCGTGACCTGTCCGGTAAAGCAGCTCGCATCAAGGAAAAACTGGCTTAAGTCCAGCTTCCCGATGCAGAAAAAAGCAGCCTACGGGCTGCTTTTTTGTGCCCGCGATTTGAGGTCCGGGATAGGATCTACCTGATTCCGCCATTTTTCTGTTCGAGTCCCTATGCCCGCCATCGACCACCCCCTGATCGACCGTTTCCTCGATGCCCTATGGCTGGAAAAAGGCCTGTCAGATAACACCCGCCAGGCCTACCGCAGCGACCTGGCGCTGTTCAACGGCTGGCTGCAGGAGAAACACCTGGAACTGATCAATGCCGGCCGCGAGCTGATCCTCGATCACCTGGCCTGGCGTCTGGAGCAGAACTACAAACCCCGTTCCACTGCACGATTTCTCTCCGGTGTGCGTGGCTTTTATCGCTATTTGCTCAGGGAGAAACTGATTACCCTCGATCCGACCCTGCAAATCGATATGCCGCAACTGGGCAGGCCCTTGCCCAAATCCCTGTCGGAAGCCGACGTCGATGCCTTGCTCGCTGCGCCCGACCTCAGCGAAGCCATCGGCCAGCGTGACCGCGCCATGCTGGAAGTGTTGTATGCCTGTGGCCTGCGGGTCACGGAGCTGATCAGCCTGACTCTGGAGCAAGTCAATCTGCGCCAGGGGGTGCTGCGGGTAATGGGCAAGGGCAGCAAGGAGCGGCTGGTGCCGATGGGGGAGGAAGCGATTGTGTGGGTCGAGCGCTACATGCGCGATGCCCGTAGCGAGCTGCTTGGCGGGCGGCCCAGCGATGTGCTGTTTCCCAGCCAACGCGGCGAACAGATGACCCGCCAGACGTTCTGGCATCGCATCAAACACCAGGCCAAGGTCGCGGGGATCGGCAAGAGCCTGTCGCCCCACACTTTGCGCCATGCATTCGCCACCCATTTGCTCAACCACGGTGCGGATTTGCGCGTGGTGCAAATGCTGCTCGGGCACAGCGACTTATCCACCACCCAGATTTACACCCACGTGGCGCGTGCGCGATTGCAGGATATGCACGCCAAGCACCACCCGCGAGGCTGAAAACCGCCAATTTATCCCGCCACGGGCTGCCCTGCGGCCCAACTGTGGTAGGCTTTGCCGGTTAGCAAAGGGGACGGCCCGCACCCGTGTTTGCGTATCGGCGTACCTGCACCCGTCCCTGCATCTGCCTTCAGGAGTTTCCATGCGCTTGACCCAGATTATTGCCGCCGCAGCCATTGCGTTGGTTTCCACCTTTGCCGTCGCCGATGACGCTGCCGAGCAGACCATCCGCAAGAGCCTGGCCAACCTGCAGCTCGACACCCCGATCGAAAGCATCAGCGCCAGCCCGATGGCCGGCCTGTATGAAGTCAAGCTCAAGGGCAGCCGCGTGCTGTACGCCAGTGCAGACGGTCAGTACATCGTCCAGGGCTACCTGTTCCAGCTCAAGGACGGCAAGCCGGTCAACCTCACCGAGAAAGCCGAGCGCCTGGGCGTGTCCAAGCTGATCAACGGCATTCCAGTGGCTGAAACCGTGGTTTACCCGGCCATCGGCGAGACCAAGACCCATATCACCGTGTTTACCGACACCACCTGCCCGTACTGCCATAAGTTGCACGCCGAAGTGCCTGCGCTGAACAAGCTCGGCGTGGAAGTGCGCTACGTAGCGTTCCCGCGCCAGGGCCTGGGTTCGCCGGGCGACGAGCAGCTGCAAGCCGTATGGTGCTCGGCCGACAAGAAGGCGGCCATGGACAAGATGGTTGATGGCAAGGAAATCAAGGCGGCCAAATGTGCCAACCCGGTTTCCAAGCAGTTCGCCCTGGGCCAGTCCATCGGCGTAAACGGCACACCGGCCATCGTTTTAGCTGACGGCCAGGTGATTCCGGGCTACCAGCCGGCACCACAAGTTGCCAAACTGGCGCTGAGTGCCAAATAAACCAGCATTGTCGAACCTTTGACGATGCTGGCCCGTGGATAAGTCGGCGGGCCATTAATTGAAAGCCGCAGTTGTGCGGCTGTTTTTCACGGCCGACCTAGCGTCGGCCGTTTCATGGGGAGTTCTTCAGTGAAACCGGTCAAAGTAGGCATCTGTGGGTTAGGGACCGTCGGTGGCGGCACCTTCAACGTACTTCAGCGTAATGCTGAAGAAATTTCCCGCCGTGCAGGGCGTGGGATTGAAGTGGCGCAAATTGCCACGCGTTCGCCAAAGCCTCAGTTCCAAACGACCGGTATTGCGATTACCAACGATGTCTTCGCCGTGGCCACCAACCCTGAAATCGATATCGTCATCGAGCTGGTGGGCGGTTACACCGTGGCTCGCGAGCTGGTGCTCAAGGCGATCGAAAACGGCAAGCACGTGGTCACCGCCAACAAGGCGCTGATCGCCGTACACGGCAACGAGATCTTCGCCAAGGCCCGCGAGAAAGGCGTGATCGTGGCGTTCGAAGCCGCGGTTGCCGGCGGTATCCCCGTGATCAAGGCGATCCGTGAAGGCCTGTCCGCCAACCGCATTAACTGGGTGGCCGGCATCATCAACGGCACCGGTAACTTCATCCTCACCGAAATGCGCGAGAAGGGCCGTACCTTCGAAGACGTACTGACCGAAGCCCAGGCCCTGGGGTATGCCGAAGCCGACCCGACATTCGACGTGGAAGGCATCGACGCGGCGCACAAGCTGACCATCCTGGCGTCCATCGCCTTTGGTATCCCGCTGCAGTTCGACAAGGCCTACACCGAAGGCATCACCCAGTTGACCACTGCCGACGTGAACTACGCCGAAGCCCTGGGCTACCGCATCAAGCACCTCGGTGTCGCGCGCAGCACCCCGGCGGGTATCGAGTTGCGTGTGCACCCGACGCTGATCCCGGCCGACCGCTTGATCGCCAACGTCAATGGGGTGATGAACGCCGTGATGGTCAACGGTGATGCCGCTGGTTCCACGCTGTTCTACGGCGCCGGTGCCGGCATGGAGCCGACCGCTTCGTCGGTGATCGCCGACCTCGTGGACGTGGTGCGCGCCATGACCAGCGACCCGGAAAACCGCGTGCCGCACCTGGCCTTCCAGCCGGATTCGCTGTCGGCCCACCCGATCCTGCCGATCGAGGCATGCGAAAGCGCCTACTACCTGCGCATCCAGGCCAAGGATCACCCGGGCGTGTTGGCCCAGGTGGCCAGCATCCTGTCGGAGCGCGGTATCAACATCGAGTCGATCATGCAGAAGGAAGTCGAGGAGCAGAACGGCCAGGTGCCGATGATCCTGCTGACCCACCGGGTGCTCGAGCAGCACATCAACGATGCCATCCAGTCCCTGGAAGCTCTCCAGGGTGTGGTTGGGCCGGTAGTACGGATTCGCGTCGAACATTTGAATTAATCCAGCTGCAAGCTATTGGCTGCAAGCTGCAAGTAAAAGCCGATCAGCTTTAACTTGCCGCTTGTAGCTTGAAGCTTGAAGCTCAAACCAAAGGTTTGCTTTTATGCGCTACATCAGCACCCGCGGCCAGGCACCGGCCCTGAATTTCGAAGACGTCTTGCTGGCAGGCCTTGCCACTGACGGCGGCCTGTACGTGCCGGAAAACCTGCCACGCTTTACCCAGGAAGAAATGGCTTCGTGGGCCGGCCTGCCGTACCACGAGCTGGCGTTCCGGGTGATGCGCCCGTTCGTCACCGGCAGCATCCCCGATGCGGATTTCAAAAAGATTCTGGAAGAGACCTACGGCGTGTTTTCCCACAGCGCCATCGCGCCTCTGCGCCAGCTCAACGGCAACGAATGGGTGCTCGAGCTGTTCCATGGCCCGACCCTGGCGTTCAAGGACTTCGCCCTGCAACTGCTGGGTCGCCTGCTGGACTACGTGCTGGAGAAGCGCGGCGAGCGCGTGGTGATCATCGGCGCCACCTCGGGTGATACCGGTTCGGCCGCCATCGAAGGCTGCAAGCACTGCGAAAACGTCGACATCTTCATCCTGCACCCGCACAAGCGTGTCTCGGAAGTACAGCGCCGCCAGATGACCACCATCTTCGGCGAGAACATCCATAACATCGCCATCGAAGGCAACTTCGACGACTGCCAGGAAATGGTCAAGAACAGCTTCGCCGACCAGGGCTTCCTCAAAGGCACACGCCTGGTGGCGGTGAACTCGATCAACTGGGCGCGGATCATGGCCCAGATCGTCTACTACTTCCACGCCTCGCTGCAGTTGGGTGGCCCGGCGCGCTCGGTGTCGTTCTCGGTGCCGACCGGCAATTTCGGCGACATCTTCGCCGGCTACCTGGCCCGTAACATGGGCCTGCCGGTCAACCAGTTGATCGTCGCCACCAACCGTAACGACATCCTGCACCGCTTCATGAGCGGCAACCAATACGTCAAGGAAACCCTGCACGCCACCTTGTCGCCGTCCATGGACATCATGGTGTCGTCGAACTTCGAACGCCTGCTGTTCGACATGCACGGTCGCAACGGCGCAGCCATCGCCGGCTTGATGGACACCTTCAAGAGCGGCGGCGGTTTCAGCGTTGATGAAGAGCGCTGGACCGAAACCCGCAAGCTGTTCGACTCCCTGGCCGTGGACGACGCGCAGACCTGTGAAACCATCGCCGAGGTCTACGCCCAGACCGGCGAGCTGCTCGACCCGCACACCGCCATTGGGGTGAAGGCCGCCCGCGAATGCCGTCGTAGCCTGGATATCCCGATGGTGATCCTAGGCACCGCCCATCCAGTGAAATTCCCGGAAGCGGTGGAGAAGGCGGGTGTCGGCAAGGCGCTGGAACTGCCGGTGCACCTGACAGACCTGTTCGAGCGTGAAGAGCGTTGCACGGTGCTGCCGAATGACTTGAAGGCGATGCAGGCGTTTGTCAGCCAGCATGGCAATCGTGGCAAGCCTTTGTAAGGCAGGTCACCAAGACAAAAACGCCGCTTTCCCTTCCTTGGGTCAGCGGCGTTTTTTGTTTCTGGCAGGCCCGACAGCGTGCCGTTTACAAGAGCAACTTAATCGCTACTCCAGTAATCGAAGCAATCGTTGCGACCACGGCCATTGCTACGCCCATGGGGTACCAGAAAGTTTCACAGTTTATTTTCAGGGATTCCGATCTGAGCTTGTCTTGCTCAGCCTGCATGCGTGATATTTCTGCGTAAATGCGCCTTACATCGGCATGCATTTTCTCCATCGTCGCCAGTCGCTCATCGTTTTCCACCATCGCATTCCTCCTTCGCAATAAGGGCCTTTGGCATACGCTTTACCCACGTGGCACTGTGATCAGCGCTCATCGAGTATAGGATTCACCCATGGCCTGCGCGGCAGGGGAAGCCCAAAACAGCAGCCCATTGCGTAAGCATTTATGTGCCGCCGTTTTTTGCCTGTCATGTTGCAAGCGCATGCTGGAAACGTCATCCCCCGACAACCCCGCATAAACGAAAAAGCGAACTTTCCTACGTCACAACCAGTCACTTAGGATAGATGCAGCTCCCGTTTACAAGAATGTTTGCGAACTATTGAGTGGTGATCGAGATGGAAAGTATCAGCCTATTGCTCGAAGAGGCACTGAGCCCTTATCAGGTGACGTTGACCACCGCAGGTGTGCAGGAAGAGTGCCTGGTAACCGTGAAGAACCCCGCCGGTGCGATCATGGTCGAGCGTGAAGTCGACCGGGCGCAATTGCTCGATAAGCGCCTATTGGTGGATGTGGTGGATTGCCTGCTGCGTGATCTCAAGATCGCTGAAGGACGCCTGGAACCCTCGGTCATCGCGGCCTTGCGCAACGCCGCCCAGACCCGCAGCGCTGCCGTTGCATGAAGAATTGTTTATAGATGGAAACTTCCCACGTCATGGCCGGTCAGATTTCGTAACAGCAAGAGCAAACATTGTGCTCCGGTGTTTGTGCCTTGTTGTACTGGTCTTTGTAGGCCACGTTTAACCCCGAAGTGTCTCCCCACTCTTCGGGGTTTCTTTTTGCCTGGGATTTGTCACGGCGCCGGCGAGTCCTGGAAAAAGCTCGGGTTGTCTCGCAGGTAATGTTCACGCATGACAGGGTCCAGCCAGGCGGCATAGGACTGTTGTACTTGTGCCAGCGGGAGGCTGGGCAGAACCCGGTTGATCCGTTCCATGGCTTCGCGCCCCTCAGGTGTATCCGAGCAGCCGATATGCGTGCGCTGGTAAGGCGCTGTGCCCTTGATGGGGTAGAAGCTGAGGTCGTCGGCTGCGATCCCCTGTTGCATCGCGTGGTAGCGGATTTCCGGCCAATAGCCCAGCACTGCCTCCAGCCGGCCCAGGCGCTGCATCTGCAGCAAGCTGCCAAGGGCATCGTTGCCGTAGTGCAGTGCCAGTTTGTGTGTGTCGGCCTGTTTCAGTCGCTCATCGATAACGGCGCCGTAGCTGCGTTCCGCGATCGCGCCTACCCTTGCCTTAGGGGCGTCGAAGAAGGCCTGCAGGTCAAATTGGCCGTCTACGATAAACGCCGCCAGGGCGCCCTGCTGGCTGCGTCGGATCGTGATGCCATTACTGGCGACCACAAACGCCTGCCTGGAAAATACGATGTACCTGGCCCGCTCGGCCGTCCACAGCAAGGATGGATCGCAGGTGAGCGTGGGTTCGCGCAGCATCTGCATGCCGCGCGCGCGATTGACGTGCATTACCTGGTGGCGATATTCCGGCAAGTGTCCGATCAGTATCGGCAGCAACTGGTCCAGGGCACCCTGGCCTTTGCCTGGCCCTTCGAAGATGGTCAGCGGCGGCAAGTCGCGCAATAACCAGATCAACGTGCCCTCTGCGCTCGCCGGTACGGGCCAGCCGCCGGCCAGCATGGCGGCCAGGTACAGCGCAATGAGCCAGTGTTTGCAGCCGTGGGGCATCAGATTGCACCTTGCTCACGCAGGCGGACAATGGCAGCGGCGTCGTATCCCAGCTCGCCCAACACCACGCCGTTGTGTTCACCCAGTTGCGGCCCCACCCATTCGCAACTGCCCGGTGTGTCCGACAGCTTGGGCACGATGCCCGGCATCTTGAAGTCCTTGCCGCCGGGAAGCCGGGCCTTGAGGAACATCTCGCGCGCGAGGAATTGCGGGTCGCCCAGCATGTCCTCGGCGCTGTAGATACGGCTGGCGGGCACTTCAGCCTTGTTGAGTTGCTCCACCACCTGCTCCAGCGGCAGCGAGTTCACCCAGCGATCAATCACGCCATAGAGTTCATCGCGACGGCTATCGCGCCCGTCATTGCTGGCCAGTTGTGGATCGTTCGCCAGGTCTTCCCGGCCGATGGCACTCATGAAGCGTTTGAAGATGGCATCGCCGTTGGCACCGATCTGTACGTGCTTGCCGTCCGCGCTGGTGTGGATCGACGACGGCGTGATGCCGGGCATGATGTTGCCGGTACGTTCGCGAATAAACCCGAATACGTCGAACTCGGGGATCATGCTTTCCATCATGGCGAAGATGGCTTCATACAGCGCCACATCGACCACCTGGCCCACACCGCCGTTAACCTCGCGATGACGCAGCGCCATCAAGGCGCCGATGACCGCCCACAGCGCGGCGATGGAGTCACCAATGGAGATTCCGGTGCGCACCGGCGGGCGATCTTCGAAACCGGTGATATAGCGCAGCCCGCCCATGGACTCGCCCACTGCGCCAAACCCGGGCTGGTCTTTCATCGGCCCGGTCTGGCCAAAACCCGAGAGGCGCACCATCACCAGTTTCGGATTCAGCCCATGCAGGGTTTCCCAGCTCAGGCCAAGCTTCTCCAGTACGCCGGGACGGAAGTTTTCGATCAGGATGTCGGCGTCTGCCAGCAGTTGCTTGAGAATCGCCAGCCCGTCCGGGTGCTTGAGGTTCAACGTCAGGGACTTTTTGTTGCGCGCCTGCACAAACCACCATAACGAGGTGCCTTCATACAGCTTGCGCCATTTGCGCAACGGGTCGCCGCCGTCCGGGGATTCGACCTTGACCACCTCGGCACCGAATTCAGCACAAATGCGTGAGGCGAAGGGCCCGGCGATCAGGGTGCCGAGTTCGATGACTTTCAGGCCGGCAAGCGGTTTGGCATTAAACGACATGGGGATCCTTGTCTGCGCAGAACGGTGATGTGAAGCCTTTTAACATAGGCGAGCAGGCCAGGGATAAGGATGATGCAGCGCAGGATTCGTTGAATGGCCTCGCCATCGGTTAGACTGGCCGCCTTTCCCTGTCTCTAGAAGCCCGTTCATGGCCCAGCCGTCCACGACCTACAAATTCGAACTCAACCTCACCGACCTCGACCGTTCGGTGTACGAGAGCGTCAAGCAGACCATCGCTCGCCACCCCTCGGAAACTGAAGAACGCATGACCGTGCGTCTGCTGGCCTACGCCCTTTTTTACAACGAACAGTTGGCGTTCGGTCGTGGCCTGTCAGATGTAGACGAGCCAGCCCTGTGGGAAAAAAGCCTGGATGATCGGGTTTTGCATTGGATCGAAGTCGGCCAGCCGGATGCCGACCGCCTGACCTGGTGCTCGCGCCGCACCGAGCGCACCAGCCTGCTGGCATACGGCAGCTTGCGCGTTTGGGAGGGCAAAGTGGTGCCGGTGGCGAACAACCTGAAGAATGTACACATCGCAGCAGTGCCCCAGGAGATTCTGGAGGTCCTGGCCAAGGACATGCCCCGCGTGATCAAGTGGGACGTGATGATCAGTGAAGGCACGATCTTCGTCACCGACGACCGTGGCCAGCACGAAGTGCAACTGCAATGGCTGGTCGGCGAACGCGGTTGAATTGGAGCTGCAAGCTACAAGCTACAAGCTTGAAGCTTGCAGCTTGCAGCTAATATCCCCCTACAGAGAACTCCCCAACGTCCCATGCGTATCGATCCCCGCCCGTTGCCCGCCGTCTTGCCCTTCCTGGGTGAATTGCCACCGCTATTGACCCGTCTCTACGCCGCTCGTGGCGTGCAGTCCGAGGCCGAGCTGGACAAGAGCCTGGCGCGGTTGATTCCCTATCAGCAGCTCAAGGGCATCGACGCGGCGGTGGACTTGCTGGTGACGGCATTGGAGCAGCGCCAGCGCATCCTCATCGTCGGTGACTTCGACGCCGATGGTGCCACCGCCAGCACCGTAGGTACCCTGGGCCTGCGTTTGCTCGGTGCGGCCCATGTCGATTACCTGGTGCCCAACCGCTTCGAATACGGCTATGGGCTGACCCCGGAAATCGTCGCTGTGGCCCTGCAGCGCGAGCCGCAGTTGCTGATCACCGTGGACAATGGCATCTCCAGTGTCGAAGGCGTGGCGGCGGCGAAAGCGGCGGGGTTGCAGGTATTGGTGACCGATCACCACTTGCCTGGTGATGAGCTGCCGGCGGCGGATGCCATCGTCAACCCGAACCAGCCGGGCTGTGAGTTCCCGAGCAAGGCCCTGGCCGGCGTGGGCGTGATCTTCTACGTACTGATGGCCCTGCGCGCGCGTTTGCGCAGTTTGGGCTGGTATGAAAACAAGCCTCAACCCAACATTGGCGAGCTGCTCGACCTGGTCGCCCTGGGCAGCGTCGCCGACGTGGTTCCCCTGGACGCCAATAATCGCATCCTCGTGCATCAGGGCCTGGAGCGTATTCGTGCCGGTCGCGCACGGCCGGGGATCAAGGCGATCCTCGAAGTGGCCAAGCGGGATGCAGCGCGCATCACCTCCACCGACCTCGGCTTTATCCTCGGGCCACGCTTGAACGCCGCCGGGCGCCTGGACGATATGAGCCTGGGCATCGAATGCCTGCTCACCACGGATTTCGCCGCGGCACGGGAAATGGCCGCACAACTGGACGGCATGAACCAGGACCGCAAATCCATCGAGCAGGGCATGCAGCGCGAAGCCCTGGCTCAGCTCAAGGACTTGCCGGTGGACTCAATGCCCTACGGCTTGTGCCTGTTTGATCCGGACTGGCACCAAGGTGTGATCGGCATTCTTGCGTCGCGCATGAAGGAGCGGTACTTCCGCCCCACCATTGCCTTCGCCGATGCAGGCGATGGGCTGCTCAAGGGCTCAGGGCGCTCTGTGCAAGGCTTCCACATCCGCGATGCCCTGGCGGTGGTCGCGAGCCAGCACCCCAACCTGATCAGCAAATATGGCGGCCACGCCATGGCGGCGGGGTTGACCTTGCCCGAGGAAAACTTCCCACTGTTTGCCGAGGCCTTTGACGCCGAAGTGCGTCGGCAGCTGCGCGAAGAAGACCTCACCGGGCGCCTGCTGTCCGATGGCACCCTGGCGGTGGAAGAGTTTCACCTGGAACTGGCGCGCGCATTGCGCCACGCCGGGCCGTGGGGGCAGCACTTTCCCGAGCCGTTGTTCCATGGCGTGTTCCAACTGGTCGAGCAGCGGGTAGTAGGGGAGCGGCACCTGAAAGTGGTGCTCAAGAGCGAATGCGGGTCGGTGAAGCTCGATGGCATTGCCTTCGGCGTCGACCGGGAAGTCTGGCCGAACCCGACCGTGCGTTGGGTGGAGTTGGCCTACAAGCTGGATGTGAACGAGTTTCGTGGCAATGAAACCGTGCAATTGATGATCGCGCATATCGAACCGCGTTAAATCTCACTGACACCACAAACAACTGTGGGAGGGGGCTTGCCCCGATAGCGGTGTTTCAGTCAGCTTACCTCTAGCTGACCCACCGTCATCGGGGTGTAGAACCGTAGACATCGTTTACATCTGAAACCGGGGACATCGTTTACACATTTGAGGCCTGGACGCGGGTCATACCTCGTCCAAGCCTCCCCAAGGGATAATCACACAGGTACAAATCCCAAGCTTCATCTTCAGCTTCTTTGAGCCCTATCCTTTCCCCGGACAGCGCCTCGCTGATAAATACCAACTTGCCGTTCCACTTGATCGATCCGTCCTGCCTGACGCTTCGAACTTTCATTTCTGCCGGATATTCCACATCGGGCAAGCATCCTGGATAAATTCGGGTGGACGGCACATACAAGTCTCCCGGACGTTTCATGCCGAGCGCTTCGTGAGGGCGTACGTAATTAAACTCATGCCTGAAATGCTCCAGCAAAAGCTGCTGCTCGACTAAGTTTTTCCCTAAGGGCAACTCAAGTTTCAAGCTACGGTGCATTCGTTCATGGCGACCATTCTGGGCGGGTCTTCCCGGCATGGTTCGCTCGGGATAAATACCCAGCCGAATCCACCAAACTGCCAGTGTGGATATTCTTGCCAGGCCAGGAGAGGCGAACGGTACCCCGTTGTCCGAACGGATAACTTCCGGCATGCCGTACTCCTGAAAAAGCCTCTCAAAGGCCTGTTTTACAGGCTGGGTCATGATCTTGGGATGGGCCCTGCACGCTAAAATCAGCCGCGACGCATGGTCTGTGACGGTCAAAGGGAAGCACATCTGAGCATTAAGCATCTTGAACTGCCCTTTGTAGTCAGCACACCACGTCTTGTTAGGTTCGTCGGCCTTTCGCATTTGTGCGTGGGAAATGCTGTGTCGGCGTTTGAAGCGCCGCTTTTTGACGAGCCCAAGTCGGTCAAGCCATTGACCGGCCGTACTTGGAGAGGGCCAGGTGACGGAGGGATCTTCCAGCCGTAATAGCTCGAGAAGCTTTTTCGGCCCCCATTTATCGTGAGCCTCCTTCATCGCGACTACACGGGCCAAAATCTCGTCGTCGGTTTTATTTGGGCTGTTGTGAGGTCGCCGGGACAGTTCGGATAAAGACCTCAAATCGCCGTCGTGCCGGGCAATCCACTTATCGACGGTAGGTCGGCTAACGTCAAAGCGGCGTGCCAACTGGCTTTTGGTGAAGTTGCCAGAAAGCCAATCAGCTACCAGCTTGATTCTTTGATTCATGGGGGACTCTTGGTTCCAGGGCATGATCAGTTACCTCCTGATCATGCGTATTAGCCTGTAAACCATGTCCCCGGTTAGAAATGTAAACGATGTCCCCGGTTTGTACCGGGGC
>NZ_CVTH01000062.1:0-115000 GCF_900005955.1 Pseudomonas sp. 8 R 14 | reverse complement strand
CGAAGACCTTCTTCACACACGCGGCATGGCTGGATCAGGCTTTCGCCCATTGTCCAATATTCCCCACTGCTGCCTCCCGTAGGAGTCTGGACCGTGTCTCAGTTCCAGTGTGACTGATCATCCTCTCAGACCAGTTACGGATCGTCGCCTTGGTGAGCCATTACCCCACCAACTAGCTAATCCGACCTAGGCTCATCTGATAGCGCAAGGCCCGAAGGTCCCCTGCTTTCTCCCGTAGGACGTATGCGGTATTAGCGTCCGTTTCCGAACGTTATCCCCCACTACCAGGCAGATTCCTAGGCATTACTCACCCGTCCGCCGCTCTCAAGAGAAGCAAGCTTCTCTCTACCGCTCGACTTGCATGTGTTAGGCCTGCCGCCAGCGTTCAATCTGAGCCATGATCAAACTCTTCAGTTCAAACATCTTTGGGTTTTTAAGAAACCCTAAACTTGGCTCAGCAATCGTTGGTTATTCTTTGATTTCTCGCGGAGTAACTTGTGATGCTGATAATCTTGTTGACTATCAGTCTGACTCCACAAGCACCCACACGAATTGCTTGATTCAGTTGTTAAAGAGCGGTTGGTTAAGAGCTTTCGTCTCAACCGAGGCGCGCATTCTACAGCAGCCTCATTTGCTGTCAAGTGATTATTTTCAGAAGCTTTCGAAGATTTCTTCAACAACTTCAACCACTTGCGCTTCCGATCTCTCGTCAGCGGGAGGCGAATAATACAGTATTGAATTACCTGGTCAACCCCTCTTCTGGAAAATCTTTTCCTTAACAGAGAACCCACACCGCGACGCAACGACGCCCGCCTTTAAAAGAAGCGCGTCGTTGCGTCTATATAGATAGAAGGGGTACTTGGCCAATAGGGGATGCGACTGCCAAGGATCACTCCGGTGTCCCCGTGAAGTCAGGCGACTCTTTAATACCGCAAGAGAGCCCGGTACGCATCGGGTCTTTGTTTTCACGCCCAGAACAGGGATCATCGCCCTCCCCCAACCCCAGAGGAACCGACACCATGGAATTGACGCTGGAAGCTGTTGCGCTCTTTGCACTCAAGCTCGTGCATGAGGAGGACGGCGGCAGCCCGGTGTTGAGGGACGACTTGGTGATGGATAGGTATGAGCGGGAGGTGTTCGGGTTGCTGGTGCGACAGGGGGATCTGCCGGGAGTTCTGCTGAAGATAGACGAATGTGTGATGCAGGCACTGGTCGCTTTGGGTGGGGCCGATACGGTATTGGGACGTGAGCTGCAGCGGTTGTCTACCAACGTACAGCAAGCCTCAACGCTGGAGGAACTCAAGCCACTGCTCGCGACACTGAAGGACTACCTTAAAGCCATTCAGTAACGGACTCACCACAAGGACCTTCACATGATCGACTTCAACAACAAAGGCTTCTTCAAACTCAAGCAAAACAACGAATACGCCGAACGCGTCGCGGCCCTGCTGCTGGACGGCGAAGAAGTCATCGACGCCTACAAAGCCATGCGCGATGGCGTGGTCTTCACCACCAAACGCATCATCGCAGTGAACGTACAAGGCATAACAGGCAGCAAGAAGGACTTCACCTCGCTGCCGTACAAAAACATCGTCGCGTACTCGGTGGAAACGTCCGGGACGTTTGACCTGGATTCGGAACTGGAGATTTACTTTTCGTCGCTGGGAAAAGTGAAATTTGAATTCACCGGCAAGACCTCGATTGTCGAAATCTCCCGCTTGATCTCCAAGCACTTGCTGACCTGATCAGCAGGCATGCTCAGAGCATCAAAGATGACGCCTATTGATCGTCATCCTGCTGTTGAACCGAGCCCGATTACCTAAAAGTAAACCGCCGCTTACTACACGCAACCTCATCAACTAAGTGGAGCCCCCAGTCAACAGCTGACGCTACCCACATTCACCAAGCCAGAACTCAGGAGCATGAGGCTACCGCCCCCCAATCTGCATTTCCTACACCGTCTCCCCTTATTTCACTAGCCCACGTTCACAAACCCTGTCGTTATTCCGTCCTGCTTGCTCCGGCCAGTGCCCCACACGCTTTGCAAAAAAAGCCTGTCGGGCCTGGCGCCGCAGTTGATCAGGGAATGATTATGGCGAGTGACAGGGATGCGAAGCCGCACGGTGTCGAGCACGGCTGTGCGCCGAATGAAATTTGGCTGTTCTTGATCCATCACGACGCAATCATTCGTCAGCGCTGTCGACGGTTGCTGCGCCGCCCCCAGGATGCAGAGGACGCCTTGAGCGAGGTGCGCCTGCATTTGTTCAACCTGTTGAGCAAGGCCCCCGAACGCTTGAATAGCGTGGAGAATGTGCCCGCCTGGCTCAAGCGGGTGGCGCACAACTTTTGTATCGACCGCCTGCGCAAAACGCCGGTCACCTGCAGCCTTGAATGGCTTGATCACGATCTGTATGAAAGCGTCACCTGGCAACCGCCGCATGATGACCCGGAGCGCAATGCGTGCGGACAAGAAGCCTTGCAGGCCCTTAACCTGGCCATCGGCCGGTTGCCAGCGACACTTTCGCAGGCGTTGGCGCTACGTTGCATCGATGGCCTGGAATACGAAGGTATGGCAGGCACGTTGCTGATCAGTGAGTCCAACGCCCGAAAGCGTGTGCAACTGGCACGGCAGCAATTACGGGGTTTACTCGGTCCGATTTGCGGCACTTGATCCATTGGCAAGCCCCGCAAGAACAAGCCTGCCCCAAATCATTGGGGCAGGCTTTTCCATACTCAGAAAGCCGCGATCGGGAAGGCGGAATTCACCCACCAAACCAAGGCAGCACCAGGTGCAGGGGGAATACCGTTGAGATAGCCGCCAACTGTAAATGCCAGCCCTTGCTCATCAACACAATAAGGATTGGGAACGACGGCGATCACCGTCGGCGCGGAAGGCCCGAAGAAAATCTGGCTGTTTCCCCCACCCATCACCAGGCCAGAGCTCAGGTGCATGAAGGCATAGCGAATCGACGTGACAACCTGCTGTTGCGTGCAACTGTCGGGGAAGAACGTGGAAGGCCCTGCCTTGGCCACCCACGTCCCCGTCGCCACGTTAAGCACTTCTACGTTGGCGTTTGCATAACGGTAATCGTTAGGTGGATTAAGCCCGTAAGGCACCATGTATGTACGAGGACCGATGGTACGAGCGGCAACCGGGTCAAGCGCCAGTGGCCCCACCTGCGGATCATGGTTACCGGGCCGAGAGTGAAACCCCACCGCATTGCCAGCGGCGTTGATCTCGCCACAGAAGATATGCCGTTGGTTTATCTGCGGGTTGCTACGGCTGTTAGGGATAGCCACGTTGCTGACCTGCACCGGTAGCGGGATCACCGCGGCTGAAGCCGCAGCGCAGTCCATCTGCGCAGCAGCCGACAGGCTCAATAGTGCGCTGGCCACACCCGTGGCAACGACGGTAAGTGCGTGCATGACAAGACTCCTTTCTGACAATCGGGACGGAATGTCCCTTCGTCAGGACGCAACGCGACTACAGTTGTGAAGCGTACATGACCGCGTCTGCACGGCTTTCTTGCACCGCGAGGAAGAAGTTGAAACAGATCTTCACAAGCGGTGACTCGGTACGTCAGGAGGGATAAGCCAAGGCATGTTGCTCCGGCTTGAACAGGGAACAAGGAGAAGGACAATGACCACATTCAATGTGAACTTTGCTGTCGATGATATGGAAGGCAAGACCGTTCTGGTATTTCTCAAACCCCAACAGCCTCAGCGCGATTATCGGATTCACGCCTGGCAGATCCTGACCGGCTCTGCCGGTGCCACGGAGTCGTTCGACTACGAGGCCATTATTGAAACCGATGTCACCACCCTTGGTGAAAAAGACAGCAATACCATCATCTCGGGCCGTCGCACGCTTAACCCTGGTACCTTGCTTCAGGCGGTCAGCCCTAACGGATTGTCGCCGTACCTTGAGCCGGCGGCGCTTTCACTGGCCAAGGAGAAACTCACACCGCAGCAGTGCGGCATCATCAACAAAACCAACCCGTACCTGCAGTTCGACAGCAACTGGTACGTCAACGGTCGGCCTGTAGTGACCATGCCAAAAGTGGACTCGAGCATGACCGTAAGCTTTGAATACGAGCCCAACTTTTACTTCATGGTGGCAACGCCTCCGATGGTCGGGCAGACCTATATCGTGCAGAACTTCTCGGACATGACCCAGTTCATCGCCCCCATCACCGCCACTGAGGTGAACGTGACGGTAAGCCGTGCCAGCGGCCTGTGGTCGTTCGATTTCGCGCCGATGTAACGTTGAACCACGCGGCGAGCAAATCGCCGCGTGCCTTACCTGACCACACCCGTCCCCTCGCTGCGTGGCGTCTCGCCGGGTTGGATACGGAGAGTGTCATGCCAGTTGAAAACCCGGCCTTCACCGACAATTCCCACATTTGAGTCACTGAACGAAACAAACGAAAATCGAAATAATCGAAGCAGCGCGACTGACTCAAACATCAGTCTACTTTTCCGACACTAGCCAACGAATTAAGCCGATATCAGCTTCTGATCCCCCCTCGTAGCCTCACTCCCTCGCACAAGGAAGTGAGCCATCCATGTCAGAACGCTTTTATCCCCCCACCGAAGAAGATTTATTCAAACAGCGAATCCTGACCCCACAGCCGTCGCGGGCGCCGTATTCGCCATCTGTTGATTTTTAGTTCGCAGATGCGCTTGCATATCGAGCAACGCGAGGACGGCACGCTCAAGGGGTATGGGTTTTACACCGGCAATAATCCTGATTGGCAAATGATTGATGTGGTGCAGTTCCAAAGCCGTGGCCACGAGGACGAAAAAGGAAACGTTTTCGAATCAGAGCATTGGTACTTCGGCGAAGTCAGCACGACCGATGAAGACCCTGGCGGAGAGCGCTGGAAGTATCAAACCTTCAGGTCCTTCCAAGCGCAGCATCCGCATTTGTTCGGCCGTCCAACTAACCCTCTTTCGCCTCACTCCCCTCCCCCCCAATCAGAACCCGTTTCCCCGGATCCGTAATGTCAAACACCTGCTGCGCACACGCCGAAGGTTTGAACTGGAACTCCACCAGATACACCTTGCCCTTTTCAGGCTGGAAGCTACTTAGCAGAGGCCCGCAAATGGCGTAGATGCCAGGGCGTGAGTCGGTGGACGAACTGGCAACGGTCAACTTCTTGCCAGGATCTGCCTGGATCTCCAACTGCGGGAAGCGCTTGAACCCAGCGCTGGCCACCGTCTGGTTGAGCTTTGCAATCCAGTTGAAGACGCGGCCTTCACCTGTATCCATCACCGTGCCCAGGGTTTCCATGCGTTGATCGGGGTCGCCTTCGCGACGTATCGAGAACTCGACGGGAGCGGTGCCGCCGTAGGCTTTCATGATGACTTTGGCGTGCTCAGCATCGACAGCCACGGTTTTCTGGCGCAGCTGGATGCCGTCCTTGAGCAGGCTGGGCGATGAGTCACGTGGGTTGGATTGGCAGGCACACAGCGCCAGGGCCAGGGAGAGCAGTGCGATTCGCTTCACGGGAGGATGTCCTTATCAGGGTGACAGATGATGATGACTGGACCAGTGATTAAACAGAATGTTCCGCAGTGGAGCGACCGCGATGCAGGGGCTCGACAGCGCCCACATTTGAGCCGTGATCGCTTCAGGCCTCGCTGAACACCAACCGCGCGCACAAGCCGCCCTGCTCACGGTTATGCAACGCCAACCGGCTGCCGATCTTGCCCACGATCATCTCCACAATCGCCAGCCCCAGCCCTGCGCCATTGGCATTGCCACGACTGTAGAACCGCTCGAACAAACGCCCCATTTCCGCCTCATCAATGCCCGGACCCTGGTCCTCCACGCTAAGGCAATGGGCACCAATTACCACTTTCACTTCGCTGCCCGGCGGGGAGAAGTTGAGGGCGTTGGTCACCAGGTTTTGCAGGGCGATGGCCAGCGCCACCGGTTCGGTTTCGATCCAGCAGTCTTCATCCCCTTCCAGCACCAACTCCACGCCTTTCTCCATGGCCAGCGGTGTCAGTTCGGCGAGTTCTTCGCGCACCAGCTCGGTGAGTTGTACGCGGCTGCACTTGGGATTGTTCAACTGCGGTTCGATACGCGCCATGGTCAGCAGTTGGCTGCCAATGCGGGTGGCGCGGTCGACGCCGTTGACCAGGAAGTCCAACGCTTCGCGCCGCTGGGCCTCGGTACCGGCGCTTTGGGCGTTCTGCGCGTGGATGCGCAGGATCGCCAGGGGGGTGCGCAGTTCGTGGGCGGCGTCGGCGATAAAACGGCGTTCGCGTTCCAATAGATCATCCA
Source organism: Pseudomonas sp. 8 R 14 (assembly GCF_900005955.1). Lineage (NCBI taxonomy): Bacteria > Pseudomonadati > Pseudomonadota > Gammaproteobacteria > Pseudomonadales > Pseudomonadaceae > Pseudomonas > Pseudomonas sp. 8 R 14. The sequence goes on along the minus strand of NZ_CVTH01000062.1, from coordinate 108,708 downwards.
CCTGGACCAGTAGCCGGTTGAGCGCGGTTTGCATCGGTTCCAGGTCGCTGGGCAGCGGCTTGAGGTGCAGCGGTTGCAGGGTATCGGCGGTTCGCCCGCGAATCTTGCGGGCCATGGCGCGCAGGGGTTTGAGGCCCCAGCCGATCACCAGCCAGATCAACACCGTGAGCAACGGCACGCCGATCAAGGTGGGCCAGAGGGTGTGGCGCATGATGCGCTGGATCACGTCCTGACGAATATCGTCGCGCTCGCCCACCCATATCAGCAGGCCTTGCTGCGGGTCGGCAAGGAGGAAGGCGCACCAGTCGTTGCCGTTGTCCATGATGTCGTGGGAGCCCAGGGTAGCCGGCGGTGCGGCCAACACTGGCGCTTCGGCGGAGCGTACGAGTAATTGGCCGTCGCTGCGCCACACCTGGAAGGTCAACCGGGTTTCATAAGGGTGGGCAACGCCGTCTTCGCCGACACGGCTCATGGCCTGATCGAAGGCCTGGTACAGGCGGTCCCAGTCGGCTTCGCCAGGGTCGCGCTGGCGCAATACGCCTTGCAACAGGCGTGCGCTTTGGGCGAGTTGAGCGTCGTAGACTTCTTCGATTTCATGGTGGCTGTCGCGCAGCACCAGCCAGCTGATCAGCGCGTCGCCCAACAGGATCAGCACCAGGACAGGGATGAGGATACGAGCACGCACGGAGGTCATGGTTTAAGCGCCAGTACATAGCCAACGCCGCGCACGGTGCGGATCAGCTCGGTGGATAACTTTTTACGCAGGTTGTGGATCAACACTTCCAAGGTGTTGCTCTCGACCCGGTCCTGCCAGCCATACAACGCGCGGGACAGGCGCTCGCGGGTCACCACTTTGCCGGGGCGTACCATCAGTTGGTGCAGCAATTGGTATTCCATCGGGGTGACGATGATGTCCGCGTCCAGGTACCGCACTTGCTGGGTAGCTGGATCGAGGCTGACGCCGGCATGTTCCAGCATCGGTTGCGCGCGGCCCTGACTGCGGCGCAACAAGGCGCGCACGCGGGCCTTGAGTTCTTCCACATCGAAGGGTTTGACCAGGTAGTCGTCGGCACCGGCGTCCAGGCCGGCGATGCGCTCGGCGGTGCCGTCGCGGGCGGTGAGGATCAGCACCGGCAGGTCGTGCTGCTCGGCGCGCAGTTGCTGCAACAGGTCCAGGCCATCGAGGCGCGGCAGGCCGAGGTCGAGCAGCAACAGGTCGAAGCTTTCCATGCGCAGGGCATGCAGGGCCGCAACGCCATCCTGCAACCAATCCAGGGTGTAGCCTTCAACGCCCAATGCCACGCGAATCCCTTGGCCAAGGGCACGATCATCTTCGACAAGGAGTAGGCGCATAGCAAAACCTCTGTAGGAATCGGCGGCATCATGCCGGGTTCTGGCCGAGGCTATTTCGGCAAAGATGTTACCGCGCGTTGCCAACTAAGGTTGCGCTAAGGTTGATTTTGCACTGTGAAATCTCCCACATCTGCTGAGAGCTTTTCCATGCGCAAAATTCTCCTGCTGTCCCTGATTATCGCCAGCCCCCTGGCCCTTGCCGGTCCGCAATGCACCACCGCCGAACGCTCGCAATGGCAAGACGAAAAAGCCTTCCAGGACAAGCTCAAGGCCGAAGGCTACGAGATCAGCAAGTTCAAGGTCACCGACGGCAACTGCTACGAAATCTACGGTTTCGACAAGGACAAGCGCAAGGTAGAGATCTACCACGATCCGGTCACCGGCAAGGCCGTGAAGACTGAGATCAAAGGCTGATGCCAGGCGAATCCCTGCGCCTGTGGGACCCGCTGGTGAGGCTGTTTCATCTGTCGATCGCCGGGGTCTTTGTCGCCAATTACTTCTTTAACGAAGCAGGCGACGACTGGCATGTCTGGCTGGGCTATTACGCCATGGCCTGGCTGCTGGTGCGCGTGGTGTGGGGATTCATCGGGCCGCGCAGTGCACGTTGGGCGGATTTCTGGCCGACCCCGAAACGCTTGAAAAACCATCTGCGCTCGCTGCTCAACCGCCGCCCGCAGCATCGCCTGGGCCACTCGCCCCTCGGCGCGCTGGTGATGCTGTTGATGTTGCTGGCGTTGCTGGCCGTCGGCATCAGCGGCTTTTTGATGCAGGAAGTGGATGCCCTGTGGGGCGCCGATTGGCCCCTGCAAATCCATGAGACCGCCGCCAATGTGCTGTTGGGCCTGGTGTGCATCCATGTGCTGGCCGCGGTGTTTGAAAGTATCCAGGTGCGGGACAACCTGCCGTTATCCATGCTCACCGGTCGCAGGAAGCGCCTGCCGGATGAGCCTGCGCAGTAATCCTTTTCTCGACAGGTTCTCTATGCGCTCCGCCTTACTGATCTGCAGCCTGCTCGGCGTGTTCCTGGCCGCATGGCTAAGCCATCCGCCCCATGTACTGGCACACTTTGCCCAAGTGGCGCCGAACACCTCGAAGGTGGCGGCGGCCCCGCAATACACCAGCCGTTTTGTGTCCTCGCAGCTCACTGACTTTGTCCACGCTTCCTCGGTCACCGCCCTGCCCGGCGGCGACTTGATGGCCGTGTGGTTTGCCGGTTCGCGTGAAGGCGCCGCCGATGTGCAGGTGCGCACCGCACGCTTCGATGCCCGCAGTGGCGAATGGGGTGCCGAGCAGGTGCTGGCCACGCGGGAAAGCACCCGCGACGGCACCCAGCGTTATATCCGCAAGCTCGGCAATCCGGTGATTGCCCTGGGGCCGGATAAACGCCTGTGGATGTTTTATGTGTCGGTGTCGGTCGGTGGCTGGGCCACCAGTGCAATCAACCTGATGGTGTCCGACGACCTCGGCGCCAACTGGTCCGCGCCCCGACAGTTGGTGACCTCACCGTTTTTCAACATCAGTACCCTGGTACGCGCCGCGCCGGTGTTCCACGCCGACGGCTCCATCGGCCTGCCGGTGTACCACGAGTTCATGGGCAAGTTTGCCGAGTACCTGTACTTGAGTGCCGACGGCGCGGTAATCGACAAATTCCGCATCAGCCGCGGCAAGAATTCCCTGCAACCCACTATCGTGCCGCTGGATGGCAAGCGCGCGGTGGCGATGTTGCGCTACGCCGGCGACACCCACCACCGCGTCCTGGCCAGCCGCACCGAAGATGCGGGGCAAACTTGGAGCGAGCCGTACCCGCTGGAACCGGCAAATCCCAATTCATCGTTGGCGGCGGTGGGTACCGAGGACGACGGGCTGCTCGTGGCCCTCAACGACCTGCAGGACGGCCGCTTCAAGCTCAGCCTCTACGGCACCGACGCCCAGCTCAGCCAATGGCGCACCGTGGTGCAACTGGATGAGTCACCCGACCCGCTCGGCCAACCGTTCTCCCCCGAGGCCTATAAAGCAATCATCGGCGAAGGCTTCCGCGCCTCCAGCGGCGCCAAACGCCTGCCGCTGGAACAGCGCTTTCTCAGCAACCTCGATTACCGCGTATGCAAACCCCAAGGCTGCGATTTCGAATACGAGTACCCGTACTTCAGCCGCAGTCCGGACGGCATGTACCACGTGGTGTACTCGTGGAATAACACCTTCATCAAACATGTCAGCTTCAACGAAGCCTGGCTGGCGGAGCGTCTGTGATGGTTTCTGTGTGGCAGGCCCATTTGAGTTTTGTGCTGCTGGGGTTTGTGCTGTTGAGCGCGCTCAGGTTTACCGCTCCCTGGCGGCCATGGCTGCTGCCGGTGCTGGTAGCGGTCAGTTTTATCCCGGTCAACGAGCTGCCGCTGGCGGCGTATGTGCGCAGTTTTACCGATGACCTGGCCATCTGCACATTGGTGCTGTTGGCGTGGGTCATGCTCAGCCGCCTGGGCTTAGTGCAACCGCTCGCTCGTCGGCATCAAGTGCAGACGTTGCTGCTGTTTGGCCTGCTGAGCCTGGTGCTGTACCCGGCCACGTTGGGCCTGACCTACTTCGACCCGTACCGTTGGGGCTTCAACCCGCGACCGATGATCGCCCTGATGGCGGCGGCCGCACTGTTGATGCTGTGGCTGCGTAATACGCTGGCGGTGTGGATGCTGGCGATGGGCACGTTGGCTTTTGCGTTACGGCTCAAGGCGTCGGAAAACTATTGGGATTATCTGGTCGACCCGTTGCTGACCGGTTACTGCCTGATCGCCGGCGCGGGGCTGCTGATCAGCGCCGCCTGGCGCCCTCTTTTGAAATGGCACCGGGGTCAATGATGAGTGCGTTGCAATCACGCCGCCTGCGCTACGGCCTGGGCGCGATCGGGTTGGTATTTGTGTTGCTGGCTGCGTTGCGGCTGGTGTTTGTGCTGGTTTTTTCCGGCCTGGACTTGAACACCCCGGCGCTGCTGGAAACCTTGGGAATCGGCCTGCGTTTCGACCTGCGCCTGGCGGTGTTGATCCTGCTGCCGCTGGCCGTGCTGGCGTGGTTGCCGCGCTGGAACCTCACCACCCTGCCGGCCCTGCGCTGGCTGGCGCGCGGTTATCTGGTCATCGCGCTGGCGGGGGTGGGGCTGATGTACATCATCGACTTCGGCCACTACGCCTACCTCGGCGTGCGTATCAATGCGACGGTGCTGCGTTACCTGCAGGATGCGCAGATTTCCCAGCAGATGGTGTGGGAAACCTACCCGGTACTGTGGATAACCGCCTGCTGGCTCGCGGCGGTGGCGCTTTGGGTCTGGGCGTTGGTCTGCCTGGAGCGGTTGACCCTGGATCAAGCGCCCACCGCCATCAGCAAACCGGCACTGGCGCTGGTGAGTGTGATGGGCGTCGTCGCGGTGCTGCTGGCCCTGCTGGGCCGTGTCGCCCATCTCAACCTGGAAAACCCGGTGCCCCTGCGCTGGAGCGATGCCTTCTTTGCCGGCAACAGCCAACTGGCCGCCGTGGGCCTGAACCCGGTGCTGTTTTTGTATGACACGCTCAAGGTCGGCCAATCGCAGTTCGATGAGGCCCAGGTCCGCCAGTATTACCCGCAAGTCGCCGAATACCTGGGCGTGCCCCAACCCGATGCCCAGTCCCTGGACTTCATCCGCGAACAAGGCGTGCAGCCCTATCGACTGGCCGGCGAGCGCCCGCCCAACGTAATTTTCGTGATGCTCGAATCCCTCGGCACCAGTGCCGTGGGTGCCTATGGCAACCCGCTCAACCCCACGCCGAACCTGGACAAACTGGCGACGCAAAGCTGGTTCTTCAAACACTTCTACGTCCCCGTCACCGGCACCGCGAAAACCGTGTGGGCCAGCATCACCGGCGTGCCCGACGTCACCCGCCAGGAGACCGCCACGCGCAACCCGTTGATCACGCGGCAACACACGTTGATCAATGCATTCGAGGGCTACCAGAAGTTCTACATGATCGGCGGCAACGCCGGCTGGGCGAATATCAATGCACTGATCCGCCAGAGCATCGACGATGTGCAACTGTTCGAGGAGAGCGACTGGCAATCGCCACGGGTAGACGTGTGGGGGATTTCCGACCTGGACCTGTTCAAGGAAGCTGACGATCTGTTGAGCACGCTTCCCAAGGACCAACCGTTCTTTGCCTACCTGCAAACCTCCGGCAACCATCGCCCCTTCACCATCCCCAAACACAACGATGGCTTCCAGCTCAGCCACGTGACGCTGGAACAGGCCCAGGCCGCGGGCTCCCGCAGTGTCGAGCAGTACAACGCCGTACGCCTGCTGGACTACAACATCGGCCGGCTGATGGAAATCGCCAAGTCCGGTGGCTACTACGACAACAGCATCTTTGTGTTCTTCGGCGACCACAACACCCGCATCAGCCAGATCCCGCACATGGCGCCGGCCTTCGAACAGCTGGGCCTGGAAAGTAACAACGTGCCGCTGCTGATCCACGCTCCCGGCCTTGCGCCTCGGGTGATCGAGGAAGCTGTAGGGCTGGCCGACCTGCTGCCCACCGTGGCCGGCATGGCAGGCGTACCGTTTCGCAACGGTGCGATGGGCCGGGACATCCAGCAACCGGCGCCCGAGGGCGAACGCGTGGTGCCGCTGGTATTGCGCGAAGGCACCTTCCCGATCATCGGCGGCGTGACCCGGCACTTTTTGCTGCAGATGCAGCACGACGGCAGCTCACCCACCTTGCATGACCTGGCATCACTCACCCCGCGTGACGATGTGGCCGCGCAGCACCCCGAGGAATTCCAGCGCCTGCAGGCACTGACCCGTGGGCTGCACGAGAGTGCGCGATTGATGCTGTTCAGGAATGTGCGTGAGTGATTACTTGGATTGGAATGTCTCGAGGTACGCCAGGATATTGTCGATTTTTTCCGGGTCGCTGATGCCCCAGAAAATCATGCGCGTACCACTCACCACCTTTTTGGGCGCTTCGATGTAGGCCGCGAGCTTGTCGCGGGTCCAGACCACACCGGAGTTTTTCATCGCGTCCGAATATTGATAGTCGGCGGTGGTGCCGGCAGGTCGGCCGATGATGCCGTTGAGCTCCGGGCCAAAGCCACCGCGTGCGCCTTCGCCGACGCTGTGGCAGCCGCCGCAGGTCTTGGTGAAGAGTTTGCCGCCGGCCTCGGCATCGCCGGCGGCATTGGCGGCGCTGGTGTTGAGAATCAGCGCAAGGGTCAGCAGGACGTACTTCATGGGTGACTCCACATCGGTGTTGGCGGCGATTATGCCTGTTTGTCAGGAGCGCATGCCCATCCAGATCACCGCTTCGGTCCACGCCGTAACCACCGGCGTCAGCGCACGAAACCAGGGATCCTGCACATCGATCTGCGCAGCCGAGTGGTCATGGTGGTGTTGCTCTTCTTCAACGATGGAAGCAATGGCCGTCACGGCCAGTGGGTCGATTTCGCGTAACGCATGAAGCTGATGAGCCAGGTGCTTGAGCACCACGCTTTCCACCGCGACGGTGGTGGCAACAATAGCCTTGCGCCCGCACACCCCGGTGAGCAGGCCCAGCACCAGCCCGCCAAGGCCGCAAAGCCAGTAGCTGCGGCAGCGTCGGTAACCCCGTCGTTGCAACTCGGCCTGGAACACCGCGCGATGGCGACGTTCGTGGGACAGGAATTCCTCGAGCTCACCCACCATGCCGGGTACAAACAATCGCGCCATAAACAGCTGGCCGCTGTAGATACAGATCGCGCCATGCTCGCCGGCGTGGTCGACTTTGATCATGCGATTGCCCAGGTCAGGGTCGATCAAGGGGGCTGCGGAAGCGTTCACGGTTGACGACCTTGTGCGAGGGCCCACGGGATTCGGGCCGATCCTGATTGCAGAGCGCCGGTATCCTGCCGTACCTCCGCGCAAATGCGCAACCTAGACCCTCGAAACTGACCACCCATCGCCCCATACGCATCCAATCGAACCTAACCCGCCCCGTTCCACTCCACCTTACTGAACCCTGATGGTGGAGTAAGGATCATGGCTCAGCCATCGATTTTGGTATTGGAAGACGACGAGATCATTCGGTCGTTGATGGTGGATGTACTGGAGGATTTCGGCGCGGTTGTGACGTCTTTTCCTTCAGCCGATGAAGGAATGATTTACCTGGAACGCGGCGATGATCCGGTGGACTTGATTGTCAGCGATGTGCAGATGCCGGGTTTGCTCAACGGCTATGACTTGAGCCGGGTGGTGGCGCACCGTTGGCCATCAGTGCCGGTGCTGCTCACCTCGGGCAACGCCAGACTCGCGGAGCAATTGGGTGGCTCCGTGCGGTTCCTGCCCAAACCGTGGAGCACCGAGCATTTACTTGAGTGCGTGCAAACGGCATTGACCCAGCAGGGGGCGTCCATGCATTGATAGCGTCGCGATATCATTGATGCCGAACTTCGCAGCAGCCCTTATGGTCACTTACTTAAGCAGGGAGCGACTTTTCTGATCCGCTGGTCAGCCTTTTCGCCTTGTGCGTTCAGCTGATGCTTATGTGTTGTGTAGAATCGTCGCCTTTTTCAACGCGTCATTCATGGCCGAAAGGCCCACAGTTCGAGCTCATTGAATGCATTCACAGGCCCATGAAGGTGGTGCGCCCTCATTGCTGGACGCGTTGCGCGCAGGCACCGGCCTATTGCACGTGGCGTTGGAGAAACGACTGCCGTTTTTTTCCGAACATTTGGATGCCGGCTGGTATCAGCGCCTGATCCAGGCGTATTACGGGTTTTACCGTCCGATTGAAGCAGCGCTGTACGGCTGTGAGTTTATCCCTGAAGGCTTCGACCCGACGCTGCGTATGAAAACGCCGACGCTGATCAACGATCTTCACGCCCTTGGTCTGGACGCCTCCGCGATCAACGCCTTGCCGCACTGTGTGCAATTGCCCGCTTTCGATACCCCCGCCGCCTGCCTCGGCGCCTTGTATGTGCTTGAAGGCGCAACCCTGGGCGGCCAGGTACTGCGTCGGGAAATGGCTCGACGCCTGGCGCTGGACGCCGACAACGGAGGGGCGTTCCTCGATGTGTACGGTGCCGAAACCGGTCGGCGCTGGAAAGATTTTCTCGACTACCTGGGCCGCCTGCCGCTGGACACGCCAGCCAAACAGCGCGCGGTGCACGCGGCCCGCTCGACATTCAGCTGCTTTGAGCAATGGCTCGACAGCCAGGAGGTACTGCTATGAAACCCGAAGATTTTGAAGAGCTGCTTGCCAACTGTGCCGACGAGCCCATCCGCTTTCCGGGGGCGATCCAACCCCACGGCGTGCTGCTGACGCTGTCGGAGCCCGACCTGAACATCATTCAAGTCAGCACTAACGTCGCCAGCCTGTTCAACCGCGCCCCCGAGTCGTTGCTGGGCCAGCCACTGCACGCGCTGATCGGTGCCGAGCACGCCCAGGCCGTGCAGGCCATGGCCGAACACAACAGCTTCCTTGATGCGCCGCCTTTGCACGTCACCCTCAACGGCGCCGAGTTCGAAGGCCTGTTGCACCGCCATCAGGACGTGCTGGTGCTGGAATTCGAACCGCGGCTCAAGGACTTCCGGCCACGGGCCCTGAAAGGCCGCAGCAGTGACTTGGGCAAGATGCTGCAACGTTTGCAATCAGCGAAAACCCTGCAAGCGCTGTACGAAATCAGCGTGACTGAAATCCAGGCCATGACCGGTTACGACCGGGTGTTGATCTACCGCTTCGAAGAAGAAGGCCATGGCCAGGTGATCGCGGAAGCGTCGGCACCGTCCATGGAGCTGTTCAACGGACTGTTCTTCCCCGCGTCCGATATCCCGGAGCAGGCCCGCGAGCTGTATCGCACCAACTGGCTGCGCATCATCCCGAATGCTGCCTACGAGCCGGTGCCCCTGCTGCCCAAGCTGCGCCCGGATACCGGTGAGCCGCTGGATTTGAGCTTTGCCACCCTGCGCAGCGTGTCGCCGATTCACTGCCAGTACATGCAAAACATGGGCGTGCTGTCGTCCATGAGCATTTCGCTGATGAAGGGCGACAAGCTCTGGGGCCTGATCAGTTGCGGCAACCGCGAGCCGCTGCTGGTGCCCAATGACCTGCGTATCACCTGCCAGACCATCGGTCAGGTGCTGTCATTGCAGATCAGCGCCATGGAAGCCCTGGACCTGAGCCGTCAGCGAGAAGAAAAAGTCGAGGCCCTGGCGTTGCTGGATAAAGCCATGAAGGCCTCCGAAGAAAACGTGTTCGACGGCCTGGCCCAGCGCGGCCAGGTGCTGATGGACCTGACCTTGTCCGGCGGCGTGGCGATCATCGAAGACAAGCAACTGCACCGCTACGGCAACTGCCCGGAACCGGCGCAGATCCGGGCCTTGCACAAGTGGCTGCAGGACAGCGGCGAGCCGGTGTTCTCCAGCCATAACCTGGTGTCGATCTACCCGCCAGGCGCCGAGTTCCAACAGGTGGCCAGCGGTGTCCTGGCCATGAGCCTGCCAAAGCCTGTGGATAACGGCGTACTGTGGTTCCGCCCGGAAGTGAAAGAAAACATTAACTGGAGTGGTGACCCGAAAAAGCCGCTCGACCTGGAAAACTCCGACGCCGGCCTGCGCCTTCGCCCGCGTACCTCGTTTGAAATCTGGAAGGTGGAGATGGCCGGTATTTCCACCAAGTGGAGCCATGGCGACCTGTTCGCCGCCAACGACCTGCGTCGTTCTGCCCTGGAAAACGACCTGGCTCGCCAGGTGCTGCGCGAGCAACAGGCCGTGCGCGCCCGTGATGACCTGGTGGCGGTGGTGTCCCACGACCTGCGCAACCCGATGACGGTGATCTCCATGCTCTGCGGCATGATGCAAAAGGCCTTCAGTTCCGACGGCCCGCACACCTCGCGACGCATTTCCTCGGCCATCGACACCATGCAACAGGCCGCCGGACGCATGAACGTCTTGCTGGAAGACTTGCTCGACACCTCGAAAATCGAGGCCGGGCGCTACGTGGTCAAACCCGTTGCCCTGGACGTCAGCCAAATGTTCGAAGAGGCCTATTCCCTGCTCGCGCCGTTGGCGATGGAAAAAGGCATCGACCTGTCGTTCAACGCCGAGCCTGGCCTGCAGATCAACGGCGACCCGGAGCGGCTGTTCCAGGTGCTGTCGAACCTGATCGGCAATGCCATCAAGTTCACTCCGCGCCAGGGCAATATCGGCATCAGTGCGATGACCAATGGTGAAGAGATCGTGTTTTCGGTGCGTGACTCAGGCGCAGGTATTGCGCCTGATCAACTGCCCCACGTGTTTGATCGCTACTGGACCCAGTCGGAAAACAATCCCACCGGCACCGGCCTGGGGCTGTATATCACCCAAGGGATTGTCCACGCCCATGGCGGCAAGATCATGGCTGCAAGTGAAGTGGGGCGTGGCAGTGAGTTCCGGTTTACGGTGCCGAAGGTGATTGAGGACTCCCATACCTGACCGCCTCTGTGGCGAGCACCGGTTACACCGGCAATACCACCACCGCCTCCAACCCGCCACCCTGGCGCTCCGACAGGGTGAGTGTGCCGCCGTGTTCCAGCACAATCGCACGGGCGGTAGACAGCCCAAGTCCGACGCCGCCGGTGCTCTTGTTGCGTGAATTTTCGAGGCGGTAGAACGGCAGGAACACCTGTTCGCGATACTGCGCCGCAATCCCCGGGCCGCGATCCAGCACGCGGATCACCACTTCGGCCGGCCCTTGTTGCAGTTCGATTTCCGGCGCCCGACCGTAGTGGATGGCATTGTCCATCAGGTTGGTCATCACCCGCTTGAGGCCCAAGGGCCGGCCAAAGTACACCAGGCGCGGCGGTCCGCTGAAAGCCAGTTCAATCGCCTGGTCGCGGTAGTCGTCGATCAGGGTTTGCAGCAGTTCCGCCAGGTCCAGCTGGGTGGCCTGCTCCAGGCGTGCGTCGTCGCGGAAGAACGCCAGGGCCGTGTTGATCATGGCCTGCATTTCATCGACATCATTGAACAGCCGGCGTTGCTGGTCGGCATCTTCGATGAATTCACCGCGCAGGCGCAGGCGGGTCAGGGGCGCACGCAGGTCGTGGGAGATGGCCGCGAGCATTTGCGTGCGGTCCTGGATAAAGTGCCGCAACTGCGCCTGCATGCCGTTGAACGCGAGGATCGCCTGGCGGATTTCGTGGGGCCCGACCGGCTCGATGGGCGGCGCGCGGAAGTCGGCGCCAAAGCGCCGCGCGCCCTGGGCGAAGTGTTGCAGGGGGCGAGCCAGGCGACGGGTCGCGACCAGGGTAACCAGCGCAGTCGAGATCAGCACCAGCAGCACCACAATCACGCTGCGCACGCCCTCGTCCAGCCCCCAACTGCGGGCACGGGCGCTGAACATCAGCCAGGACTGATCGGCCAGTTGCATCAGCAGCACATAGTGGCCATCGCCGCCCGGCCAATCGGAGGGTTCGTAGGCTTCCATGGGACGCACCGGCCCCTGGAGCAGGTTCTTGAAGGCCTGTTCGCCCGAATGAAAATCCGGGTCGGCGAGCACAGGCAGCTCAAAGGCTTCCCGCTGCGCCGCCCACGTCACACTGAAGGATTCGTCGCCTACAACCTGCGCAAGGTGCGCGCGTTGCGCCGGTTGCGAACCTTCAACCACGCGCACCACCACGGCGATTTTTTCCAGCAGCCCGGTTTCGGTCAACGGCGGCCGTGCCCACACGCCCGCCAATTGCACAAACAGGGCGTTGAACGCCAACGCAGTCAGCATCGCCACCAGGATGGTCAGGGCGATCCAGCGGGCCACCGTGTCACGCGGGCGGCGGCTCATGAACGGCTCACGCTGGCGGTGAATTGATAACCGCCATTGCGCACGGTGCGGATCATGGCCGGGCGCTTGGTATCGAACTCCAGCTTGCGGCGCAGGCGGCTGACCTGCACGTCGATGCTGCGGTCGAACGCGTCATGGCTATGGCCCCGCGCCAGGTTCAGCAGTTGTTCGCGGGTCAGCACGCGCTGGGGGTGTTCGACGAAGACCAGCAGCAGGTCGAACTCACCGGATGACAGCGGGATCATCACCTCGTCGGGGGAGCGCAGTTCACGGCGCGTAACGTCCAGTTGCCAGCCCGCAAAGCGAATCAAGGGACGGGCAGACTCGCCCAACACCGGCCGCCCCTCGCCTGCCCGACGCAATACCGCACGCACCCGCGCCAGCAGTTCACGGGCGTCGAAGGGCTTGCTCAAGTAGTCATCGGCTCCCATTTCCAGGCCTACCACGCGGTCACTGAGTTCGCCCATGGCGGTGAGCATGATCACCGGTGTTGCGTACTGCTGGCGCAGGCGCTGGCACAGCAACAAGCCGTTCTCCCCCGGCAGCATCAGGTCAAGAATGATCAGGTCGGCGGGATGACGCTCCATGGCGGCCCACAGCTCGGTGCCACCGGCGACGGTCTCGACCGCATAGCCATGTTGCATAAAGAATTTCTTCAGCAGCGCGAGGACTTCAAGGTCATCGTCCACGATCAAAAGGTTGCTCACAGGCGGGCATCACTGGGTGTTGTCGATGCGCCATCTAAAACCATTCGACGCAGCCCGTCATATATTTCAATCGTGCAATAAAGCGTCAGCGCCGCAATAAACCAGACATCTTTGCGCAAGGGACGGCTGCCAGCATCGGCCTCCCTTTTGCGGAGACCGTGCTTATGCGCTCGCTGACCTATCCCCGGCACCTGGCTCGCCAGGTCGTGCTGTTGTTGACCGTGTCTTACCTCACGGGCTGCGCCAGCCCGGCCCCCTCGGGCACCACCACCCGCTGCGCACAGGTGAATTACCCGGTGTATGACCCGGCCGAACCGCTCAATCGCGGGGTGTTTGCCTTCAACCGGACGGTGGATAACTACGCCCTGGCGCCGGTAGCACGTGGCTACCGCTACCTGCCGGATTTTTTCCAGCAGGGTGTGCATAACTTTGCGAGCAACTTCAGCGAGCCGAAGGTGTTTATCAATGACCTGTTGCAAGGCAACCCAAGGCGCTCGGTCAATACCCTTGGCCGTTTTGCGCTGAATACCACAGTGGGCGTGGTGGGACTGATCGATGTATCAGACCGCGTGGGCATCCCGCGCCATAGCGCCGACTTCGGCCAGACATTCGGCGTGTGGGGCATCGGCAACGGGCCGATTGTCGAACTGCCACTGCTGGGCACCAGCAACAGCCGCGATGCGGCAGGCAAAGTCTTGAGTTTCCTGGTCTCGCCGTTGGGAGACAGTGACACCGTGCAGACCCTGGGCACCCTCAGCCTGGTAGGTGGCACCGTGGATACCCGGGCATCACTGTTGCCGCTCACCGACAGCCTGCAAAAATTGCCGGACTATTACAGCGCAATACGTAATGTCGTGGCACAAAACCGTGCGGCGTTTGTGCTGGATGGCAAGGACGGCGCGACCACTCCCGCGACCGGGGGTTGCGCGAACGGCGCCGCTGATGACTTCTGAGCCGAGTAGCCAAAGGTCGTCATATCTTGCAGCAGGACGTTTATAGCTCGCCAGCGCCCTGCTCTATAAGTTTGGCGGCACTTCGCTCCAAGGGGTGAAGTAACACTCGACTAATAGATAAAAGGACACTGCCATGCTCAGCTCCATCAACGCGACACCGCTCCCCCCTCCTCCCCCCACTACGCCGCAGGACGACACAGCCCTGCAACGCAAGAAACGCAGCATTGAAGACCCTCAGTTGCAACTGGAGCCTCAGGAAGCTGACGGTTCATCGCGCAACCGCCCCAGAAGTGGCGGCCTGGATAGCCTGGGCAAGGGGAACTTGCTCTGAACCGCAGGAAGAAGGGCAGCGTATTGCCCTTCTTCTTTTTTACAGACCGCCCCGCCTTAACAAAACACTGACATCCGTTGCGCTAACCTTGCCGGTTAAACCCTGGCCGGAGCCTGTTACCGCATGCCACATCCCGACACCTTGCCCGCCGTACTCGCCGGCCCTCTGCTGCGGCGCCTGGAACCCCGGCGCCTGGTGCTGTGGCTGGTGGGGAGCCGGGCATTGCCCCTGAGCCTGAAACTGCACTGTGCCGACCAGTGCCTGGACATACCGCTGGGCCAGGACCGGTGCCAGGTCGTGCCAGTGGGGCGCCAGGCGTACATCCATCTGATTGATGTACGCCTGGACGAGGCGCTGCCCCAAGACGTAGTCATCCACTATGATCTGCTGGTCGACGATGCCGGCATTGCCGAATGGGCACCGCACCTGCTGTACACCGACACACACTGCCCAAGTTTCGTACTGCACAGCCACATCCATCAGCTGGTACACGGCTCCTGCCGCAAACCTCACCACAGCGCCGACGAAGGCCTGCTCTGCGTCGATCGGCTGCTGGCCGATGCACAGACCCCGGCCGACCGCCCAGCCTTGCTGATGATGAGCGGCGACCAGGTGTACGCCGACGATGTGGCCGGGCCGATGTTGCGGGCGATCCATGGGCTGATTGCGCGCCTGGGCCTGTTCGATGAGTACCTGGAAGGCGCGGTGGTAGACGACAGCGCCAGCCTCTACGGGCATCACGCCAGCTACTACCACCGCGCAGACCTGCTACCCGCGCTGGACAGCAATGAGACCCTGCGCGAACGTTTCTTTGGCGGCGTGAAAAAGCCGATTTTCACCAGCAGCACCGCCGACAATCACCTGGTGACGTTCGCCGAAGTCATGGCGATGTACCTGCTGGTGTGGTCGCCCGTCCCCTGGTCCCTGCTCACCGTACAGCCACCGCAACTGAGCGCCGATGAAGCTGCGCGCTATGCCCGCGAACAGGTGCAGGTGGATAAATTTCGCGACGGCCTGCCGGGCGTGGCGCGGGTATTCGCCCATCTACCCACCTTGATGATCTTTGACGATCACGACATCACCGACGACTGGAACCTCAGCGCGCAATGGGAAGAAACCGCCTACGGCCATCCGTTCTCCAGACGCATCATCGGTAACGCCCTGCTGGCGTACCTGCTGTGCCAGGGCTGGGGCAATAACCCGGACGCCTTTGATGAGCTGGTGGGCCACACCCAGGCACTGGCCAGCCAGGCGCAGAGCAATCACTTGGACGCCCAGGCACAGGATGCTTTGCTCGCGGCGCTGCTGAAGTTCCAGCAGTGGCACTACGTGCTGCCCACCACGCCGGCCCTGGTAGTGCTCGACACCCGCACCCGGCGCTGGCGCAGCGAATTCACCCTCAAGCAACCGTCCGGCCTGCTGGACTGGGAAGCCTTGAGCGAACTGCAACAGGAACTGCTCGACCACCCCTCGGCCATCATCGTCTCCCCTGCGCCTGTGTTTGGCGTCAAGCTGATCGAGACCGTGCAGAAGATCTTCAGTTGGTGCGGGCACCCTTTGCTGGTGGACGCGGAAAACTGGATGGCCCATCGCGGTGCAGCCCAAGTGATCCTCAACATCTTTCGCCACTCGCGCACACCGGGTAACTACGTGATCCTCTCGGGCGATGTGCACTACTCGTTCGTCTATGAAGTGCTGATCCGCCATCGCAACGCCGGTCCCAGGATCTGGCAGATCACCAGCAGCGGCATCAAGAACGAATTCCCGCCGCGATTGCTGGAATGGTTCGACCGCCTCAACCGCTGGCTGTACTCGCCACGTTCGCCCCTCAACTGGTTCACTCGCCGCCGCACCATGCAGGTGGTGCCGCATATCCCGGAGCATGCCGAGGCCGGTGAACGGTTATGGAATTCGGCAGGCATCGGCCAAGTGTTCTTCAACGAGCGGGGGCAGCCTGACAAGATCTACCAGCACAACGCCGACGGGAAGGCGCGTACGAGGATGATCGCGCCGAAGCAATAGCCCATGGCCCGCTCCTGTAACCGTCCATCCGCCCTATTCAAAGCGCACAAGCTCCGTTGTACAGTAGCTCCAGCCACGGAGTATCGGCATCAATATGACTGGCCTTGGACGCCAGCCCATGCAAGGAGCGCGCAGATGGACGATATCTCCGACAACGGCAATTTCTCCCACCTCAATGCCGACATGCTGCATACCGTGCTGGAGCTGGTCAGCGACGGGATCTGGGACTGGAACGCCAATACCGGGTTCGTCTACCGCAACCCAGGCTGGTACGAAATGCTGGGCTACCCCCGCCACTCCCTGGAAAACAGCGTGTTCACCTGGGAGACCGTCATCCACCCGGAAGACTACCCCCACGTGATGACGCTGTTCGATGACTACATCCACCGTCGCGCCCCCCATTATCAAATCGAATACCGTTGCCGCAAAAAAGATGGCAGCTACCTGTGGATCGAAGACCGGGGCTACGTGATTGCCCGTAACCCCGATGGCTCGGTGGCGCGGATGGTCGGCGCCCATCGCGATATTCATATACGCAAGTGCTCCGTCGAACAGCTGGAGCGGCGCAACCAATCCCTTGAGGCGCTGGTGGCCGAGCGCACGCGCGAATTGTCCCGGGTCAACCAGCAGTTGCAATTGCAGTTGGACGAAAACCGCTCCCTGGCCGAACGGGATGCCCTGACCCTGGTCGCCAACCGCTATCGCCTGGAAAAAGTCCTGCTGGAAGAGTGCGACCGCGCCCAGCGTTTTCGCTTGCAGCTGGCGTTGATCGCGATGGATGTCGATGATTTCAAGCCGATCAATGACCAGCATGGTCACGGCGTGGGCGACCAAACCCTTTTGCAGGTAGTGGAATGCCTGGAAAGCTGCCTGCGCCCAGGCGATCTGCTCGCCCGCTGGGGTGGCGATGAGTTCATCGCGGTCCTGCCCAAAAGCGCACTGGAAACCGCCAGGGAGCTGGCCGAGAAAATCTGCCAAAAGATGCGCAAGATCCCGATGCGCGGCGGCCTCCACGTCACCCTGAGCGTGGGCGTGGCCGAGCGCCGTATGGATGAGTCCCCCAGCGCCCTGATGGCGCGTGCCGATCAGGCGTTGTATCGCGCCAAGGCGGCGGGCAAGGATGGGGTGTCGGCGTAGCATCGACGGGGCTACGGCGTTGCCAAAAACGAGCTTTTGGCAACAGCTCCTTCCGATTTGGAATGACCCGGCGACTTTATTTCGTTTGCGGCAGGGCCTGGCCCACGGCTTAGATAAAAGCACGCCCGCCACTGCCGAGTCCGAGATTCATGAGCCGCGAAACCATCAGCCAGTCGATTTCCATCGTTCATCCCATCAGCCTCAGCCATGGCAGCAACGCCGAGGTCTGGGACACCACGGGCAAACGCTATATCGATTTTGTCGGCGGGATCGGCGTGCTCAACCTTGGCCATTGCCACCCGGGCGTGGTGGCGGCGATTCGTGAACAGGCGACGAAGTTGACCCACTATGCGTTCAACGCTGCACCGCACACACCCTACATCGAACTGATGGATCGCCTGGCCGGGTTTATCCCGGTGGACTACCCCGTCAGCGGCATGCTCACCAACAGCGGTGCGGAAGCGGCAGAAAACGCCTTGAAGATCGTGCGCGGCGCCACCGGCCGCACGGCGGTGATCGCCTTTGACGGAGCCTTCCACGGCCGCACCCTGGCCACCCTCAACCTCAATGGCAAGGTGGCGCCCTACAAACAGAAGGTCGGCGTCCTGCCCGGCCCGGTGTATCACCTGCCCTACCCCAGCGCCGATAACGGCGTGGGCTGCGCTGAAGCGCTGAAAGCCATGGACCGCTTGTTCAGCGTGGAAATCGACGTCGGTGACGTCGCCTGTTTCATCATCGAGCCGGTGCAGGGCGAAGGCGGTTTCCTGGCGCTGGATATCGAGTTTGCCCACGCCCTGCGGCGCTTTTGCGATGAACACAACATCCTGTTGATTGCCGATGAAATCCAGTCGGGCTTCGGTCGCACCGGACAGCGTTTCGCCTTCTCACGCCTGGGCATCGAACCGGATCTGATCCTGCTGGGCAAAAGCATCGCCGGCGGCGTGCCGCTGGGCGCGGTGGTCGGGCGCAAGGCCTTGATGGACAACCTGCCCAAAGGCGGCCTCGGTGGTACTTACTCGGGTAACCCCATCGCTTGCGCGGCAGCATTGGCCACCCTCGATGCGATGACGGATGAACACTTGCAGGCCTGGGGCTCGCAACAGGAAGAAGCGATCGTTGGCCGCTATGCCGCCTGGCGTTCGCAGCACCTGTCGCCGTATCTGGGCCGCCTGACCGGCGTCGGTGCCATGCGCGGCATCGAACTGGCCAACGCCGACGGCACGCCCGCGCCCCGGCAACTGAGCCAATTGCTGAGCCTGGCGCGAGACGCCGGGCTGTTGTTGATGCCCAGCGGCAAGTCGCGGCACATCGTGCGCTTGCTGGCACCGCTGACCATCGAGCCTGCGGTGCTGGAAGAAGGACTGGATATTCTCCAGGCGTGCCTGAAGCAGTTGGTTTGACGCCCTGCATTCGCCGGTCGGCAGCCTTGACCTGATCCCCCTCCCCGCTGAAAATGCGCGACGCTTTTTTGTCTTCCGTTTACTGAAGTAGTGAAATTTCAATGTCCGATTCTTACACCGAACACTCCGCCGAAGAATCCGTAGTCGCCTTGCACGCCAAGGCTGAATACGAAAACGCCATCAATCTTTCACAGCATGTGCCAGCCGCCAAGATCATCAGCGAGATGGTGCTGGACGCCTTTCACACCTCCAAGGAAAGCGACCAGATCCGCGAACTGCGCGTGGCCATTCGTCAGGCCCACGACGCCTTCGACGACGACAAGGCCTACGACCTGATGGGCCAGCTCAAGCAGCTCAAGGACGCCGAAGCCGCTGACAACCTCGCCCTTGAAGACCTGAGCGGCAAGTTCTCCATCAGCCGCATCCTGTCGAGCTTCAAGGATGATCCAGAGTTTCAGGAGCTGGTCTACGGGCTGGCCCTCAAAGTGCTGAACCAGTCTCACCAGGCCATCAGCAACCCAAGCGCCGGCAAAGGTAAGGCCGCTCGCCCCAAGAAAGAAGCCGAAGTGTTTGTGATCAGCAAGGACGGCATCAGCGTCACCCTGCCGCTGCGCACGCCACGCTCGCGGTTGAACGTCGACCGTGAGGCGTTTGAGTTCCTGGGCTTCAGCTTTGTAGGCGAAGGCGACGAAGCCGAGTTGGAGGTTGAAAGCTTTGTGGATAACGCCGGCGTCGAACAGCCGCTGAGCCGCAAGAGCGTGATTACTGCGCTGCAACAGCAGACGGCGTTTGAGGGCTACAGCATCGCGCAGCAGTGACACCCCTGAACTGAATGTGGGAGGGAGAAAGCCCCCCTCCCACATCGGCGTTAGACCGTCGCCGCAAACACCTCGCGAAACCGCTCCATCTCCCGCTTGTTCCCCACCGTCACGCGCACCCACTGCGGCCAGTTTTTCCACACCCGCCCGATGAACACGCCCTGTGCGGCAAGCTTGTCGATGACCTGCTCGGCCGGTTGCTTCACATCGATCATGAAGCAGTTGGCCTGGGACGCCGTGCAGGTGAAGCCACGGCCCTTGAGCCAGGTGATTGTTTCATCGCGCAGCTGGGCATTGAGCGCCTTGCGTTGTGGCAGCAGCTTCACGTCTTCCAGGCTGGCGATGCCGCCGAGCAGGGAGGAACCCGCCGGGACATTGTCACCGCCGAACACCGCCAGCCGTTCCAGCAGCGCCGGGTGGCCGATCGCCAGGCCCAGACGGGCGCCGGCCATACCGTAGATTTTCGAGAAGGTGCGCAACACCAACAGGTCGTCATGGTCCTTGACCCAGCTCACCACGCTTGGGGTGTCGGCGAAGTCGATGTAGGCCTCGTCCACCACCAATACGCTGCCTTTGGGCTTGTTCGCCAGCGCCTGGCGAATAGCCTCGGTGGAGGTGATGGTGCCCGTCGGATTGTTGGGATTGCAGACATAGAGCATCCCCGCCTGGCGATCGGCGGCGAGCATGGCGGGAACGTCGTGGGCGTGATCGGCGTCAAGGCCCACTTCGCGCACCGGCGCCTTACGGGACTCGGCGGCCTGGCGCGGTACTTCGTAGGACGGCGTGGCCATCACCAGGCCGCGGGTTTCGCTGGTGAACGCCAGCACCGCGTAGCGCAGCGCGGCCATGGAGCCGGCGAACACCGCCACCTGCTCTTCGGCAATCCCGTGCTGCTGGGCAAACAAGCCGGCCAAGGCGTACATATGTTTGTACGGATACCGCCCGGCTGTCGCGATGCCGCGCTGCATCGCTTCGCGGGCCGCCGTCGAAGGCCCGTAGGGGCTTTCGTTGTAGTTGAGCAGTACCTTGTCAGCCTTGGTCGGCGCGGGTGCGGCGAGCGCCCAATCCAGGCGCCCGAGCAAAGGCAGGGCGGCGCCAAGAGCGAGAAGGGATCGACGACTAACGCTGACCATGGTGACTACTCCTTGTAGACGGGTGAGGAATTCGCACAGCTCGTATAGAAGGGTATGACGAGACAAGGAACAAATGATTTAACCGACCCGCCATAAAAAAAACCCGTACGACTTGCGAAGACGGGGCTTTTTTCTGGCCAGGGTCTGCTACGTATTGGGGTCAGTTCAGCTGCAATTTCTGCTTCAGGCTCTGCATGACCACTGCCTTGTTCTGCAGGTAGTCATTCAAGCCACGTGCACGCAGGTTGCACGCATCGCATTCGCCACAGCCGGTGCCGATAATGCCGTTGTAGCAGGTCAGTGTCTGCTCGCGGACCAGGTCCAGTTGCCGGTGGTAATCCGCCAGTGCCCAGGTCTCAGCCTTGTTCAGCCACATCAACGGGGTTTCCAGGCGTACGTCGTACTCCATGCCCAGCTTGAGCGCCTGGTTCAAGGCTTTGACGAACTCATCGCGGCAATCGGGGTAGCCGGAGAAGTCGGTTTCACACACGCCGGTGATGACCGTCCCGGCCTTGACCTGATACGCGTAGATAGCCGCCAGGGTTAAAAACAGAATATTGCGGCCCGGCACGAAGGTGCTCGGCAGGCTTTCGCCGGAGCTGTTCACGGTCGGCACTGGAATGTTGTCGCGGGTCAGGCTGCTGATCGCCAGTTCGTTGAGCAGCGACACGTCCATCACTTTGTGAACGGTGGCCCCCAGTTGCTTGGCCAGCTTCCGGGCGACTTCGATTTCCGCGACATGGCGCTGACCGTAATCGAAGGTGATGCAGTGCACTTCGTCATACAGCGGCAGCGCCTGGATCAGGCAGGTCGTCGAATCCTGACCGCCACTGAACACCATAACGGCTTTTTTACTCATCACTTTGCTTCCTGCAGGGGTAGGGTTTGGTCGTAGTTTAAAGGTCACTCAATAAAAAACCCCGCGCTTCTTTCGAAGGCGGGGCCTTTTTATTACTCAGACACTCAGTGGGCGTAGGTCAGCAACAGCTCTTTCGGCACTTGGAAATCCAGGGACATCATCACGCTCAGCGCGGTGATGGTGAAGATCGAGAACACGAACAGCTTGCGCGCCCAGACGGTGTCGTCCACCGCCTTGTAGCCGGTCCAGGCCATGTACAACCAGTACATGCCCATGGCGGCGGCGACGGCAAGGTAGCTCATGCCGGCGTAGCCACTGAAGGTCAACATCAAGGTCGCCACGAGGAAGGCCAGGATGTAGAGCAGGATGTGTTTCTTGGCGACCTGGATGCCACGCTTGACCGGCAACACCGGAATCGAAGCAGCCAGGTAGTCGTTGAAGCGGAAGATCGCGATGGCGTAGGAATGCGGCATCTGCCACAGGCTGAACATCACCAGCAGCACCAGCGCAGCCATATCGAAGCTATTGGTCACAGCCACATAACCAATCACCGGCGGCATCGCCCCCGACAGACTGCCCACCAGCGTGCCGTGCACCGACTTGCGCTTGAGGTACAGGCTGTAGAGGCCGACGTAGATGACAAAACCGATCACGGCAAACAACGCCGCCAACGGGTTGGCCACCTGGTACAACAGGGCCACACCGGCAACACCCAGGACGGTCGCGAAGATCAGCGCCAGTTTCAGGGAGATCAGGCCCTGGACCAGCACGCGATTCTTGGTGCGCTCCATCTTGATATCGATGTCACGGTCGATGCAGTTGTTGAACACACAACCGGAAGCTACCACCAGGGACGTACCGATCATCGCAGCCAGGAAGATGGCCAGATCGACATGTCCCTTGGAGGCCAGGAAGAAACCGCCCGCCACAGAAAGCACGTTACCGAAAATGATCCCCGGTTTGGTGATTTGGATAAAGTGCTTAAGCGACATCGGGTCTTACCTCACTTCGCCATCATGAACGTATGGATGCTGAACATGATCCATATCGACAGGCCAACCAGCAGCAGGATTACTATGCCCGCGAACACGAACGCAACCACGTTATCGCGCTGCTCTTTCGAGCGATCCAGGTGCAGGAAGTACACCAGGTGAACCAGCACCTGAATCACTGCGAACGCCAACACGATCATCAAGGTGATCGACTTCGGCAGGGTCGGGTACATCACCAGACCGAACGGGATAAGCGTCAGGATTACCGACAGGATGAAGCCGATGGCGTACGACTTAACGCTGCCGTGGCTCGCATCATGGCTGTCATGGTCATGGGAGTGTGCATTAGCCATTACAGAGTCCCCATCAGGTAAACAACGGTGAAGACGCAGATCCAGACCACGTCCAGGAAGTGCCAGAACAGGCTCAGGCAGCTCAGGCGAGTCTTGTTGGTGTTGGTCAGGCCGTGTTTATTGACCTGATACATCATCACCGCCATCCACAGCAGGCCGGCCGTTACGTGCAGACCGTGGGTACCTACCAGCGTGAAGAACGCCGACAGGAAGCCGGAACGGTGCGGGCCGTAGCCTTCGGAGATCAGCAGGTGGAACTCGTTGATCTCCATGCCGATGAAGCCCAGGCCGAACAGGAAGGTCAGTGCCAACCAGCTCAGGACGCCTTTCTTGTTGCCCTTGTAGAAGGCCAACATGGCGAAGCCGTAGGTGATCGAACTGAACAACAGCAAGGCGGTTTCGCCGAGCACGTAAGGCAGTTCGAAGATGTCGTGGCCCGACGGGCCACCCGCTACGTTGTTTACCAGTACCGCGTACACCGCGAAGATCGACGCAAACAAGATGCAGTCGGTCATCAGGTAGAGCCAGAAACCGAAAACGGTCATCGGCCCCGAGTCGTGGTGATGGTCATCGTGCCCATGGTCATCGACATGGGCGTGTCCAGCATTGGTCACTAAGTTCGACATGGTTTAAGCCTGTTCCAACGAGGTTTCTACACGGTTGGCCGGGATTTTCTTCTCGGCGACCAGGCGAGCGTGCTGCTCGGCTTCGATGCGCTCGATCGTTTCGACCGGCACCATGTAGCCTTGATCATCACGTGCTGCGTGGACAATGAAGTAGCCGATGGTGCCCACCAGGCTCACGATTGCCAGCCACCAGATGTGCCAGATCATCGCGAAACCGAACACGGTCAACAGCGCACCCATCACCACGCCAGTGGCGGTGTTGCTTGGCATGTGGATCGGTTCGTAGTGCTTAGGTTGCTGGTACGCAGTACCGTCTTCCTTGGCTTCGGTGAACGCATCGATGGTGTTCGCAGTCGGGATCACCGCGAAGTTGTAGAACGGTGGTGGCGACGAGGTCGACCATTCCAGGGTGTGGCCATTCCATGGGTCGCCGGATTCGCAAGCGTTCTGCTTACGGTCACGGATGCTCACGTACAGTTGGATCAACTGGCAGGCGATACCCACAGCGATCATGATTGCACCGAACATGGCGACGTACAGGTACGGCACCCACTCAGGGTTGGTAGTGGCGTTCAGACGACGGGTCATGCCCATGAAGCCCAGTGCATAGAGCGGCATGAACGCAACGAAGAAGCCCGAGATCCAGAACCAGAATGCAGCCTTGCCCCAACCTTCGTGCAGCTTGAAGCCGAACGCTTTCGGGAAGTAGAAGCTGAAACCAGCGATGTAGCCGAATACAGCACCACCGATGATCACGTTGTGGAAGTGAGCGATCACGAACAGGCTGTTGTGCAGTACGAAGTCAGCACCCGGGATGGCCAGCAGTACGCCGGTCATGCCGCCGATGGCGAAGGTCACCATGAAGCCCAGGGTCCACAGGACCTGGCTGGTGATACGCAGACGGCCGTGGTAGATGGTGAACAGCCAGTTGAATAGCTTCACCCCCGTCGGGATGGAAATCAGCATCGTCGCCAGGCCGAAGAAGGCGTTGACGCTGGCCCCCGAACCCATGGTGAAGAAGTGGTGCAGCCACACCATGAAGCCCAGTACGGAGATTGCGCCCGATGCGTAGACCATCGAGTGGTGACCGAACAGGCGCTTGCCGGTAAAGGTCGAGATCACTTCGGAGAAGATACCGAACGCTGGCAGGATCAGGATGTACACCTCAGGGTGACCCCATGCCCAGAACAGGTTCACGTACATCATTGGATTGCCACCAAGTTCATTGGTGAAAATGTGGAAATCCAGGTAACGGTCAAGCGACAGCAGCGCCATGGTAGCGGCCAGGATCGGGAACGAAGCCACGATCAGGACGTTGGCCCAGGTGCAGGTCCAGGTGAAGATCGGCATGTCCATCAGTTTCATGCCAGGGGCGCGCATTTTCAGGACGGTGGCCAGGAAGTTGACCCCCGTCAGCGTCGTCCCGAGTCCTGATAACTGTAGCGCCCAGATGTAGTAGTCCACACCCACGCCAGGGCTGTACTGGATGCCCGACAATGGCGGATACGCAACCCAACCGGTCTTGGCGAATTCGCCGACACCCAGGGACACGTTGATCAGCACCACGCCGGAAACCAGCAGCCAGAAGCTCAGGGAGTTCAGGAACGGGTAGGCAACGTCACGCGCACCGATCTGCAGCGGCACTGCAAGGTTCATCAGGCCGGTGAAGAAAGGCATCGCCATGAAGATGATCATGATCACACCGTGGGCGGTGAAGATCTGGTCATAGTGTTCAGGCGGCAGGTAGCCAGGCGAACCTTCGGTGGCCATGGCCAACTGGGTACGCATCATGATGGCGTCGGCAAAACCACGCAGCAGCATGACCATGGCAACGATGATGTACATCACGCCGATTTTCTTGTGGTCGACCGACGTCAGCCACTCGGTCCACAGGTAGGTCCACTTCTTGAAATAAGTGATTGCTGCAAACAGTGCCAGACCACCCAGCGCGATCATGGCGATGGTAATCATCACAATCGGCTCGTGGAACGGGACCGCATCCCAACTTAATTTACCAAACATCGTTTACTCCTCTGCCCCAGCAGTTGAATGCGAGCCCGCGTCAGAACCTTCAACCACGGCCACTTCTTTCTTCTCGTGCTTGACCGGCTTGCCTGGCTTCATACCTTCGTACTTGTCGACGATTTTCTGAAACAGGTTCGGCTCATACGCGGAGTACAGGGCGACAGGGTTGTTCTGGCTTGGTTTGGTCAGGGCGTCGTATTCAGCTTGATCAAGCTGTTTAGGTGCGGCCTTGACTTCGGCTACCCAGGCGTTGAAATCTTCCTGGCTCGTCGAGATCGCTTTGAATTTCATGCCGGTGAAGCCAGCGCCGCTGTAGTTCGCGGAGATGCCTTCCATTTCAGCTTTTTCGTTGGCGATCAGGTGCAGTCGGGTCTGCATGCCTGCCATCGCGTAGATCTGACCGCCCAGGGCAGGGATGAAGAACGAGTTCATCACGGCGTCGGAGGTGATCCGGAAGTTAAGCGGGGTGTTCTCAGGGAAGCGAATCTGGTTAACCGTGGCGATACCCAGGTCCGGGTAGATGAACAGCCACTTCCAGTCCAGCGCGACCACTTCGATGTTGATCGGCTTGACGTCGGACTCCAGCGGACGGTATGGGTCCAGCTCGTGGGTCGACTTATAGGTGATGTAACCCAGGGCGATGATGATGAGGATCGGGACCAGCCACACCGCGATTTCGATCTTGGTGGAGTGCGACCACTTAGGCGCGTAGGTCGCGCTGGTGTTCGACGCGCGGTATTTCCAGGCGAAGGCAAAGGTCATGATGATCACAGGCACCACGACCAACAGCATCAGCAGGGTGGCAGTGATGATCAGGTTTCGTTGATCCAGACCGATCTGTCCTTTTGGGTCCATCAAGGTCCACTTGCAGCCTCCCAGCATTAACATCATGCCAAGCAGCGGCAAAAAGCCTAGTAATCGGGGGTACCTGTTTTTACTCATCTCACGACCTCTAAAGCAGCTTGCGCAATGCAGTTGGGTTTTGATCGCCAACACTTCACCCTGCCAAGGGTTGGCATTTCTCTTCGATTGAATAAGAGCCTGCCCGTCACGTCATATAGGTACGCTTCACGAGCCTGCGGTGAGTTCTTATTCGATTTCGTGGTTAAAGGCCTTGTTACAGACCAATTCCCTTTGGTGCGGATAGTTGAAAGGCTGCCGGAACCTTGGGGTCGCACAGAGCCGTCCATCTGCCCCTCGACCGCTCCAGTGCTCAAAGATTGAGCAGCACCGGACATTCAGTGCGGGCGATTGTAGTTAGCTAGCGATGTATAAACCATGTCTTATAAAGAAATAATTTTTATCGATTACAGCAATAATCCTTCACCAATATTGCAATGGTTCGCGATCTTATCGCGTTCGATTCTCAACAAAAACCACAAAAATTGCCGTGTTATAGGGCAAACCGTCACAGCCCTTACACCCCGTAAGGGCCTGCAAAACCTATGCAACCCCCCATAAAACAAGGCATTCGGACATCACTCAAAGCCTTGTACGACGTGAGGTACGTGGCGGCGTCCAAACCACGAACTGACAGCACATCCTGGAGGCTTTTTGCAAATTTAAGCGCGGGTTTGGCGGGTCAGAAACGTCCTGCGGCGGCTTCCGTGTGACAACATGTCGCACATTGCGCGCACCCAAAATTGTCCGGCGTCACGCTCTGTTCACAAAAGCCTACATGCAAAAACGCCCCGGCCTTCCTTGAAGAAAGACCGGGGCGTTTCACTGATGGGTTCAGCCTTTGTGGCGGCGATTGCGATAGATGCCCAGGGGCACCAGGATGACCGTCAGCACGAACGCCACCAGTGCCCATTGCGCCAGGGACAGGCCGAGCACCGGCGGGTAAGGGGTGCTGCAGAAGCCGTCGACCTGGAAGCCCAGTGGGAAGACCTTGGCCAGGGGCAGGTCGTCGACGATAGGTTGCAGTACATCGACGCCGCAGCTCACCTGCGGGAAGAACTGGGTGTACACATGGTGACCGGCCGCGGCCACCCCACCGAGAGCGCTGAGTACCACCAGGCCTTCGAACAGCGTGAGGGCGCCCTTGGTGCGCATGGCGGCACCGATGAACGCGAAGATCGCAATCAACAGCAAGGCATAGCGTTGCAGGATGCACAACGGGCACGGCGCCTCGCCCAAAACCACCTGCATGTACAACGCCCCACCGATCAGCGCCAGGCAGATGATGCCCAGCAACACCAGAAAGCGCCGCTCCCTGCCTAAACGCAATTCGTCACTCATCCCCGTATCCCTTTGTTTGGTTGTGCCAATGGCCGCAAGTTTACACACAGAGAGTGGTTTAAACAGAGAGGGGTTAACAGGGGATTAATTGGGGGATAGCGACAGGCTGCAAGCTGCAAGCCTCAAGTAAAAAGCGGGCTTCGATGCGGCCTTTACTTGAAGCTTGCGGCTTGAAGCTTCCTACTCCCCCAAAGGCGGTTACTCCAACGCGGCAGCCGGGCCGAAGAATTCGTAGCGGCTTTGTTTCTCGGGTACGCCCAGGGCCTTGAGGTGGCGCTTGATCGCCGCCATGAAACCTTTGGGGCCGAGGAAGTACGCGTCCAGGTCACGCTGCTTCGGCAACCATGCGGCCAGTTGCTCCTGGCTCAGCAGGCCGACCTTATCCGCCGCAGGGCTCACGCCGTCGTCCTCGGCATAGCAATAAAAGCGCTTGAGCTGCGGGTGCTTGGCCGCCAGTGCATCCACCCAATCGCGGAACGCATGCACCCCGCCATTACGCGCGCAGTGGATAAAGTGCACCGGACGCTCGGTGGCCAGCGCAGCCTCCAGCATCGGCAAGGTCGGGGTGATCCCTACCCCGCCGCTGATCAGCACCAACGGCTTATCGCTGGCCGCCAGGGTGAACTCGCCCGATGGTGGAAACAGGTCAATCGTCGCACCGACCTGCAACTGGTCATGCAGGTAGTTGGAAACCCGCCCACCGGCCTCGCGCTTGACGCTGATGCGGTACTGACCTGCATCACTCAGCGCCGACAGTGAATAATTGCGGCGCACTTCCTCACCGTCGAGCACCAGCTTCATGCCGATGTATTGGCCCGGCGCGGCAGCGAGGATCGCCCCGTTGTCCGCCGGCGCGAAATAGAAGGAAGTGATCTCGGCGCTCTCCTCCACACGCTTGACCAGGGTAAACGCCCGCGCACCGCGCCAGCCGCCGGGGGCCTGGGCTTTCTCTGTATAGATAGCGGCCTCGGCACCGATCAGGATATCCGCCAGTTGGCCGTACGCGGCGCCCCAGGCATTCATCACCTCAGGGGTGGCGATCTCACTGCCCAGCACCTCGGAAATCGCCCGCAGCAGGCAAGCGCCCACGATCGGGTAATGCTCCGGCAGGATCTGCAAGGCGACGTGCTTGTTGATGATCTTCGCCACGAGGTCGCCCAGTTGGTCGAGCTGGTCGATATGCCGCGCGTACATCAATACGCCATTGGCCAGGGCCCGGGGCTGGTCACCGCTGGCCTGGTGGGCCTGGTTGAACAGCGGGCGAACCTCAGGGTACTCGGAGAGCATCATGCGGTAGAAATGGGTGATCAGCGCTTCGCCGCCGCTTTCCAGCAGGGGCACGGTGGATTTGACGATGGCACGGTCTTGGGCACTAAGCATGGGAGCCTCCTGGGCTTCTTTACTGATTGCCCTTAGCTACTCAGTATTCATGCCAACTAATAAATCATTTAATTTCAATAGCTTGAGCGATATGTAGTCAGTATGACCTCCTACACCTTATAGTCATACGGACCACAAGGAGTCATTATGACTGCACACTCACTGCTCACCACCCTGCTGCCGCTGGTCGCCGACCTGTCGCGGGAACTGCCCGAAGGCGAACGCTATCGACGCCTGCTGCAAGCCATGCGCGCCCTGTTGCCGTGTGATGCGGCCGCCCTGCTGCGCCTGGACGGCGAATCGCTGGTGCCGCTGGCGGTGGATGGCTTGAGCGCAGACACCCTGGGCCGCCGCTTCAAGGTCAGCGAACATCCGCGCTTCGCCGTGCTGCTCAGCAGCCCTGGGCCCACACGCTTTGACAGTGACAGCGAATTGCCCGATCCCTACGACGGCCTGGTCGATGGCGTGCACGGCCACCTGGAAGTCCACGACTGCATGGGCTGCCCGCTGTTTGTCGACGATCTGCCCTGGGGCCTGTTGACCCTGGACGCGCTGGACACCGAACGCTTCGAACGCGTGGAACTGGACGCGCTGCAAGCCTTCGCCAGCCTCGCTGCCGCAACGGTGAATGTTGCCGAACGCATCGAACGCCTGGCCCTGCGGGCCGAAGACGAACACCAGCGGGCCGAAATCTACCGCCAGGCCAGCGGCCAGCAGCACAAGGAAATGATCGGCCAGAGTAAAACCCACAAGCGCCTGGTGGAGGAAATCAAGCTGGTGGGTGGCAGCGACCTCACGGTACTGATCACCGGCGAAACCGGGGTGGGCAAGGAACTGGTGGCCCAGGCCATTCACGCGGCGTCGTCCCGCGCGGACAAACCACTGATCAGCCTCAACTGCGCGGCCCTGCCGGAAACCCTGGTGGAAAGCGAGTTGTTCGGCCATGTGCGTGGCGCCTTCACCGGCGCGCTGAATGAACGGCGCGGCAAGTTCGAGCTGGCCAATGGCGGCACGCTGTTTCTGGACGAAGTGGGCGAGTTGTCCCTGAGCGTGCAGGCCAAGCTGCTGCGGGTGCTGCAAAGCGGCCAGTTGCAGCGCCTGGGCTCGGACAAGGAACACCAGGTGGATGTGCGCCTGATCGCCGCCACCAACCGCGACCTCGCCGATGAAGTGCGCAACGGCCGCTACCGCGCCGACTTCTACCACCGCCTAAGCGTGTACCCGCTGCAAGTGCCGGCCCTGCGCGAGCGCGGGCGTGATGTGTTGCTGCTGGCCGGCTTCTTCCTCGAGCAGAACCGCTCACGCATGGGCCTGGGCAGCCTGCGCCTGACCAGCGATGCCCAGGCGGCGCTGCTGGCCTATAACTGGCCGGGCAATGTGCGGGAGCTGGAGCATTTGATCGGGCGCAGTGCGTTGAAGGCACTGGGTAACTGTCGCGAACGCCCGAAGATTCTGAGCCTGAGTGCCCAGGACCTGGATTTGCCCGACGTCAGCACGCCGGTGATCGAAGCACCGGCAGAAGCAGCCCTGGCCGTCACCGGTGACCTGCGCCAGGCCACCGAGCACTACCAGCGCCAAGTCATCAACGCCTGCCTGGAACGCCACCAGCACAACTGGGCCAGCGCCGCCCGCGAACTGGGCCTGGACCGCGCCAACCTCGGCCGGATGGCCAAGCGTTTAGGGCTCAAATAAACCAGACAACTCGGTCAAATGTGAGAAATGCAGGAAATGTGGGAGGGGGGCTTGCCTCCTCCCACACTAGACCTGCTTTGCCTGGAGGATCGGATTCACCGGCTGAGCCACCTTGGGCTTACGAAACACCAACACATTCCCCAGCATCACCAGTACCAACCCCGCCAACGCCGGCGCGGTCCACTGGTAGCCTTCGGCAAACGCCGACACATTCAGCGCCACCACCGGGAACAGCACCGTGCAATACGCCGCACGCTCCGGCCCCATGCGCCCGACCAAGGTCAGGTACGCAGTAAACCCGATCACCGAACCCGGAATCACCAGGTACCACAACGCACCGATGTACCGTGCGCTCCAGTCCATCTCAAACGGAATACCGCGCACCACGCAGTAGGTCGCCAGCATCAACGAACCATACAACATGCCCCAGGCATTCGTGGTCAGCGGCCTCAGACCGGCCTTCTGCTGCAGGCTCGAGAGCATATTGCCCGCCGAGAAACACATCGTCCCCAGCAACGCCAACCCCAACCCCAGCAAGGTCTGCGGGCTGGCGGTATGCCCCACCAGTTCCGGCCAGAACAGCAGGCCCAAGCCCGCCAGCCCGAGGCCGCCTCCCATCAACACAGTGCGTGCCACCCGCTGGCCGAAAAACACCCGGGCGTTCAGCGCATTCCACAGCGTGGCCGTGGAAAACACCACCGCCACCAGGCCGCTGGGGATCCATTGGCTGGCGGTGAGAAAGCACATGAAGTTGACACAGAACAGGCACAACCCCTGGGCCAGGCAGATAAGGTGCCCACGCCGATTCATCACCTGCAACTTGCGACTGACCAGCAGCAACGCAAACAACACCAGAGCCGCCAGGCCGAAGCGGTAGACGATGGACACGGGAATCGCCACCACGCCCAATTGCCATTTGAGGGCGATCCAGGTGGTGCCCCAGATCAGCACGGTGAGTAAATACAGGGAAAGGTTCATAGCGGGCTCCATCGATTGAGCCACAGTGTCGCCTTCAACCCGGGCAAGGCTCTTGCACAATCTTGCGCTTTTGTCGGGCGATGGGATCACAGCGCCAGCCTCGCGGAGTAGGATGCAAGGCGTCGGAGAACACACACCATGCCAGACCTGGAATCCCTGCAAGTCTTCCAAGCCCTTAACCGCTCGCCCAACGCACGCCTGGAAGCCTGCGCCGAGCTCGGTGACGGCTTGTCCGCGGCCTTGTGGAGCAACCATCATGATTCCCAGGACTACCAGGCGCCCAGCCATCACACCTTGTCCTGCTATGTCGGTGGCGGCACCGGCACGTTTCGGCGTGACCGGCCGGGCACCAAGGGCGGCCCCGACAAGCTGTGCATCCTGCCTGCCGAGCACCAATCGGCCTGGGTGATCAACGGTGAGATCCGCCTGGCCCACGTGTATTTCAGCCCGGAGCAATTTGCCCTGGGCTGCGTCACCCTGCTTGACCGCGAACCGCGCACGCTGGAGCTGCGGGAAAGTACCTTTCTGGAAGACCAGCGCCAGGCCCAACGCTTCCACCAACTGATCGCCCTCAACTGGCACGAGCCCGCCGAACGCCTGCTTACCAGCAGCCTCGCCCATGAAATGCTCAGCCACACCCTGCTCAGCCAGGTGGGCGCCCGCGAAGGCCTGCGGTTGAAAGGCGGGCTGGCCGCCTACCAACGACGGTTGCTGGTGGACTACATCGACCAGCACTTGGAGGAGCCCATCAGCCTTGGGCAACTGGCTGGGTTGTGTGCGTTGTCGGAGTACCATTTCGCACGGATGTTTCGCCAAAGCTTCGGACTGCCACCCCATCAGTACCTGCTGGCGCGCCGGCTGACACGCGCGCAAAACCTGCTGCGTGGCGGCGCCCTGCCGTTGGGCGAGATTGCCTTGCTGTGCGGTTTTTCCAGCGCCAGCCACTTTACCCATCGCTTCCGCCAGGCCATGGGCGCCACGCCCGGCGAATACCGTCAGGCGTTCATCTAAACCATCAGGCCCAAGGTCTTGGCCTTGGCCACCGCCTGGGTACGCCGCTCTACGCCGAGCTTGCTGTGAATGCGCCGCGCGTGGGTCTTGACGGTGTGCAGGGAGATAAACAGCCGGTCGGCGATCTCCAGGTTGGAACTGCCGAGGGCGATCAGTTGCAGCACTTCCAGTTCGCGCTGGCTCAAGGGGTTTTCCACCGTGCCGGGGGTTGATGCCTGAGGTTCCAGGCCCAGCTCACTCAGCAGTCCCGGCGCGCGCAGACGCAGTTCGCGAATCGCTTGCTGCACCTGGCAACGCCCGGCCAACTCCAGGCCGGCTTGCAGCGAGCGGCGCGCCAAGGCCTGATCACCCAGTTGCCAGGCGACTTCGCCCAGCACCAGGTGCAGTTCGATTTCCAGGCACAGCATGCCGCGCTGATGGGTGGCTTGCAGCAAGGCGTTGAGCCGTTCCAGCGGTTGCTCGGCGCAGCCCAGCTTCACCTCCGCCAGCACCAACAGGTATTCAAGACGCGGGATCAGTTCCAGGGTGGCCGGCGGCGCCTGCTTGCCCTGGGGCCCACGGAAGTGACGCAGCACGCGACGCACCGCTTCCACGGTCAATTCGGCGCGCCCCTGCTGCAACCAGAAGTGCCCGCTGACCAACAGCAGCACCGCGCGGTACACCGTGTCCGGCACCTGGCGTTGCTGCATCAGCCGCTCGGCCTCACGCAACTGGACAAAGGCCTGGGCGTAATCGCCACGGTTGGCAGCCAACAGCGCCAGGCCGAGAAAGCCGTAGAGCACGCGCTTGTCCTGGCTGTGCAGGCAAATCTTCAAGCCCGTGTCGAAACACTCGGCGGCCAGGCTGTCCTGGCCCTGGCGCAAGGCCAGGTGCCCGCGTCGCAAGGCGATACGCCCCACCAAGGGGCCGGCCTTGAGCCGCTGTTTAAGTAACATGGCCTGTACATTTTCCAGCAGGCTCTGGGCCCGGTACGGTGCCCCGCGCTGTTCCAGCAGTTGAGCGTGATCCAGCTCTAGCAGCGCCTCCAGCAGCAACGAACCATGGGCGCGCGCCAGGCACAGCGCTTCGCGGTTCAGGCTTTGGGCCACGTCCAATTCGCCGCGCAACAAGGCTTGCTGGGTCAGGCCAGACAGGCACATCAGCCGCGAGGTCCACGCGCTGTCGGGCAAGGCTTGCAGCGCCTCCAGAAAATGCAGGCGCGAGCCCTCGGCATCGCCGCCCAGGTGCAGCAGCCAGCCCCATTGCGCCTGCCAGCGCGCCAACAAATACCGCTGTTGCGCCGCCGTCGGTTGCGGGGCAAACCGGGCCAGTTGATCGATGCACACCGCTGCCTGCTCGAAACGCCCGGCAAACAGCAACGCCGCCGTCACCAGCCCCACCAGTTGTGCCGAGCCGAGCATCAACTCATCGCCATGTTGCTCATGCAGGTGCAACAGCAAGACGGCGTTCTGCTGGCGGAACAGGTCCTCGAAACTGAAATGCTGCAACAGGCTCACCGCCATTTCATATTCTTCGGCCAGCAGCGCCTGTTCGAAGGCGGCCTGCCAGTCCTGTTCGGCGCAGAACCATTGGCAGGCGCGGCGATGCCAGGAGCGTTTGGCCGGCCAGGGCTCGTTTTGCATCAGCTGCGCCAGGGGCGGAAAAACCTGCAGCCAGTCGGTGTCTTCCCACGGCTGGATAAAGGCGCCGAGCACCTGCAGATCCCTCAGGTACTGGTCGCCGTCCCCCGCGCCGAACAAGTGCTCGCACAAGCCGGCGTTGAAGCGCGGCAGATGAGCCAGTACGCGCCAGGCCTCCGCCAGCTCCGGCGGCAGTGTGCTGAACAGTTCGTGTTGCAGGTAGTCGAGCAAGGTCCTGTCGGGGTGCCCATCCCCCAGCAGGGCGATGCGCACGCCCGCGCACCAACCGGCGCTGAACTGCTGCACGCTGTCGACCGAATGCCCGGGGGCATGGCTGAGCAGTTGCTGGATCTCCCCAGGACTGAAGGCCAGTTCGGCGCCACATTCGAGCAACTCATCGTCGAGCAGCAGGCGCGGCCAGTTGCACGCCGGTCGCCGCCGTGCGCCCAGCCACCAGGTCAGGGCCGGGCTGCTGGCGGTGAGCAGCCGGTCAAGCAAGGCGTCGGTGTCGGGCGTGGGCAAGCGGCAAAAATCATCGAGGAACAGCCACGCCGAGGCCTGCCAGCGGCTGAGGTCGAGCAGCAAGGTGGTTTCATCGGTAAACGTCAGGCCCAGGTTTTGCGCCAGCCGCAGGCACAGGTCGAGGGGGCTGAGCACCGCGCCATTGAGGGGCAACCAGTACACCTGGCAACCCGCAGGCGCCTGCAACGCACATTCGGCGAGCAGCGCGCTCTTGCCACTGCCGCTGGGGGCGCAGAGTAATTTGACCCTGGCCTGGTCCGTCAGCAACGGCTCGGCCAGGCGTGGGCGCAGCAGATGGTGAGCGGACAGCCGGGGCATGAATCCAGGACGGTCCAGGCAGCGTGTCATGGCAGTCATTGCTGCATCCTGCTTTTTTATTGTTATGCAACCTGATGCTTACCCTAGTCCTGTGGCGGGTGGTTGTTGAAGAAGTATTCAGCACAATGATTGAAGGCCATGCACAAAACCCAATGTGGGAGGGGGGGCAAGCCTCCTCCCACATTTTGACTCCGCTTCGATCCGGGATCAGCGTACGCCTTCAGCCCTCAACGCCGCCGGGGTGTAGTCCGCTGCCTTGGCCGCAAAGCCGAACACGAAGCTGCTCTTCTCCTCGTTCTTCATGCCCAGTGCGATGTAGCGCCCGGCAATGATGTCGTACAGGGTCTCGACGGTGTAGGCCGGCACCTGGTGGTCGTAGTAGAACTGCGCATGGCCTTCGGCGACGCGCCACAGTTGGCCACGACCGTCGTAGTGATCCACCAGCGCGACTTGCCAGCTGTCTTCGTCGATGTACATGTGGCGCTTGGCGTAGATGTGCCGCTCGCTCGGCTTGACCGTGCCGACCACTTCCCACACGCGGTGCAGTTCGTAACGGGTCAGGTCCTGGTTGATGTGACCGGCCTTGATGATGTCGTCGTATTTGAGCGACGGCGAATCGAGCTTGTAGCTGTTGTAGGGGATGTACATCTCTTTCTTGCCCACCAGCTTCCAGTCATAGCGGTCAGGGGCGCCGGAGAACATGTCGAAATTGTCGGTGGTGCGCAGGCCGTCGGACGCGGTGCCCGGGCCGTCATAGGACACTTGCGGCGCGCGGCGCACGCGGCGCTGGCCGGCGTTGTAGATCCAGGCCAGGCGCGGCTCCTTCACCTGGTCGAGGGTCTCGTGCACCAGCAGCACGTTACCCGCCAGGCGTGCCGGGGCGGTCACCGATTGCTTGAAATAGCTCAGCACGTTGGCCGCCTTGGCCTGGTCGATATCGGGAATCGCCTGGGGCACCGCCACTTCCTCCTCGAAGCGGATCGGCGTGTAGCTGCCATTGGTCTGCGGGGTGGCCTGGGTGATGATGCGGCGCAGGTTGCCACCGTGGTAGCGGGTGATGTGGTTCCACAGCACTTCCACGCCATTCTTGGGAATCGGGAACGCGTAGTAACGGTTACCGGTGAAGTTTTCCAGGCCGTTGCCGTCGTTGATCGTCTTGACGTTCAGCGCGCTGCGCTTGATCGACTCGTAGATGTCCGGTGGCAGGTTGACCGTACGGTGGCTCGGGTACACCGGGATCTTGTAGGTCTCGGGGTAGCGCTTGAACATCGCCACCTGGCCGTCGGAGAGTTTGTCCTTGTACTTGTCCACCGTGGCGGCGGTGATCACGAACAGCGGTTTTTCATTGGCGAACGGATCGGCGAGGAAGCCCTTGCTGTCCACCGCGCCGGCGTTTTTCGGGATACCGCCGGTCCACGCCGGGATCGAGCCATCGGCGTTGCCGGCTTTTTCGGCGCCGACCGGTGTCAGGGTGGTGCCCAGCTTGGCCGCCTCTTCCGGCGACACCGCCGCCATCACGTGGGAAGCCAACAGGCTGAGGGCCAATACTGCAATTGTCTTACGCATGGATTCTTGTCCTTCTTTAAGCCAAATCAGAAGTTCACGCCGAAGCTGAGGGCGAGGAAGTCGCGGTCGGTCAGGGTGTTGTAGTCGCCGCCAAAGAAGTCGGTGTAGCTGAGGCTGGCGGTGTAGGTGCTGCGATAGTCCGCATCCACGCCGACGCTGAGGGCCTTGGCGCCTTTATTGAAGATCCCGTTGGGCCCGTAGCCGGCCACGTCATGGGACCAGGACAGGTTGGGCTTGAGGTTCACCCCGAAGAGCGCGTTGTTGTAGTCGAGGATCGCCCGCGCGCGGTAGCCCCAGGAGGTGGAGGTGACAAAACCGTCGGTGTCACCCTGGAAACCGTAGGCGCCATAGACCGAATCACGGCCGTAACGCAGTTTGGATTTGTCCTCCAGGCCCGCCACGTGCACGACGGCCGCCTCGCCTACCAGGGTCAGGCGTTCGGCGCCGAGGACCTGGTCGAAGAACTGGGTCATGGTGCTTTGGATCTGAGTGATTTCCTTGCGGCGGTAGCCCTTGTTGTCGTCACCGAAGTTGCTGCGGATGGGTGAAGCGAGTTGGCCGGCGATCGGATTGATCAAAGCCAATGTCAAGTCGGTGGTGTTCAACTGCACCGGGGCATTGGGCCGGTAGCTGATTTCCCCGGTCCACGCGGTGCCGGTGGGCAAGGTGGTGGAGAAGCTCGCGCCGAACAGGCGAATGTCTTCCGGGTAGTCGAGATAGTACTGGCCACGGCCGAGCATGGTGCTCTGGGCCAGGGCCGAACCGAAGCCCGCCGGAGCAGCCGCCGCGATACCACCGATGGTCGCCAGATTGGTGTTGGCGGTAATCGTGCCCACAGTCGGCGTACGGCTGTGGTAGTTCATGAAATACAGGCCGTACTCCGTGTCATCGCCCAGCCAGCGCAAGGCTGCACCGAATTGGCCGGAGTCCCGTGCATCGCGATCACCGGCACGCTGCACCACCACACCTTCGCGGGTCACCACAAAGCCTTGGCCGCGAGCCGCTGCGATCGGTTGGAGCGGGGCAATCGCCGGACTACCCACCGTGTAGTTGCCGGTGCAGCCATCCGCCGCCACGTCATTGCCAAAGAAGGTGCCGCAGTTATCCAGCACCGTCTGGTCCCACTCCAGCTGGTAGAAGCCTTCCACGGTCAGTTGGTTGGTCAGGCTCTGGGACGCGAACAGCATGTTGACCGGGATCAGCCCTTCCTTGATCTCGGCACCGGGCCGACGGAACGCCGACACGTCAATCGGGTTGATGCTGTTGATGGAGTTGCCGATGAAAGTACTTTCGCCCCAACTGACCACCTGCTTGCCGGCGCGCACGGTGCCCGGCAGGTCGCCCAGGGAGTAGTTGTGGTAGACGAACGCATCGAGGATCTGCGCACCGCTGGACTTGGCGCCTTCCTTGCGGTTGTGGTCGCTGATCTGCTTGAACTCGCGGTCTTCGTCCTTGAGTTCGAAGTCGTACCAGTATTTGCCGCGCACGAACACACCGGTATCGCCGTATTTCAGCTCCAGGTCATGCAGGCCTTTGAAGATCTTGGAGAAGGTCTCGCCCTTCTTGAAGTTGAGACGCCCGTCATCCCCCGTGGAAGCCTGGCCCGTGCCGCCATTGACGGTGCCCACGAGCTTTTTATCGGCATCGCGCATGCCCCAGCTCGAGCCGACCGACAGCGAGGAGTCGAATTGCCCTTCGATCTCGCCAATGTTGAAGGAAACAGCCTGTGCCTGGGCACAGCAACCCAACGCAACCGCAGCGGCCAGCGCCTGTGGCGTGAAGATGGCGCGCATTGTTGTTTTTGTCATGCGTCTTCCCCGGTGAGTGACAGAAGGCCTCACCCTACTGCCGCGCATCAGGAGCGATAAGCGCACCAAGGAGGGATTCGCTCTATCGCTCGAAAGGATGACAAGCCGCTCTGGCCGGGGTGTGGGCGGGCCCATGGATTGGGTGGATGGCGGGTTATCAGGGGAATGGATGGCTCGCCCTCAAACTGTTGCGCTTTCAGTAACAGTCCTTGTCATGAATCGGGATTACTCATTTTGTAACAACCGACTATTCTTGCCTCGCTTTCAGGGCAAACAGCCCGTTTCCCCATCGGGAAGAACAGCCAGACTCGAATGGATTGATGCCTGTTTTCAATCTGTTACCCGTGTTCACTGACGTTGATTTGTCGCTCCTTGATCCAACGTCTGACTTCAGCCGCTGCGTTTGCAGCGGCTTTTTTTTGCCTGAAATAAAACGGGGCGCCATCAGCGCCCCGTGGGATTCAAGCTTTTTCAAGCAACGATCACAGGCTGTACTTCTGCAAGTTCGCCATCATCTCCTTCAACGCTTCGATGTTGTCGTTGGGGTGGGCTGCGCCTTCAAAGTCGCAGATCTGCGCCCAATGCGCCGCCACATCATCGGGGGAGAACCCGGCTTCAGGGTCGAAGCCCACGCCCAGGCTGCGCTCCCAGCGGGTCTTGCCGATCCAGCCGCCACCGACCTCGAACAGCCCGGACGTTTCCTGGCACGCTTCGCTGCCCAGGTACACCACCAGCGGGCTGACCAGTTCCGGCTTGAGGCGCTCGAACACTTGCGGCGGGATCAGGCCTTCGGTCATGCGCGTACCGCCGGTAGGGGCAATCGCATTGACCAGGATGTTGTTCTTGCGCCCTTCCAGGGCCAGGGTGCGGGTCAGGCCGTACAGCCCGAGCTTGGCCATGCCGTAGTTGGACTGGCCGAAATTGCCGTAGATGCCCGAGGTAGACGCAGTGAAGATCACCCGGCCGTAGCCTTGCTCACGCAGGTAAGGCCAGGCGGCGCGGGTGACTTTGTAGGCACCTTCGACATGCACGCGGTAAACCAGGTCCCAGTCGGCGTCGTCCATTTTGTGGAAGGTTTTGTCACGCAGGATGCCGGCGTTGTTGACCACTACGTCGATGCGACCGAAAACGTCGAGGGCGTTCTGGACGATCTTGTCACCGTCGGTGACAGAGTCATGGTTGGCCTCGGCGACACCGCCCGCAGCACGAATCTCGGCCACCACTCGGTCGGCGGCGGACGCATTGGCGCCCTCGCCCTGGGTAGAGCCGCCGAGGTCGTTGACCAGGACCTTGGCCCCGTGCCTGGCGAACAGCAGCGCATGGGCCCGGCCCAATCCGCCGCCGGCACCGGTGACGATCACGACCTTATCCTGGAACTGCACTGACTCACTCATACCGAACTCCGCTGGCGACAATGGGAATGGTTCGAGTGTCCGGCAACGCGCCTGCGGTCACAATAAATACGGCGGAGGCTGAATGGTGCTCGATAAGGCTGGGGGATGATGACTCGTCTCTCAGTAGGAGCGAGCTTGCTCGCGAAAAATCCCAGAGCGCCGCGTGGTGTCAGGACTCCCGCGTTATCGTTGACGATTTTCGCGAGCAAGCTCGCTCCTACAGAAAAGGATTCGGGATCAGGAATAGGCCACTTGCGAGGCCGGCTGCCGGAGCCGATCACGAAAGGCCTGGTAGTGCCTGAGCACCTGCACCGGCGCCTCGATCTGCGGGTAGTGGCCGATATTGGCCAGCAACACCGTGTCGGCGTCGGGCACCAGTTGCTGGTAACGCCCGACCATATGCGCGCCGGAGATCGGGTCCACTTCGCCGTCGATCACCCGCAACGGCACTTCGCCGCGCTGCATGGCGGCGACCCAGCGATCACGCAGGCGACGGCGCTGGGGGACGTAGGCGATCAGTTTGTGCAGGATCCGCGTGCCGTCGTTGACGTTGATCAGGCTCCAGAAATCATCCAGGGCACTTTCACTGGGGCGGGTGTCGGGGCCGAATATCTGGCTGAAGTTGTCCGCCAGGGCATTGCGCCCGAAGGCGCGGCCGATCATCCAGCCCAGGGGGCTGAGCAAGAGTTTTTGCACCAGCGCCAGGCGATGGGTTTCGGGGAACAACCCGCCATTGAGGAACACACAGCTGGCCATCTCAAACCGGCCTTCGTAGTGCCGGGCCAGGAGTTCCTGGGCGACGCTATCACCGTAGTCGTGGGCCAACACATGCACCGGCTGTTCCACTCGCAAGTGTTCGAGCAGGGCCTGTTGCAAGTCCGCCTGTTCCAGCAGGCAGTAATCGTGGTCCAGCGGCTTGGCCGAGTCACCGAAGCCGAGCATGTCGCAGGCGATCACCAAGTGCCGCTGGGCCAGGGGCTGCCACAGGTAATGCCAGTCCCAGCTGGCCGTGGGGAAGCCATGGATCAGCAGCAGCGGTTCGCCCTGCCCGGCCACCCAATAGCGAAGGGTACGGCCGCGAAAGACGAAATCCTGGCCACGCTTGCGCCAGACTCTGAGCGGGATTTCGGCGAGTGGCATCAGCGGTTATACCCCGGGTCTTGCAGGTCCAATTTGCGCAGCAAGGCCGGCCAGGCCAGCGCGCCGCCCATGCCTTGGGCGCTCTTTGTGACAGCCGCCACCATCGCCTTGGCACCGGCAAGAATCTGCGGCCCGATGGCGATCAATTCGGCGCCGCCGCTCTGCGCCAGCACCTGAATATCGCAGGCACGCTGGAAGGTGAACATCATCAGAAAGGTGTCGGCAATGGTACTGCCGCAGGTCAGCAGGCCATGGTTGTGCAGCATCAGGAAATTGCTATCCCCGAGGTCGGCCTGCAAGCGGGCTTTTTCTTCATGGTTCAAGGCCACGCCTTCGTAGGCGTGATAGGCCAGGCTCGACAGCACGAATAGCGATTGCTGGCTGATGGGCAACACGCCCTGCTTCTGCGCAGCGACGGCCACCCCCGCGGCCGTGTGGGTGTGCAGCACGCACGTCACATCATGGCGAACTTCATGGATGGCACTGTGAATGGTGTAGCCCGCCGGATTGATGTCGTAGGGGCTGTCCATCAGTTTGTTGCCGGCCTGATCGACCTTGACCAGGCTGGACGCGGTGATCTCGTGGAACATCAGCCCATACGGGTTGATCAGGAAATCATCGGTGCCCGGTACCTTGGCCGAGATATGGGTGAAGATCAGGTCATCCCAGCCATGCAGCGCCACCAGGCGATAGCAGGCCGCCAGGTCGACGCGGGTCTGCCATTCGGCAGCGCTGACCTGGTCTTTGACATTCTGCGGCGATAGAACGGGGGCTAGGCTCACGGCGATGACCTCCTTGGCGCACTGTCTTATTGTTGTTTTTTTGTGTGATGGGCCAGTCTAGTCAGACCTCATGGCCGCCGGAGTTGCCTTGGCAGCCAGCTTGATGACCGAGCGGGTCAGTTCAGAGAATAGTTGAGGTTTGTTTAAAACGCGTCAGAGAAGTGCCGCCAGAAAAGGCACGGCAAACAGGTTGAGCAACCCCGTCAACACCATCACCAGGCCGGCGACCGAGCCCTCTTCGCCGCCCACTTCATGGGCGCGGCTGACACCCGCACCGTGGGCGCCCACGCCAAACAACGCGCCACGTGCCAGGGGTGTCCGCAGCGGCAGCCATTTGAGTAATACACCACCGAGCATGGCGCCGAACACACCGGTGAACATCACGAACACCGCCGTCAGCTCCGGCACGCCGCCCAGGTCGGAAGACACCGGCATGGCGAACGGTGTGGTGATCGAGCGCGGCACCAGCGACAGCGTCACCGCACCGTCCAGCGCCAGTGCCTTCGCCAGGCCGAACGAAGTCGCGATCGACGCCACACTGCCCGCCACCATACCCAGCAGCAACGCCGGCCAGTGCCGCGCCAGCAAGCGGCGCTGCTGCCAGATCGGCACGGCAAACGCCACGGTCACCGGGCCCAGCACCAGCATCAGCCAGTGGGTGTCGGTGGCGTATTCGGCATAGGCGGTGTGCATCGGCACGGCCACCGCCAACAACAATGCCGGCACCAGGATCAGCGGCGACAGCAGGTAGCGCCCGGTACGCCGGTAGAGCCAGCGGCTGAATACGTAGGCGCTCAGGGTCAAGGCGAGCCAGAACACCGGCATCAGTTCAAGCTTCATGGCGCAACCTCCAGCGGCACACGGCTTCCACCGTAAATGCCGTGACCAGCATCACCGCCAGCGTGCTCAAGCCGATCACCAACAGGATGCGCCAGCCATCGTTGCGCAGCAGGCCGCCGTAATCGAGCAGGCTCATCAGGGCCGGGATGAAGAACAGCAGCATCTCGGCCATCAACACCCCGGCGCCCAATTGCAGTGCCGCCGGCTTGACCAGGCCGCTGGCGAACGTTGCCAGCAACAGGCCCAAGCCCACCACGCCACCGGGAATGGGCCAGGCCAGCCAGGTCGCCAACTGGGTGCCCAGCAGATAAATCGCGAGCAGCACAACCAATTCAGTCAGCAAACGGCCAAGGTGTTTGAAGGAAAAACGTTTCATGGGCTTTGGGTCCTCGCAGGCGCCCATTTTAGAGCGCGGCCTTCCATCCCCACAGCGAATTGTTAGACTGCCAACCATTCCAAACTGGAATCAGGCCGATGGAATTCAAACAGCTGCGCAGCTTTGTCGAAGTGATCCACCGAGGGGGCTTTACCCAGGCAGGGAAAACCCTGCATATCAGCCAGTCCGCCGTCAGCAAGCAAGTCGCGCAATTGGAGCAAAGCCTTGGCACGCCGCTGCTCGATCGTATCGGCTCGCAGATCCGCCTGACCGCCGCCGGCCAGGTCGTGCTGCAACGCGCCGAAGCCATGTTGCGCCTGCAAGCCGAACTGCTGAGCGAGCTGGACGATATGCAGCAGCTCACCCGCGGCGAGTTGCGCCTGGGCCTGCCGCTGCTGGCGGGTGACACGCTGTTCGCCGGGTTGTTTGCCGAGTA
Source organism: Pseudomonas sp. 8 R 14 (assembly GCF_900005955.1). Taxonomy (NCBI): domain Bacteria; kingdom Pseudomonadati; phylum Pseudomonadota; class Gammaproteobacteria; order Pseudomonadales; family Pseudomonadaceae; genus Pseudomonas; species Pseudomonas sp. 8 R 14. The sequence continues at coordinate 65,094 of NZ_CVTH01000062.1, read as the reverse complement.
CCGCCGGCGCTACCCGAACGTCATCATCCAGTTGCTGGAGGGTGGCAGCCGCAATATCGAACAGGCCATCCTGAGCGGTGAGCTGGAAGTGGGCGGCAGCTTGAAACCCAATGACCCGGCGTTTGCCTGGCAAGCCTTTTGCGATGAACCCCTGGACGCACTGCTGCCGATTGACCATCCCCTGGCGGACAACGCCCAGGTGCGCCTTGAGGAATTGGCGGACACGCCGTTCCTGATGTACCAGCGCAGCTTTGTGCTTAACGACCGCCTGATGCAGGCGTGTCAGCAGTTGGGTTTTACCCCGAAGGAAATCGGCCGCAGCGGCCAGGCGGACTTCCTCGCAGCCTTGGTGGCCGCCGGCCAAGGCGTGGTGCTGCTGCCCAGCGTGGTCGCCCGTGGGCTGGTGCGACCTGGGGTGGTGCGCCTGACGTTGAAGGCGCCCGACTACCTGCGCTGGGACATTGCCTTTATCTGGCGTGAGGGCGCCTACCTGTCGAAAGCCGCCCAGGCCTGGCTGGCGTTGTTACGCGAGTTTCCGGTCAAGCGCGCAGTGCAGTGACCAGCTCGGCCAGCCATGGCTCGGCGTCGGCTTCCGGGGTGACGCTTTCGCTGGCGTCCAGGCGCAGCATCGGCAGCACTTCACGCACACCCAACTCGCCGAACAGCTCGCGCATTTGCTCGCCACCGCCACAGAAGGTGTCGCCGTAGCTGGCATCGCCCAGGCCGATCACTGCGCCGGGCAGGCCGCGCCAAGCGGCGGGCAGTTGGTCGCGAATGGTTGAATACAGGGGTTGCAGGTTGTCGGGCAATTCGCCCATGCCGGTGGTGGAGGTCACCGCCAGAAAGGCTTGCGGACTGAAGGCTATTACATCCGCCAAGGTCGCACGGGGATTGTGCCAGGCCTCAAAGCCGGCCTTGTTGAGGAGGTCGGCGGCGTGGCGCGCGACTTCTTCAGCCGTGCCGTACACCGAGCCGGAAAGGATGGCGACTTTCATCAATCTGATCCTGTAGTTGAGCGAAAGCCTGGGATATTAGCAGCTGGCGCAAATATTTCGGCGCCCGCCGTGCAAGATTCAAGGCATGTCTTAAACTGCCCACTCCAATCACAAGCCATGGACCGCTCAATGATTAACGCCAAGCTGATGCAAATGGTGATCAACGCTTCCAACGACGGCATCGTCGTCGCTGAAAGAGAAGGCAAGGACAAGCCGCTGATCTACGTGAACCCTGCATTCGAACGGCTGACCGGCTACACCCTCGACGAAATCCTCTACCAGGATTGCCGCTTCCTGCAATCCGGCGACCGCGACCAGCCGGCCCTGATGGCCATCCGTGACGCGTTGGAGAACGGCGGTGCCTGCCGGGAAACCCTGCGTAATTACCGCAAGGACGGCAGCCACTTCTGGAACGAACTGTCCCTTTCAACGGTTTACAACGCCGCGGACAAGCAGACGTATTTCGTCGGTGTACAAAAGGACGTCACGCTCCAGGTCAAGGCCCAGCAGCGTGTCGCGCAGCTGGAAAGTGAACTGGCCGAGGTCAAGGCCGAGCTGGCAGCGCTCAAAGCGACAAGCGGATTAAACAAAATTTAGAAACTGCGGCCATAACAGCGGATAATGGCACTTTAACACCCCTCCATTGAGCAAGCACGATGCAACGCAATGCGCTTCTGACCCAGGATGAGCTGGATTTCATTCAGAGCATGCAGCACAACCCGCAACTCAACCTGCGGGATGCTTCGTCGAGCCTGACCGTCAACGGCGGTGCACAGATTCGCGACTTGCTCACCCGCCTGGCCGCCCACGACCACCTCACCATCCAGGCGCAGTTCGACAACCAGCAACTGACCTTCCCCCTGCATCTGGTAGAGGATGAGTTCAATGCGGTGCATCTGCGTTTGGGCGTGCCGAGTATTTTCGAAGACGGGCCAATGATACGCCCGTGGCGCCTGGCGCTTGAAACGCCGGTGGCGCTGGAGAATATCCGTGGCGCTGCTGGCGCCCTGCGGGTGCATGAAGTGTCATTCAAGGGTGTGCTGGTGGAGATTCGCGGCCGGATCAAGCCGCCAAAAACCTTTTCCCTGTGGTTCAGCCCGTCGGGCTACGAACGCATCGCGCTGCGCGGCGCATTCGAGCGGGAAACGGCGCGGGGTTTGTTTGCCTACCGCTTGAGCCAAAGCGACGTGGATGAAACCGAGCGTCTGCGTCAGTTCATCCTGCACCAGCACCGCCTGGTCCACCCGCACATGCATGCCTGAAATCAGGTATCCAGCCCGCCGCTGAGAAACTGTTGCAAGCGCCGCCGCATCAAGCGACCTTCATTGCCCAGGCAGCCGATGGACGTGCCGGCCAGGCCGTCCTCGGCAAGATCCGACGCCGCACCTGCAAGCAGCAGCGGGCAATCCAGGGTCAACGCCAAGCGGTTCAAGCGCCCCGCAAGATCATGGTTATGCGAGTAATTGGAGAAGAGGATCAGCGCCTGTGGGTGAGTCTTCTCGCAGACCAGCGTCAACTCGTCAAACGGCTGTCCCATGCCCAGCACTTTCACGGCCAGGTCATCCCGGCTCATCAAGAGCGCCGCCACCAGCAACTCCAACTTGCGGCACTCACCCGCCATGGCCGCCAGCAATACCCGCGGCACGGGTGAAGCACACGCCAGTTGCAGGCGCTCCAAGGCACGTACTCGCAGGAAGTTGTCGAAGAACAACCACTCGCTGGCCTGGCCAAAACGCCCCTGATGACGCAACAGCTCATTCCACAGGGGCATCAGAATGTCGTGGAACACCACGTCGAGTGGGTAGGTCGCCAGGACCTGCCCATACACACGCTCCAGTTGACGGTCGTCGAAGTCGCTGACGGCCTGCATCAACCGCGTCTGCCACTGCGGCCATTCACTTTCCTCGACCGCATCGCGCTGCGCACGAATGGCTTCGGCCTGCTGATCGTCGCGAGCGAGGATCTTGCCCACTTTGCTCACGGCGACGCCGCGCTCGATCCAATCGAGAATACGATGGACTGTCTGTATATCGGCCTTGGAATAGAGGCGATGCCCACTTTCGGTGCGCGTGGGCTGTATCAGCCCATAACGGCGCTCCCAGGCACGCAGGGTGACCGGGTTGACGCCTGTCAATCTCGAGACTTCACGGATCGGAAACAGCTCATCGGAATCAGTGGAATCCAGATGCGAAACACTTTCAAGCGGAGCAGTAATCACGGGCATTTTTGACCAAAAAACCAACGTTAACTGGGCGCTCATTTAACCCCTTTACACCTGTCTTTTTCAAGTTTCCCGCTTTTCGGACCAATGTCGCTGGTGTATTCGGGTAAAACAGGAATAATCCTTGCCTGCTTTTTACACGTCGCTGCAACACCCCGCAGCTTCGTCTGTGCGCCACCTACACGGTCCAGTGCACCCGTACATTTGGAGATACACAATGTCTACCTCTCCCGTCACCTTGATGGTTGCGCGCCGCGTGGCCAAAGGGCGCTATAAAGAACTGATGGCCTGGCTGCGCGAAGGCGAGCAATTGGCCACCGACTTCCCCGGTTACCTGGGCTCCGGCGTGCTGGCCCCACCGCCCAATGACGATGAATTCCAGATCATTTTCCGCTTCGCCGATGAGAAGACCCTGCACGCCTGGGAGTTTTCCGCCTCACGCAGTGCGTGGTTGAGCCGTGGCAGCGATTTGTTCGCCGACCCGTCCGAGCACCGTGTACGGGGCATCGATGGCTGGTTTGGCGCAGCGGGTGCGCGTCCGCCACGCTGGAAGCAGGCGGTGGCGATCTGGCTGGCGTTTTTCCCGGTGTCGCTGCTGTTCAACTTCGTCCTGGGGCCGCTGCTCAGTGAATTCGAACTGGGGCCACGTGTGCTGGTCAGCACAATGGCACTCACGCCCTTGATGGTGTACTGGTTCATTCCGCTGTCGACCCACCTGCTGGCGAACTGGCTGCACCCAGCGCCAGCCCCGCGCAAGGCCTCCGAAGCGGCGGCGTGAGTACAGGGGCGGCCCGTCGCTGGTATGATTTGCGCCTGCCAGCGACGCGAGCCTCCCATGACTGCAACGAACGCCCCGATCCTGATCACCGGCGCCGGCCAGCGTGTCGGCCTGCATTGCGCCGAGCGCCTGCTGGACGAAGGCCAGCCGGTGATTTTCAGCTACCGCAGCGAACGCCCCGGCGTGCAGGCCCTGCGTGAGCGTGGCGCAGTCGGCGTGTTTGCCGACTTCTCCACCGAAGCCGGAATTCTCGCGTTTATCGCTGAACTGAACAGCCAAACCCAAAGCCTGCGTGCGATCATCCACAACGCTTCGGCCTGGGTCGCAGAGGCGCCGGGCGACGAAAGCCGTGCCTTTACCGACATGTTCAGCGTGCACATGCTTGCGCCGTACCTGATCAACCTGCATTGTTCACCCTTGCTGCAACGCTCGACACCTGCCGACATCGTGCATATCAGCGATGACGTGGTGCGCAAGGGCAGCCGCCAGCACATCGCCTACTGCGCCACCAAGGCCGGGCTCGAGAGCCTCACGCTGTCGTTCGCCACGCAGTTTGCGCCGCTGATCAAGGTCAACGGCATCGCCCCGGCGATGGTGATGTTCAACGAAGGCGACGACGCGGCCTATCGCACCAAGGTGCTGGCCAAGTCGGCCCTGGGCATCGAGCCTGGTCCCGAGGTGATCTACCAGAGTGTGCGTTACCTGCTGGACAACCCCTATGTCACCGGTACCACCCTGACCGTCAACGGCGGGCGGCATATCAAGTAAGCCGTTTGTGAGGATGTTGTATGACCTTATCTCTGCCCCACCATTACCGCGAGATCCTCAAGGGCCTGGGCGAAGACCCGGAACGCGAAGGCTTGCTCGACACCCCCAAGCGTGCCGCCAAGGCCATGCAGTACCTGTGTCATGGCTATGAACAGAACCTCGAGGAAATCGTCAATGGCGCACTGTTCGCCTCCGACAACGACGAGATGGTGATCCTCAAGGACATCGAGCTGTATTCGCTGTGCGAGCATCACCTGCTGCCCTTTATCGGCAAGGCCCACGTGGCCTATATTCCGACCGGCAAGGTGCTGGGCCTGTCGAAGCTGGCGCGTATCGTCGACATGTTCGCCCGGCGCCTGCAGATCCAGGAAAACCTCACCCGGCAAATCGCCGACGCCATCCAGGACGTGACCCAGGCCGCCGGTGTGGCCGTGGTGATCGAAGCCAAGCACATGTGCATGATGATGCGCGGCGTGGAAAAACAGAATTCAACCATGAACACCTCGGTGATGCTCGGCGCGTTCCGCGAGTCGAACACCACGCGCATGGAGTTCCTGCAACTGATTGGACGGAGCAAGTAGCAATGCCACAACTTCAACCAGGCATGGCGCGCATCCGGGTCAAGGACCTGTGCCTGCGCACCTTCATCGGTATCAATGAGGACGAAATCCTCAACAAGCAGGATGTGCTGATCAACCTGACCATCCTGTATGCCGCCCAGGAAGCCGTGCGCGACAACGACATCGACCACGCGCTGAACTACCGCACCATCACCAAGGCCATCATCGCCCACGTGGAAGGCAACCGCTTTGCCTTGCTGGAGCGCCTGACCCAGGAACTGCTGGACCTGGTGATGAGCAACGAATCGGTGCTGTACGCCGAAGTCGAAGTGGACAAGCCCCATGCGCTGCGCTTTGCCGAGTCGGTGTCGATTACCCTGGCGGCCAGCCGCTAACCCCTGAATTGTCAGTGAGCCCTATGAACGATCAACAACGCCTCGAACTCGAAGCCGCCGCCTTCCGCCGGCTGGTGGCGCATCTGGACAGCCGCAAGGATGTGCAGAACATCGACCTGATGAACCTCGCCGGTTTCTGCCGTAACTGCCTGTCCAAGTGGTACAAGGCCGAGGCCGACGAGCGCCAGATCGAGCTGAGCCTCGATGACGCCCGTGAAGTGGTGTACGGCATGCCGTACGCCGAGTGGAAAGCCCAATACCAGCAAGAAGCCAGCGCCGAACAACAGGCGGCGTTCGCCAAAGGAAAGACCCATGACTGATTTGAACACCCTGCGCGCCAGCCTCGACAGCGGCGCACACGTTTTTGCCGACACCCTGGCGTTTGTCGCTGCCGGTTACGATTACCAGCCGCAGGCCTTCACCAACGGCGATGTGGAAAACGCTGCCGGGCAGAACGAAGGTTCGTGCAAGACCTTGGGCCTGGCGCTGCTGGAAGGCTTGAGCGACCAGGAAGCGCTGCTGGCGTTTGGCGAGCATTACCGCTCGGTGGTGGCCACGCCTGAGGGCAGTGACCATGGCAATATCCGCGCGTTGATTGCCCATGGGTTGGCAGGTGTGAAATTCGCCGCCCAGCCACTGACCCGCAAATCCTGAGTCAGATGCAAATGTGAGAGAGGGCTTGTCCCTCCCAGATTTAAATTGCACCCATAAAAAAACCGGCCTCGCAGCCGGTTTTTTTATTTCAACAATTTAGAACGCAGCGTCCTTCAAACCGTCGAGGTAACGCTCGGCGTCCAGGGCCGCCATGCAACCGGCGCCGGCCGAGGTGATGGCCTGGCGGTAGACGTGGTCGGCCACGTCGCCGGCAGCGAAGATGCCTTCGATGTTGGTCGCGGTGGCGTTGCCTTCACGACCGCCTTGCACCACCAGGTAACCGTCTTTGGCTTCCAGCACGCCTTCGAACAACGATGTGTTCGGGGTGTGGCCGATGGCGATGAACACGCCGTCGACTTTCAGCTCGTCGAAGCTGCCGTCGTTGTTTTTCAGGCGAGCACCGGTCACACCCATGTTGTCGCCCAGGACTTCATCCAGGGTGGCGTTGAGCTTGAGGATGATCTTGCCTTCGGCGACACGGGCGTGCAGCTTGTCGATCAGGATCTTCTCGGCGCGGAACGTCTCGCGACGGTGAACCAGGGTCACGGTGCTGGCGATGTTGGCCAGGTACAGCGCCTCTTCCACGGCCGTGTTGCCGCCACCGACCACGGCGACCGGCTTGTTGCGGTAGAAGAACCCGTCACAGGTGGCGCAAGCGGAAACGCCCTTGCCCATGAACGCTTCTTCCGATGGCAAGCCCAGGTAACGAGCGCTGGCGCCAGTGGCGATGATCAGTGCGTCGCAGGTGTAGACGCCGCTGTCGCCGGTCAGGCTGTAAGGTTTTTTCGAGAAGTCGACCTTGTTGATGTGATCAAACACGATCTCGGTTTCAAAGCGCTCGGCGTGTTCTTTCATACGTTCCATCAGCACCGGACCGGTCAGGCCGTGGACATCGCCCGGCCAGTTGTCGACTTCAGTGGTGGTGGTCAACTGACCGCCCGCCTGCATGCCGGTGATCAGCAGCGGCTTGAGGTTGGCCCGGGCAGCGTAGACGGCAGCGCTGTAACCGGCAGGGCCGGAACCGAGAATAATCACTCGCGAATGACGGGTATCAGACATGACTCACTCCTATCGACCGCCCGGACTACAAGACGGCTGGAATAAAAAAGGGACCACGAAGCACTTGGGGAAGGCTTTAACTCGCAGGCCCTGAAAAATAATGGGTGCAGCGTATCGAGGGGGGCAAGATTAAGGAAATACGGAATAACAATCCAGCTCATAGGCGGTCTCTATGCAGTTAGGCCGATTAATCGACGCCTTTGTTACCGTTGATGTCGTCACACCGACCACGCTTTCGCCTTGAAGGCAAAGCCGGTAAGGTCGGCGCGTTCGTCATCCTGCTCGGAGTTCTCCATGCCCGCCCCTGTTCTTTCCGGCCCGCAATACCTGCGTGAAGGCCTCAAACTGGTGCTGAGCCCCGGCCTGCGCCTGTTTGTGTTGCTGCCGCTGGCGATCAACCTGATGCTGTTCGTCGGCTTGATCTACTTTGCCGGCCATCAGTTCAGCCTGTGGGTCGACCACTTGATGCCGACCCTGCCCGGCTGGCTGAGCTTTCTGAATTACCTGCTATGGCCGCTGTTTGTGGTGCTGGTGGTGCTGATGGTGTTTTTCACCTTCACCATGCTCGCCAATATCATCGCGGCACCGTTCAACGGCTTTCTTTCCGAGAAAGTCGAAGTGGTGGTACGGGGTACCGATGACTTCCCGGCCTTCAGCTGGGGCGAACTGATTGAAATGGTTCCGCGTACCCTGGCCCGGGAAATGCGCAAGCTGAGCTACTTCCTGCCACGGGCCATCGGCCTGTTTATCCTGTCGTTCATTCCGGTGGTCAACCTGATCGCCGCGCCACTGTGGTTGCTGTTCGGCGTGTGGATGATGGCGATCCAATACATCGACTACCCGGCCGATAACCACAAGCTGGGCTGGAACGAAATGCTCGCCTGGCTGCGCCAGAAGCGCTGGCAGAGCATGAGCTTCGGCGGCATCGTCTACCTGGTGCTGCTGGTGCCGGTGGTCAACCTGTTGATGATGCCGGCGGCAGTGGCCGGGGCGACGTTGTTCTGGGTGCGCGAACAGGGCGCCGAGGCCATGGCGACGCCTAAAGTGGCCAAGTCATAAATCCATCATCTGCATGACACAATGGCGACATGGCCCACGGCGACACTGTGGGTCATGACGACAGCTTCGCTCCACATCACTCTCATCACCGAAACCTTCCCGCCAGAGATCAACGGGGTGGCCAATACCCTTGGCCGCCTGTGCGAAGGTTTGCGCGCGCGTGGCCATCAAGTCGAACTGGTTCGCCCGCGCCAGGGCGCCGATGCAAGCCGGCCCAGCGATGATGGCTTGCTGCTCTGCCGTGGCTGGCCGCTGCCGGGTTACCCAGGCCTGCAATGGGGCCAGTCGTCGATGCACAAGTTGCTGCGCCGCTGGACACGCCAGCGCCCCGACGTGCTCTACATCGCCACCGAGGGCCCGCTGGGGCTGTCGGCGCTGCGGGCGGCGCGGCGCCTGGGAATCAGCGTGGTCAGCGGTTTTCACACCAATTTCCAGCAGTACTCCAACCAGTACGGCCTAAGCCTGTTAAGCCGCATGGTTACGCACTACCTGCGTTGGTTTCATAACCGTTCGACCTTGACCCTGGTGCCCAGCGCCAGCCAACGCCTGGAACTGGAGCGCCGGCATTTCGAGCGACTGGGGATGCTGGCGCGCGGGGTGGACAGCCAATTATTCCACCCGGCCAAGCGTGACAACGCACTACGGGAAAGCTGGGGCCTGGAAAACGACGATATTGCCGTACTGCACGTGGGGCGCCTGGCCCAGGAGAAAAACCTCGGGCTGCTCAAGCGCTGCTTTGACGCGCTGCAGGCAACTTATCCACAGCGTCGGCTGAAACTGATCATCGTCGGCGATGGCCCGCAACGCCCGATGCTCGAGCGCGACCTGCCCGACGCGGTGTTCTGTGGCACCCAGCGCGGCGAAGAACTGGCGCGGCATTACGCATCCGGGGATGTGTTCCTGTTCCCCAGCCTGACCGAAACCTTCGGCAATGTGGTGCTCGAGGCCATGGCCTCCGGGCTGGGTGTGGTGGCGTACGACCAGGCGGCGGCGACCCAGCATATCCGCCATGGTTACAACGGTGTGCTGGCCATGCCGGGTGATGAGGACGCGTTTTGCGATGCGGCCAGATGGTTGCTGGAAGACAGCGAACATTTGCGCAGGGCCCGCCTCAATGCACGCCAACATGCGAGCCGCCAGGGCTGGCCGGCGATTATCGAGCAGTTCGAGAACCAGTTACGCGATGTGTGCGCAGAACATTTGGCAGCTCCAACACTGCCTGACATTCGTTGAACCCTCTACGAATGACGTAGGCCAATTCCCGGTCCTGCCTGCCTACCCCTTGAATATTGGTTTCAACGGTAGGAATCCCTGCTTGGGACTGCCTGAATCGGCACGCCACAACAGGATATTTCCGGAACGTCGAACGAATTATCACCACTGATATGACACCTGCCGTAAGAGGGGGTGTGTCCCTGTGAAACACACTCGAACGAGGCAGGTCATTCATGCTGAAAAACTAATAGAGAGCACTATGTCGACACTGATAAATGGATCAATGGCGCTGAGATTCCAACCATTCAACCCCTCCGCATGGGCATCCCCATCCGGAAGCGGTCAAAACCACCAGAACCACGCAAACACTGGCTGGAACCGCCCGCAACCTTCGCGCCCGCAAAACAACTGGCAAACGGCGCAGAATGACTGGCAACGCCCATCGCACAACCATGACAACCGCCCGCAGTCCACACGCCCGCAAAACGCCTGGCGGCCGGCGCAGAACGACTGGCAACGCCCACCGCACAACCATGACAACCGCCCACAGTCCACACACTCGCAAAACGCCTGGCAGCCGGCGCAGAACGACTGGCAACGCCCGCAGCCCACTGACCGCCTTCCACTACCTGGGGGTACGCGCCCAAACCAGGAGCAATGTTCCGTCAGGCCACCTCAATGGGCACGTTCCGACCAGACGGACAGCACTTCTAGCTTTAATCCATATGGACCAAGGACAAGGCAATAAGCATTGAGGCGAATGATGGCCTGAACACAAGCGGAAGGCCGGGTATTCAATACCCAGCCTTTCGCCTGAAACAGCTAAACCCTCACGCTCAGCCGTCGATAGTGAACGCAGGCCTGGGCTCCCCCCTACACCAGGGTCGTCAACGCCTCGCGACTGAACGGCAGAATGTCGCCTTCACGACCTTCACGCACCTTCACGGCCCAATCCGGATCCACCAGCAGCGCACGGCCAACAGCGACCAGGTCGAACTCGTCGTTGTTCAAGCGCTCCAGCAGCTTTTCCAGACTGGCCGGTTGGGCAACCTTGTCGGTGTTGACCATGAACTGCAGGAATTCGCCATCCAGGCCGACACTGCCCACGGTGATCGTCGGTTTGCCCGTGAGTTGGCGGGTCCAGCCGGCGAGGTTGAGGTCGGAACCTTCGAACTCCGGCTCCCAGAAACGACGGGTGGAGCAGTGGAAAATATCCACACCGGCATCAGACAACGGCTTGAGGAATTCACCCAAGGCCTCGGGGGTTTGCACCAGGCGTGCGGTGTAGTCCTGCTGCTTCCACTGGGAGAAACGCAAGATGATCGGGAAGTCCGGGCCGACGGCGGCGCGGGTGGCCTGGATCAACTCGATGGCAAAGCGCGAACGGTTGGCCAGGCTGCCGCCGTATTCGTCGGTGCGCTGGTTGCTGCCTTCCCAGAAGAACTGGTCGACCAGATAGCCGTGGGCGCCATGGATTTCCACGCCGTCCATGCCGATGCCCTGGGCATCCTTGGCGGCTTGGGCGAACGCGGCAATGACATCCTTGATGTCCTGGGTGGTCATGCCGTGGACGACCACGTTGCCATCCTTGAGTTTTTCCATCGGGCCGTAGGCCGGCACACTGGCGTCAGGCTCGGTACCGATGCGGCGCACACTGCCCACGTGCCAGAGCTGCGGGACAATCTTGCCACCTTCGGCGTGCACGGCATCGACGACCTTCTTCCAGCCGGCCAGCGCCGCCTCGCCGTAGAAATGCGGGACATTCGGGTAGCCATTGGAGGCTGGGTGACCAACCACGGTGCCTTCGGTAATGATCAGGCCCACGCCGGCAGCGGCACGGCGGCGGTAGTACTCGATGACCTTGGAATCAGGCACGCCACCTGGGGAAAACGAACGGGTCATCGGCGCCATGACCACACGGGTCGACAGCTGCAGTGCACCGAGCTGGAACGGTTTGAACAAGGCTTGGACAGGCATGGGAGCACTCCGCGGAAGACGAGGTTTATGATGCGGATAATATGAGGAGTGCAGCGTGCCGAATAGCACTATTGATTTGGGTGATTAAGGGGTATGAAAGCAGCGGCCAGCTGCAAGCTTAAAGCTGCAAGAGCCGCGCATGTGCTTCTACTTGCAGCTTCAAGCTTACAACTTGAAGCTGCACCGACAGGTGCTCAATTCAGGGCTTTTTCGATAGCCTGCACGACCGTTGGATCATCCGGTGCGGTGCGCGGCGAGAAACGCGCGAGGACCCGGCCATCCTTGCCCAGCAGGAATTTCTCGAAATTCCAGGTGATATCCCCTGGAAACTCGGCGCCCTCGCCCGCCAGCAAACGGTACAGCTGGTGACGCTCAGGGCCGTTCACATCGAGCTTGCTGCCCAGGGGGAAGGTCACGCCGTAGTTCAGGCTACAGAACTCGCGGATTTCTTCCTCGGTACCCGGTTCCTGGCCTGCAAACTGGTTGCACGGCAGGCCAAGCACGGTAAATCCCTGGTCCTTGTACTGCTGATAAAGGTTTTCCAGCGCAGCGTATTGCGGGGTCAGGCCACACTTGGAGGCTACGTTGACCACCAGCACAACGTGCCCCTTGAAGGGCGCCAGCGGCAGCTCTTGTCCGTCCAAAGCTTTGAGTTTCAGGTCGTGGAAAGCACTCATGACGAACTCCAGATTTCCCATGTTCTTAGCAAAGCAGCGCTTCGAGATTACAACCCGCAAGCCTGCAATCATAGACGCCGATTGCAAAACTTGCCTGCGGATTACTGAGCGGTCGGCCACGGCAGAATAGGAATCGCCGTCACCGCGTTCTGCGGGCTGCCTTCGATCAAGCGGTCACTGTAGACCAGGTACACCAGGGTATTGCGCTTCTTGTCGAGGAAACGCACCACCTGCATGGTCTTGAACACCAGCGAGGTGCGCTCCTTGAACACTTCGTCGCCGTCCTTGAGCTCGCCCTTGAAGCGAATCGGGCCGACCTGACGGCAGGCGATCGAGGCTTCGGCACGGTCTTCGGCCAAGCCCAGGCCACCTTTCACGCCGCCGGTCTTGGCGCGTGACAAATAGCAGGTCACGCCGTCGACCTTGGGGTCATCGAACGCTTCGACCACAATCCGGTCGTTGGGGCCGACGAACTTGAACACCGTCGACACCTGGCCAACTTCTTCGGCCGAAGCCAGCAGCGGCAGGGCCAGCAGCAGGCCGAGCAATCCCTTCATCACGCGCATCGTGTATTCCCTTTGTTTAGACCAGGATCAGGTTATCGCGGTGAACCAGTTCCGGTTCCGCCATGTAACCCAAGAGTCCGACAATCGCGTCAGACGATTGTCCAATGATTTTCTGCGCTTCCAGGGCGCTGTAGTTGGCCAGGCCACGGGCGATCTCACGACCGTCGGGCGCCACGCACACCACCATCTCGCCACGGCGGAAGCTGCCCTGCACCAACTTGACGCCCACCGGCAGCAGGCTCTTGTGGCCCTGAGACAACGCCGACACCGCACCATCGTCGAGCACCAGGGTGCCGCGGGTTTGCAGGTGCCCGGCCAGCCATTGCTTGCGCGCCGCCAGCATGCCGCGTTCGGGCGACAGCAACGTACCGATGCGCTCACCCGCCTTGAGGCGATCCAGCACACGCTCCAGGCGCCCACCGACGATGATGGTGTGGGCCCCGGAACGTGCTGCCAGGCGTGCTGCGCGCAACTTGGTCTGCATGCCGCCACGCCCCAGGGCGCCGCCGACGCTGCCGGCCACGGCGTCGAGCGCCGGGTCATCGGCGCGCGCTTCGTAGATCAGTTGGGCATCGGGGTTGTGGCGCGGGTCGGCGTCGAACATGCCGTCGCGGTCGGTGAGGATCACCAGCAGGTCGGCCTCCACCAGGTTGGCCACCAGCGCGGCCAGGGTGTCGTTATCACCGAAACGGATCTCGTCGGTGACCACGGTGTCGTTCTCGTTGATCACCGGGATGACCTTAAGCTCCACCAACGCACGCAAGGTGCTGCGGGCGTTGAGGTAACGCTTGCGGTCGGACAGGTCATCGTGGGTCAGCAGGATCTGCGCCGTGTGGCGGCCATGCTCGGCAAAGCTGGATTCCCAGGCTTGCACCAGGCCCATCTGGCCGATGGCGGCGGCGGCTTGCAGTTCGTGCATCGCGCTGGGTCGCGCGGTCCAGCCGAGGCGGCTCATCCCGGCGGCAACCGCCCCGGACGACACCAGCACCAACTCGACACCCGCCTCATGCAAGGCCACCATCTGCTCGACCCAGACGCTCATGGCTGCACGATCCAGGCCTTTGCCATCTGCCGTCAGCAGCGCACTTCCGATCTTTACGACCCAGCGCTGCGCACCTGTCACTTTGCTCCGCATCATCTTCAACCTTAGATAGAGGGCCGCGCGACCCAGCGCTGGCCATAACGTTATACCCGGATACCAAAACGCCGCTCCAGGGAGCGGCGTTCGAGTTTATCGCAACCTATCAGTCGCGCACGTAAATGATTTCCGGACCGTCTTCATCATCCACGTCTTCTTCGTCCCAATCATCGTCGCCGATATCATGGACCGACTTCACGCCGCTGCGACGCAAGGCACGCTGGTCGTCCAGGGCCTGCAACTGGGCACGGGCCTCGTCTTCGATCTGCTGATCGAGTTCGGCGAGTTCGGCCTTGAATACCGGGTCGGCCGCCAGACGGTCGGCACGGTCTTCCAGGTAGCGCATGATGTCGCGGGTCAGGCGCTCGGTGCCTTCTTTGGCGATCGCCGAGATCACGTAGACCGGACCTGTCCATTCCAGGCGATCGACGATTTCCTTGACGCGCTCCTCGTGCTCTTCCTCGAGGATCTGGTCGCACTTGTTCAGCACCAACCAGCGATCACGCTCGGCCAGGGCCGGGCTGAACTTGGTCAGTTCGCTGACGATCACTTCGGCGGCGTCCGGTGCACTGGTGTCATCCAATGGCGCCATGTCGACGAGGTGCAGCAGCAAACGGGTGCGGGACAAATGCTTGAGGAAGCGAATCCCCAGGCCAGCACCGTCGGAAGCCCCTTCGATCAGGCCGGGAATGTCGGCGATCACGAAGCTTTTCCAGCGGTCGACGCTGACCACGCCCAGGTTTGGCACCAGGGTGGTGAACGGGTAGTCGGCGACTTTCGGCTTGGCGGCCGACACCGAGCGGATGAAGGTACTTTTGCCGGCGTTCGGCAGGCCCAGCAGGCCCACGTCAGCCAGTACTTTCATTTCCAGCTTCAGGTCGCGCTGCTCGCCCGGCTTGCCCGGCGTGGTCTGGCGCGGTGCACGGTTGGTACTGGACTTGAATCGGGTGTTACCCAGACCGTGCCAGCCGCCCTGTACAACCATCAGTTTCTGGCCGGCCTTGGTCAGGTCGCCAATCACTTCCTGGGTCGCGGAGTCGATGATCGTGGTGCCGACCGGTACACGCAGTACCAAATCTTCGCCTTTTTTACCGGTGCAGTCGGTGCTGCCGCCGTTGGAGCCACGCTCGGCATCGAAGTGCCGGGTGTAACGGTAGTCGACCAGGGTGTTGAGGTTTTCGTCGGCCATCATGTAGATGGAACCGCCGTCACCGCCGTCACCGCCGTTAGGGCCACCGTTTTCGATGAATTTTTCGCGACGGAAACTCATGCAACCGTTACCGCCGTCGCCTGCTTTTACTCGGATGGAAACTTCATCAACGAACTTCATAACAAAACGCCTCTCGCCGCATGGACGAGCTTAAGAAACCAAGACATAAGACTCTTGCAAAAATGAGCGCAGGGACCTCAATCAACAGCCGCAAATCCAGCTGCTCGAGCCCATTACAAACAGCTTTGCAAGAGACTCACTCCACAAACGAAAAAGCCCCGTCGCAAGACAGGGCTTTTCCAGCGATCGCGCAATTAAGCGGCGACAACGCTCACGTAACGGCGGTTGAACGCGCCTTTTACTTCAAACTTGATCACGCCTTCGATTTTCGCGAAGAGGGTGTGATCTTTACCCATGCCAACACCGTAACCGGCGTGGAATTGGGTGCCGCGCTGACGCACGATGATGTTGCCCGGAATGATTTTCTGGCCGCCATACATCTTAACGCCAAGGCGTTTGGCTTCTGAGTCGCGACCGTTACGGGTACTACCACCAGCTTTTTTGTGTGCCATGAGTCAATTCTCCTAGTGAGGAATTAGGCTGAAATTAAGCCTGAATACCGGTGATTTTGATCTCGGTGTACCACTGGCGGTGGCCCATACGCTTCATGTGGTGCTTACGACGACGGAACTTGATGATGCGGACTTTATCGTGACGACCTTGGGAGATCACTTCAGCCACAACGGTAGCGCCAGCAACAACTGGAGCGCCGATGTTCACGTCATCGCCATTGGCGACCAACAGAACGCGATCAAAGGTAACGGATTCGCCGGTAGCGATTTCCAGTTTTTCGATCTTCAGGTATTCACCTGGGGCGACCTTGTATTGCTTGCCACCAGTAACAATTACTGCGTACGACATGGTATTTCTCCGATAATCCTGCTCACCCAGCGCTTTATAAGAAGAGGTATTGGCTGGCATGGCTGCATGGGATGGACGTCCCGAATGCAATTGCGTAAGGCAGGTGCTGCCCAGGAAGTTCAGGGTGCGCGATTGTACGCAAGGTAAATGGGTGTTGCAAGTGGCCGTCTATCGCGCCTTGACACTACGGGGTCAGGGTCCTAGCATGCCGCGCAACCCTTCTGGAGCGACTGTCGCTGATGCAACCCCAAGCTTTCTACCGCGCGGTCGCGGACGATTTTAGCGCCGTCGACGGCATCATCAAGCAGCAGCTGACGTCTAAAGTGCCGCTGGTCTCCAAAATTGGTGACTATATTACGTCGGCGGGCGGTAAACGCCTGCGTCCTTTATTAGTGCTGCTGTGTGGCAAGGCCCTGGGCCGCGAAGGCGATGACCTGCGCCTGCTGGCCGCCACCATCGAGTTCCTGCACACCGCGACCCTGCTGCATGACGACGTGGTCGACATGTCCGGCATGCGCCGTGGCCGCGAGACCGCCAATGCGATGTGGGGCAATGCCCCGAGCGTGCTGGTGGGCGACTTCCTGTACTCGCGCTCGTTCGAAATGATGGTCGAGCTGGGCTCGATGCCGGTGATGAAGATTCTTTCCCAGGCCACGCGCATCATCGCTGAAGGCGAAGTGCTGCAGCTGTCCAAGGTTCGCGACGCCAGCACCACCGAAGAAACCTATATGGAAGTGATTCGCGGCAAGACCGCGATGCTCTTCGAAGCCTCCACACACAGTGCCGCCGCGCTCTGTGGCGCGACCGCCGAGCAGGCCGAAGCCCTGCGTACCTTCGGTGATCACCTGGGCGTGGCGTTCCAACTGGTGGACGACCTCCTCGACTACCGTGGCGATGCAGAAACCCTGGGCAAGAACGTCGGCGACGACCTGGCCGAAGGCAAACCGACCTTGCCGCTGATCTACACCATGCGCGAAGGCACGCCGGAACAGGCGGCACTCGTGCGCAAGGCGATCCAGAAAGGCGGGATCGAAGACCTGGAGGCCATCCGCGCTGCCGTGGAAGCTTCCGGTTCCCTGGAGTACACCGCGCAACTGGCGCGTGACTACGTAGCCCGTGCGATCCAGTGCCTGCAAGCCCTTCCGGCCAGCGAGTACCGGGATGCCCTGGTTGAGCTGAGTGAGTTTGCGGTCGCCCGTACTCACTAAGCC
Source organism: Pseudomonas sp. 8 R 14 (assembly GCF_900005955.1). Taxonomy (NCBI): domain Bacteria; kingdom Pseudomonadati; phylum Pseudomonadota; class Gammaproteobacteria; order Pseudomonadales; family Pseudomonadaceae; genus Pseudomonas; species Pseudomonas sp. 8 R 14. The sequence continues at coordinate 47,690 of NZ_CVTH01000062.1, read as the reverse complement.
CTCCCACATTTGGATTTCATACAGCCTGCAACATCACAAAACCCTATATAATGTGCGACTTTTAGTCATCCCTGAATCTCAAGGAGCTTTAGTGAGCACGTTGCCACCCTGCCCGAAATGCAATTCCGAATACACCTATGAAGACGGCGCCCAGCTGATCTGCCCGGAATGCGCCCATGAGTGGTCCGCCAATGGCGAGGCCGAAGCAGCCGGCGATGAAACCGTGAAGAAAGACTCTGTGGGCAACGTCCTGCAGGACGGCGACACCATCACCGTGATCAAAGACCTCAAGGTCAAGGGTACGTCCCTGGTCGTGAAGGTCGGCACCAAGGTCAAGAACATCCGCCTGTGCGATGGCGACCACGATATCGATTGCAAGATCGACGGTATCGGCCCGATGAAACTCAAGTCCGAGTTCGTGCGCAAAGTCTGAACCTGCTGCATCCATCCCGCGCCCGCGCGGGATGGCGTTTTGCCCTCCCTGTTGACCCCTCGCAATATCCACACAGAAAAACCAGGAAACTGCCAATAGGCACTTGCTATTCTACGAATAAGAATTATTCTCATTGAAACCCATCAAGGAGATGTACCCATGACTTATTTGATAGATGCCTGGCTCGACCGCCCACACCCTTACCTGCGCATCCTTCATCGGGAAACCGGCGAAGTCTGTGCGGTGCTGGAAGAAGAAGCGCTGAATGAATTGCAGGATCAGGGTGACCTGGACGTCAACGGCCTGAGTTCGAGTGAACCAGGAGTGCTCAAGGAAGTGGTGCGTAATCTGTTTCTGTTCTGCTATGCCCGAGCGTTGCGCCCGGCGACGGAGCTCAATGGCAAATTTCATCCATGAGGAAACCAGCAAAACACTGTAGGAGCGAGCTTGCTCGCGAAGACCGCATAAACAACGCGCTCATCCAGGATGCCCGCGTCATCGTTGACGTTTTTCGCGAGCAAGCTCGCTCCTACAGGTAATCAAAAGCAGGTCTTACAGAACGTCGAGCAGTTCGACGTCGAATACCAGCACGCTGTGCGGCGGAATGCTGCCAACGCCTTGAGCGCCGTAAGCCAATTCGCTCGGCACGTACAGGCGCCATTTGCTGCCGGCATTCATCAGTTGCAGGGCTTCGGTCCAGCCGGCGATCACGCCGCCTACCGGGAATTCTGCAGGCTGGCCACGCTCGTAGGAGCTGTCGAACACCGTGCCGTCGATCAAGGTGCCGTGGTAGTGAGTACGAACCTGGTCTTCACGGGTCGGCTTGGCGCCGTCACCGGCGGTCAGCACTTCAAATTGCAGGCCGGAAGCCAGGGTGGTGATGCCATCACGCTTGGCGTTTTCAGCCAGGAACGCCAGGCCAGCGCCTGCGGCGGCTTCAGCCTTGGCAGCAGCCTCGGCTTGCATGATTTCGCGGATGACCTTGAAGCTGGCGGCCATTTGCTCCTGGTCAACACGGCTTGGTTTGCCGGCGAATGCATCGGTCAGGCCAGCCAGGATCGCGTCCAGGCTCACACCCGGTGGTGGGTTGTCGCGCAGTTGGTCGCCCAACTGACGGCCGATACCGTAGCTGACGCGGGTTTCGTCGGTGGACAGATTAACTTCGGACATGAAGAGGCTCCGCTGTAGGGCAGCACTGGAAACAGTGATGTGCGCGCCGCCCTGAACTAAAAGGGCCAGCAGACTAGCACACAAGACCCGCTCGTGATGAGCCCTGCACGGCAGAGCGGCACCGGGATCGCGACGCTTCGTCGCACGCACGATAAAAGCGCTTCAGATTCAAACCCTTTCGCCGATACAGGCCTACACACCTTGGCTGGCTCAAACAACAACACCGTCCAGCAGACAAAAAATCACCTTCGCGGAGCATTCGATGAACAGCTGGTTCGGTAACATCAGCGTCAACCTCAAACTGGGCCTGGGCTTTGGCCTGGTACTGGTCCTCACCTCAATCCTGGCCTTCACCGGCTGGACCAGCCTCGGCAGCCTGATCGACCGTAGTAACTGGATGAGCGATATCACCCAGCTCAACGCGTCGCTGACCAAACTGCGCATCGTGCGCCTGCAATACATGCTCGCTAACGGCGACGAAGCCGTGGCGCAGAACGTGCAGACCAGCCTGGACACCTTCGCTGCCCAGCAACAGAAACTCCTGGACAGCTTCAAGAGCCCGGAAAACGTCAAGCTGCTCAACGAGCAGAAAGCCATCATCACGGCTTATCAGCAATCCCTGAACAAAATGCGTGAGGCTTACCGTAACGGTAATACCTCTCGCCAAATGATGGGCGACAAGGCCGATATCGCCAACGCCCAAATCGACGCGCTGGAAGCCAGTGTGAAGCAAATGCCCGACAGCGCGGAGCACCTTGCACAGTTCCAGGCCGTGGCCGACGCCAAGATGCAGTTCCAGTTGGCCCGCTATGAAGTACGTGGCTACACCGGCAACGTCAACCCGGATACCGAAGCCCGCGCTGCCGCACAAATCGAAAAAGCCATCAGTGGCTTGAAAGACCTCAGCGCCGCCTTCGGCGCCAGCCAGCAAAGCGCACTGACCTCTTTGGAAACCGCCCTTGGCGCCTATCGCAGCGCCGTGCAGAACTACAAGGCCGCCAACGCCAACATTGTCGCCGCCCGTGCTGAAATGACCACCCAGGGTGCCGACATCGTCACCATCAGTGACAAGCTCTACGACATCCAGTTGAACCGCCGTGACGCCGAAAGTGCACAAGCCCGTAGCCTGCAATTGATCAGCACCTTGCTTGCACTGCTGGTCGGCATCATTGCTGCCTGGGTGATCACCCGCCAGATCACCCGCCCGATCCAGGAAACCCTGGCCGTGGTTGAGCGCATCGCCTCCGGCGACCTGAGCCACAATATCCAGGTCACCCGTCGCGATGAGCTGGGCGTACTGCAACAAGGCATCCAGCGCATGGGCACCACCTTGCGTGAACTGATCAGCGGGATTCGCGACGGCGTGACCCAGATCGCCAGCGCCGCCGAAGAACTGTCGGCCGTCACCGAGCAGACCAGCGCCGGTGTGAACAGCCAGAAGATCGAGACCGATCAGGTCGCCACGGCAATGCACGAAATGACCGCCACCGTGCAGGAAGTCGCACGCAACGCCGAGCAAGCTTCTCTGGCCGCCGCCGACGCTGACGGCCAGGCCCGCGCAGGCGATAAAGTGGTGGCCGAGGCCATCGCCCAGATCGAACGCCTGGCCGCCGAAGTGGAACGTTCCACCGATGCCATGGCGCACCTGCAACAAGAGAGCAACAAGATCGGCAGCGTGATGGACGTGATCAAGGCTGTGGCCGAACAGACCAACTTGCTGGCCCTCAACGCAGCGATCGAAGCGGCGCGTGCCGGTGAAGCCGGTCGCGGCTTTGCCGTGGTCGCCGACGAAGTGCGCGGCCTGGCCCAGCGCACGCAGAAATCCACCGAGGAAATCGAAGGCCTGGTCGCCGGTTTGCAGAACGGCACCCAGCAAGTCGCCAACGTGATGAACAACAGCCGCAGCCTCACCGACAGCAGTGTCGAACTGACGCGCAAGGCCGGTGTGTCACTGGAAAACATTACCCGCACGGTGTCGAACATCCAGTCGATGAACCAGCAGATCGCCGCCGCTGCCGAACAACAAAGCGCCGTGGCCGAAGAGATCAGCCGCAGCATCGTGAATGTGCGTGACGTGTCCGAGCAGACCGCCACCGCGAGCGATGAGACGGCAAAATCGAGCGTGGAACTGGCACGTTTGGGTAGCCAGTTGCAGCAGATGGTCAGTCACTTCCGGGTGTAAGAAACCAAAAAGCCGCCTCGGCATATACCGAGGCGGCTCCACTTCTCAGACGTTAGCGGTCATCGAAGCTGTCCCGCAGGAACTTCCATACGTGATAAGCACGTAGGCAGTTCACTACGAGGTTCCATGTACGTCGTGCAAACTTAGACATACTCAGCCCTCCGTAAGTTGGGCCTTACCTCCAGCACACTTACCGGAACATGTGGGCCTTAGGATGCTGGTCATAGCTTCCGATGAGGCGGCCGGGCTTTGGTTCCTCCCGCATAAATCCGGCACGGATTACTAGCCCGTGGCGTTCGGTCCATAATTCCGCGCGCATACCCAGCCACCTACAAACGACATACTTGGAACGGGGGTGATACTAACCAACATCTTCATCGAAGGTGTGACGGGCGATGAGAAAACCCTCCGCAGAGCTCCGCTAATTTATTGCCAATTCTTGCCACCGTTTTTTTTAAACATTCAGTGAAATGCGTGAAAATCGTCGGCCTTGGCCAGTCCTTGCGGGGCGCGACAATCGGCAGTAGTATTCTTCTCGCTGGTCATAGCTTCCGCTGAATATGCAACCCCAGCTACTAACCGGGATTGCAATAAAAAACCGCCCTACTAAGGCGGTTTTTTATTGTCTGCGATTTGCCTCTCAGCCCTCACCTTCCTCAACAAACACCACCCGATTCCCAAACGGATCCTTGATGCTCATCTCCCGCGATCCCCAAGGCGTTTCCTCAACCCCAGGCTTGGCGTAACGGTAATCCTTGCCTGCCAACTGCTGCTGGTACGTGTCCACCCCTTGCGCCTGAATCCGCACCGCCGCGCCCGGCGAAGCATCGCCATGATGCTCGGATAAATGCAGCACGCACTCCCCCAACGACACCTGCAGATACAGCGGGAAATTCACCTCGAAGCGATGCTGCCAATCGACCTTGAACCCCAGGAAGTCGACGTAGAACTCCAAGGCCTTGGCCTCATCGAAAATCCGCAGGATGGGGGTAACTTTTCCTAAGTGCATGGCAACCGCTCCGTGTATGAAAGCGCCCACTATAGAGTCGAAAACCCATCACGCAAATCCCCACTGCGCGCCAGGAATCGCCCCGATCGCTGACCGTTCGCCCGACCATCGCTGTAGCTCAATACGCCGTTGACCCACACGCCATCAATGCCTTGCGCTGCACGCTGAGGTTCATTGAAGTCCGCCACATCCCGTACCCGCAACGGGTCGAACAACACAAGGTCGGCCCAGTGCCCTTCACGAATTTCACCACGCTCGGATAACCCAAAACGCGCTGCCGACAAGCCGGTCATCTTGTGCACGGCGGTATGCAACGGGAACAACCCGACATCCCGGCTGAAATGCCCCAGCACCCGTGGAAACGCCCCCCACAAGCGTGGGTGTGGAAACGGATCTTCAGGCAACCCATCAGACCCCACCATCGACAATGGATGCGCAAGGATGCGTCGCACATCCGCTTCATCCATCCCGTAGTACACCGCCCCCGCAGGCTGCAGACGACGGGCGGCGTCCATCAGGGAGACGTCCCATTCGCCGGCAATGTCCTGCAAGTCGCGCCCACCCACTTCCGGGTGCGGCGTCGACCAGGTAATCGTGATGCGAAACGCGTCGGTCACCTGCTTGAGGTCCAGGGTCGAGGAACTGGCCGCATAGGGATAACAATCACACCCCACCGGATGGGTTTTAGCCGCTGATTCCAACGCTGCCAAAAGCTGCGGACTACGCCCCCAGTTCCCCGCTCCCGCACATTTGAGGTGGGAAATGATCACCGGTACCTGTGCGTGCCGGCCAATCAGAAAAGCCTCGTCCATCGCCTCCAGCACCGGTTCGAATTCGCTGCGCAAATGGGTGGTGTACACCGCACCGAAGGACGTGAGTTCTTCACTCAGTTGCAGCACTTCATCGGTCTCGGCACTGAACGCGCTGGCGTAGGCCAGGCCTGTGGATAAACCGAGGGCGCCGGCCTCGAGACTCTCGTGCAACTGCACGCGCATGGCGGCGATTTCATCCGGTGTGGCAGTGCGATGCAGGTCGTCCATGTGGTTACTGCGCAGCGCCGTGTGACCGATCAATGCCGCAACGTTGACCGCTGGATGAGCGCTTTCAACGGCGCTGCGATAGTCGCTGAAACGGGGATAAACAAACGCTGCAGCGCTGCCCAACAAGTTCATCGGGTCCGGCGGATCGCTGCGCAAACTCACCGGTGAGGCGCTGATGCCACAGTTGCCGACAATCACCGTGGTCACGCCCTGGCTGAGCTTGGGCAGCATCTGTGGCTGGCGGATGACCACCGTGTCGTCATGGGTGTGGACATCGATAAAGCCCGGCGCCAGCACACGGCCAGTCGCATCGATTTCATGCGCGGCCACCGCCGTCGATAAGTCGCCAATGGTCTCGATGCGCCCGTCACGCAGCCCCACATCGGCGACAAACCCTTCGGTGTTGCTGCCATCGATGATCAGCGCCTGGCGAATCAGCGTGTCGTACGTCATATCAATCTCCAAGCGGCAGGCTGTCAGGGCCGCCGCGATAATCGTCGAGGGCCAGCTTGATCCGGCGCAAACGTTCCTGGTTGTCGTCGGGCAGGGCCAGCGCCAGCTCGGTGGCGAGCAGGTCGATGGCCAGCAGCATGCCGTAGCGCGCCGCCGTGGGTTTGTAGATAAAACTGGTTTCGGCCGGTTGCAGCGGCAGCAGCACATCCGCCAACTGCGCCAGGGGCGAGTCGGCCAGGGTGATGGCGACGATGCGCGCGTCGTAGTTGCGCGCCAGCGCCACCACATCAAGCAACTCGGGGGTGAGGCCGGTGAGCGAGCAGACGATCAGCGCGTGTTCCGGCCCCAGGGTTGCCGCCGTGACACGCATCATCACCGGGTCGTGGCTGGCGGCAATCGGGTAGCCCAGGCGAACCAGGCGCACCTGCAATTCATCGCTGCACAAACTCGACGGCCCGCCCATGCCGAACGCGTGGATCATCCGCGCCTTCCCCAGCAGGTTGACCGCATCGACAAAACTCGCCTGGTTGAAACCCGACAAATGCTGGCGCAGCGTCGCCTCGATATCGCCAAGAATCTGCCGATGAAACGCCGACTGCTCAGGCAACCCCGCCGGGTCCAGGAAGCGGCTGCCGACGCCGCTGGCCTGGGCCAGTTGCAGGCGCAGATCGCGCAAGTCCCGGCAACCGACACTGCGGGCAAACCGCGATAAGGTCGCGGTACTGACCTCGGCCCGTTGGGACAGCTCTTCCAGGCTGGCCGAGGCGGCAAAGCCCACATCCTCCAGCATCAGCCTGGCGATACGCCCTTCGCCGGCGCTGAAGGAATCCTGGCGGGCGCGGATCTGGTAGAGGATGTCCATGGAGGCTCCGGGTTACAAAATGCAGGACAGACCGTAAGTCAGACCGAAGGCAACCACAGAGATCAGGGTCTCCAATACGGTCCAGGTCTTGAAGGTCTGGATCACCGTCATATTGAAGTATTCCTTGATCAGCCAGAAGCCGCCGTCGTTAACGTGGGAAAAGATCACCGAACCCGCGCCAGTAGCCAACACCAGCAATTCCGGGTGTGGATAACCCAGGCCCAGGGCGACCGGGGCTACCACGCCCGAAGCCGTAGTCATGGCTACCGTGGCTGAGCCCGTCGCAATCCGCATCAACGCCGCGAACAGCCAGCCCATCACCAGCGGCGACAAGTGGAAGGCATGGGCTAGGCCGAGGATCTCATGAGTGACGCCTGCATCCACGAGGATCCGGTTCAGGCCACCGCCTGCGCCCACCAGCAAGGTGATACTCGCGGTCGGCGCCAGGCATTCATTGGTGAACCTGAGGATCGACTCGCGGTTGAAGCCCTGCGCCAGGCCCAGGGTCCAGAAACTCACCAGGGTCGCCACCAGCAGCGCGATCACCGAGTTGCCGATAAACAGCAGGAACTGGTTGAAGCCCGTACCCGGGGTGGAAATCACGTTGGCCCAACCGCCGATCATCATCAGCACCACCGGCAACAGGATGGTGCCCATGGTCAGTGCAAAGCTCGGCAAACGCTCACGGGGTTCGCGCTCGATGAACTGGCGTTCCAGCGGGTTTTCCGCCGGCAGGTGAATACGCGGCACGATGAATTTGGCGTACACCGGGCCGGCGATGATCGCCGTCGGGATACCGATGAGGATCGCATAGAGCACGGTCTGCCCCACCGACGCGTTATACGCCAGCACGGCCATCATCGCCGCCGGGTGCGGCGGCACCAGCGCATGCACCACCGACAGGCCGGCGACCATCGGCAGGCCGACCATCAGGATCGACACCCCCACGCGCCGCGCCACGGTAAAGGCGATTGGCACCAGCAGCACAAAGCCCACTTCGAAAAACAGCGGCAGCCCCACCAGGAAGGCGATGCACACCATGGCCCAATGGGCATTACGTTCACCGAAACGGTTGATCAGGGTGCGCGCCACCTGCTCGGCACCACCGGACTCGGCCATCATCTTGCCGAGCATGGTGCCCAGCGCCACGACCAGGGCGATATGCCCCAGGGTTTTGCCGACGCCCGCCTCGTAGGAGCCCATGATGGTGTCCGCCGGCATCCCGGCCATCAGCGCCAGGCCGATGGACACCAGGGTGATGACGATAAACGGGTTGAGCCGGTAACGTGCGATCAGCACGATCAAAGCAATGATGGCGATGGCAGCGTATGCCAACAGCCCGAAGCCCGGTGATGCGGCCATGCGGTACTCCTCGGAAAGGGTCACGTCGAATTGGTTGTGAAACTCATAAATCATTACCGAGGAGCATTTTCAAATTTTATGAAAGTAACTTTCGCCCACAGATAAGCGCTGTCGCGTTGGGGTATGCCCAAGGGCCGCGCATGAAAATTCGGGGGGTGTTCTTACATGAAGTTCAGAGAAGGCTGGAAACTCAACGAAGAGGCTTGAGTCATAGAATGCACATCCACCGATGCCAGGAAAATCGAGCATGATTCGCACCACACTCGCCGCCGGCGCCCTGCTTCTCGCCGTGTGCGGCACTGCCGCCGCTGCCGACAACCCGGCGCTGAAAAAATGCATGGACGGCGCCAATACCACTGCCGACATGGTCAGCTGCAACGTCAAGGAAACCAAGGTGCAAGACACGCGCCTGAACAAAGCCTACAAAACCGCCCTCGCCGCCCAGGAAGGCAACCGCAGGCAGCAACTGCAGGACCTGCAGCGCCTGTGGATCAAGTACCGTGACGCCAATTGTGCCTTCGTCGGCTCGGCTACCGGCGGCACCATCGACCAGGTCAACGGCACCGGCTGCGTGCTGGACATGACCCAGACCCGCGCCCAGGAACTGGAAGACCTGGTCGGGCCGTAATGCAAGGCTGCATCGCCCTCTGTAGGAGCGAGCTTGCTCGCGAAGATCGCCAACGACAACGCGGGCTTTCTGGATGCCCGCGGCGCTCTCTGGTTTTTCGCGAGCAAGCTCGCTCCTACAGGGGTATGTGATCAGTCGTGGTGAACCTTGGCACGCTTGAGCAGCTTCTTGCAGCGTTCGGACAAATGCAGCACGCGCAAATGCTTGCCGGCCTTGCTGTAGCGCTCGCGCAGGGTCATCAGTGCGGCAATCGCCGAGTAGTCGACAAAGCTCAGGTGACGACAATCCAGCGTCACCTGGGCGGGGTCGTTGGCCGGGTCGAACTGGTTCAGGAACGGCGTCGTCGAGGCAAAGAACAGCGTACCGTGCAGGCGATAGAGCTTGCTGCCATCCGCTTCCAGATGCTCATCGGCGTACAGCTCACGGGCCTGTTGCCAGGCAAAGTTCAGTGCTGCGATCACGATGCCGCACAGCACGGCGGTGGCCAGGTCGGTGAACACCGTGATCACTGTTACCGCGATAATCACCAGCACATCATTGAGCGGCACCTTGTTGATCACCCGCAGGGACGCCCAGGCGAAGGTCTGCTGGGACACCACGAACATCACCCCCACCAGCGCCGCCAGCGGGATCCGCTCGATCAGCGGTGACAGAAACAAAATAAACAGCAGGATCATCACCCCGGCGAACACCCCGGAGAAACGTCCACGCCCGCCAGAGCTGAGGTTGATCACGGTTTGCCCGATCATCGCGCAACCGCCCATCCCGCCGAACAGGCCCGAGAGCATATTCGCCGCGCCCAGGGCCACGCTTTCGCGGTCGGGGTAGCCACGGGTCTCGGTGATTTCGTCGGTGAGGTTCAGGGTCAGCAGGGTTTCCAGCAGGCCGACCATGGCCATCAGGAACGCATAGGGGGCGATGATGCCGAGGGTTTCCAGGGTCCAGGGGATCTGCGGCAGCGCGAAGCTCGGCAGGCCGCCGGCGATGTGGGCCATGTCGCCGAGGGTACGGGTCGGCAGGCCGAGCAGGTACACGGCCAGGCCCACGCCAAGGATCGCCACCAGGGCCGGCGGCACCGCACGGGTGATGCGCGGCAGCAGGTAGACGATGGCCATGGTCACCAGCACCAGGCCCGTCATCACGTACAACGGCGTACCGCTGAGCCAGCGTTCACCGTTCTTGAAATGTTCCAACTGGGCCAGGGCAATGATGATCGCCAGGCCGTTGACGAACCCCAGCATCACCGGGTGCGGCACCATGCGCACCAGCTTGCCCAGGCGCAACAGGCCGAACGCGACCATGATCAGCCCGCCCAGCAGTACCGTAGCCAGCAGGTATTCCACGCCGTGCTGCACCACCAGCGCGACGATCACCACCGCCATCGAGCCTGCCGCCCCGGACACCATGCCGGGCCGGCCGCCGAACAACGCCGTGAGGGTGCAGATGATAAAGGCGCCGTACAGCCCCATCAGCGGGTTGAGGTGAGCCACCAGGGCAAAGGCGATGCATTCGGGCAGCAGCGCAAAGGACGTGGTGAGGCCGGCCAGGGCATCGGCGCGCAGACGAGTGAGGTTCATGAGGTACCAAAAAGTATAAGTCAGTAAAAACTTCAGCCATCAATGATGACAAACGCGATCCTGACTGATCGCCTTTTTTGAAGGGTGTGAAAATCGCGGGAATCTTAACAGCCGACGAAGACTACACAGCTCTGACATCCTGATCAAAGACATCGGCCTGGGTGCAAAGCTGACATACCCGCTTCCATCTACTCTGGACTAAAGGGGCTCTCAATATGTAGTCAGCTCGCTTGTTGATCCGGGACGCCTTGGACAACTGAGCCAATACCGTTTTCATATTAAAATTGCATTCGATATCTGTAAGCGCAGTTGCAGTCGCCGGGAGGATGGCGGCCGCCAACCAAGACTCAATAGCCTTGGAGGGAATACAAATCACTGTCTTGCTTGTGGGAACAGGATTGCCTAGCCAGGACAGCAGGACGGTACGCAAAGCGGTAACCGAATCCTGTGCAACAGGACACGGCATCTGACACAGCAACGCGCCCCAACTGTGTTGCTGAGCAAGCTCTTCAAGCCTGGCATGCGCATACGTCATGCCAGCCACATCAGCGTCCAAATGAATGATGTAAAAGTCATACAAAAAAAGTGTTGGATCATCATGCAATACGCCCTCACCGCGCTCGACACTTTGATGACACCACTTGGCAACACCACCCCAGCCCTCACCCAGTTCACGTGAAGATGCTTCTGGTTGTATCAGTTTGAGAACAAACGGCTCTAATAAAATCGCCTTAAGAGCAGCCTCCACCACCACCAGGTCGGTTTTTCCTTCGGCGATCAACGCGATGCGCAAGTCAGACATTGGGCAGCGCCCCTAGGTGCCCCATCATCCATAGCCGGGACAGCGGATATTCTTTATTCATTTTCAGTAGCTTTTCGGTTGGCTCTATCCGAATAACACTGGTATGGCCTTCACTATTGCGATCAACCGCAAATAAACGAATTTCATCATCCGAAAGGTCAAGTCCATCAAGTACGGCAGGGTTATGAGTTGTAAACAGTAGCTGTCTGCGGGCATCGTTTTTCTTCAACCAATAAGACAGTTTTTCAGTCAGCCGCATGGCAAGACGCGGGTTCAAGGCTTGATCCAGATTGTCAATCGCAAGCACCATCGGCGCGGCAGGAGATAAACATAGAATTGCACTGAACAATACGTACAAAGCGCCCTCACTGGCGTCGTATGCCGTGAGAGAGTTGCGCCCACTTTTCATATATCGATCAGTAAGCTTTAGAACGCTTTGGCCAGTACGGGATACCGAGGGTGACAATAAAGAATTTGCCGTTGATACGGCGTCAATATCGATAACCCAGTCGATTAACTCCAGTACGGAGTCCATCAATTGCGGATCAGCGTCCAAAGCACTCTTGAGTTCAGCAAATGCGTCAGCCAGCCGCCCGCCCGACAACCCCAGCGGTGAACGCGTTTGCGGGTCAGCCACCATTGCCCGTAGGGTGGGTGTATTCGGGCTATAAATCGCGTAGTCCTGCAACTGCTGCATCAATTTGGCAGCCGGGTTATCCGGTGAAAGATCCACCAACTTAAGTGCCGCCAATCCAGCAGTAGGTTTCAAATTTTTCAAACTTCTGACACCGGCAGTCAGAATCTCAGTATTCGAATCTCGTAGATACTCTGTCTTGAACTCCCAAGCCGGCTCAGGCTTATCAATAGGGTTCAAAATTGAAGTTCGATATTCCTCACTTTGAGCACCTATGGCACTCAATCGAATTTCTGGCGGCGTTCTTCCGCCGGTGAACGACGTTTTGTAAAGTCTCGGCAAACCAGGTCTGACGCCACGTCGCAGAAGAGACTCCGAATCAACTACGCCGTTTGCTGCTGCGCCCAAAACACCAATGGCCTCCAAGATATTACTTTTACCGACACCGTTGGCGCCGATAAAGCAATTAACTCGTCCTAACTCTAGCGTCAACTCTGGAATAGACTTGAAGCCTTTAATCACTATGGTTTTTATCATTCGAGACTCCAAGTCTTTCATCGCCAAAAACCGCAGGCGGGCATAAGCCTGATAACAGAATCCTTGCATTCTCTAGGCTGGAAGCCTTTCACGCAATCCATGTACACGTTCATTCAGTCCATAAACACAAACGGCCGCCCAATGGCGACCGCTTAAGCTGCATACCCTCCGTGTCCCACCTCTGTTAAACCATCTCGTGGCGAATCCACTCGACTACGGACGTACGCTTCGGCGCCCAGCCCAGCAACTCGCGGGCATGCCTGCCGCGCACGCGGCTGTTGGAGCCCAGGCCATAGTTGGCCATTTCATAGCCCCACTCGGCCTCAGCCTCGGCCAACGGCCAATCCTGCGGCCGGCCCAGGTTCAGGGCTTGGGCAATCGCCGTGGTCATGTCGATAAACGAGGCCTCGCCGCTTTCCACAAAGTAGAACGTACCCGGCACGTTGCGGGTCAGTGCCAGCAGGTACAGCGCCACCACGTCTTCAATGTGCACGTTGGACCAGATGTTCTGCCCGGTGCCGACATGGCGCACCACACCGCTCTTGCGTGCCTGCTTGAGCAAGCGCGGCAGTTGCACGCTGTCGCGCTTCACACCGAGGCTGTGGCCGTAGATCAGGGTGTTGCAGATTACCGCTGAGTTCACGCCGTCTTTTGCGGCCGCCAGGATCAGGTTGTCGATGGCCACGCGGGCAGCCTTGTCGACGGTCGGTTCCGGCAGGCTGTCTTCGAAATAGATGACACCGCTGGACTTACCGCCCGACGCATCCCCCACGATGCTCGAACCGCTGGTGTGCAGGAATGGCTTGTCCGAACCTTTCAGTGCGGCCAGCAGGGTTTCCACCGCAGCACGATGGTCGCTGCTCGCGGCATTGATCACTGCATCGGCTTTGTGCGCTTGCTCGGTCAACACAGCAGCATCGTCGAGGGTGCCGATCACCGGGTTGATGCCCAGGGCGGTCATTTCAGCCGCTTGCTCGGCGCTACGTACCAGGCCGGTGACCGTGTGACCGGCCTTGACCAGGCCGGTGGCGATGGAACCGCCGATAAAACCGGCTGCGCCGGTAATGAATACGTGCATGGAGAGTGCTCCTGACGGGGTAAGTGATGGGTCCATTGTTACGGACTCATCCCTGACGAATAAGCCCGCACCGCCCAATTCACTCTTGCGTGAGGGTCACGAATCAGCAGGAATACCGCGCCAGCTTGGCCTGGATAAAGTCCAGGAAGCACTGGATGCGCAGCGCCAATTGCGAGTTGCGGTAGAACACCGCGTGGATCGGTTGGCGATACCCGCTGTTGAACGCCTCCAGCACCGGCACCAGGCGCCCGGCATTGATGTCTTCGACGGTCATGAAGTTCGACAGGCAACAAATGCCCTGCCCTTCCAACGCCAACTGGCGCAGGGTTTCACCACTGGACGCGGCCACGCTGGGCTCGATCAGCCAGCGGTCACCTTCCACATGGCGCAGCGGCCAGTGGTTGAGGGTTTCGGTCTGGGTAAAGCCCAGCAGGGTGTGGTCAGCCAACTCGGCGACCGTCGTCGGCGTGCCGTACTGTTTGAGGTAATCAGGGCTGGCGAGGATATGCAGCGGCGTACAGCCCAGGGATCGCGCATGCAGGGTTGAGTCGGCCAGGGCACCGATGCGAATCGCAATATCGGTGCTCTGTTCCAGCAGGTCGATGATCAGGTCATCGCTGTTCAACTCCAGCTGGATCTGCGGGTACAAACGGCGGAATTCGGCGATGTAGGGCACGATCCCATGCAGCATGAACGGCACGGCGGCATTGATGCGCAGGCGCCCGGCGGGGTTCTTCTGACGTGACGACAGACGCTCTTCCAGCTCGTCCATCTGCGCCAGGATGAGCTTGGCCTGCTCGAAGAAGTACTTGCCCTCCTCGGTCAGGTCCATGCGCCGCGTGGTGCGGTTGATCAGCGTGGTCTCAAGCTTGGCTTCCAGGCGCGACAGGGTGCGACTGACCGCCGATGGCGTCTGCCCGACCTGCTCCGCGGCGGCGGAAATCGAGCCGCACTCAATCACGCTGACGAAGATCTGTAGCTCATCGGATCGGGCTTTCACGGGCGGTCCTCGTTATCGGTGTACCGCAGCTTACACCGAGAGGTTGAACACCCGCGCCAGATGCTGTTCGTAGCGCGCCACATCCACCTCGATGGCCGGGCGTTTCATCACGTCCACGCACAGGAAGGTCGGCAGGCCGGTCATGCCGAGGAACTCGTTGGCTTTGTGGAACGGGAAGTACACCGCATCCACGCCCTTGGCTTCGAAGAAATCGGTCGGATCGTCGAAGGCTTGCTGCGGTGCATTCCAGGTCAGTGACAGCATGTAGTGCTTGCCCTGGACCAGGCCACCGCTGCCGTATTTCTGTGAGGCGTCGGAACGGGTGCGGCCATCGCTGGCGTACAGGCTGCCGTGGCCTTCGGTGAAGACTTCGTCGATGTACTTCTTGACGATCCATGGCGCGCCCATCCACCAGCCGGGCATCTGGTAGATGATCACGTCGGCCCAGAGGAATTTGGCGACTTCTTCGGCCACGTCGTAGCCTTCGTCGATATGGGTGACCTTGACGTCGATACCGCCTCGGTCCAATACCGCCAAGGCGGTGTCATGCAGGGTGGTGTTGTAGCGGCCATCGGAGTGGGCGAACTTTTTACCGCCGTTGAGCAGGAGTACTTTTTTCATGGGAAGCATCCAGAAGGTTGAAAATGTCTGGACGCAGCCTATCCACCTCGGCCCTTCGGAATAAGCCGCCACCGGGCAAAATACCTTTGACCACAAGGCACGAATGGATCACTAATTGTTAACCGCCGATCAGCAAATGCCCGCCCAGCAGTGCCATGCCGATAAAAAATACCCGCTTGAACAGCACCGCACTGATGCGCTGGCGCAGCACTTGGCCCAGCCACATGCCCAGCAGCGCCGGCACCAAGGCCAGCAACGAGGCGTTGATTGCGCCAGCGCCCAAGGTGCCGTGCCAGGCCAGACCGGCGGCCAAGGCCAGGGTCGATACCGTGAACGACAGCCCCAACGCCTGCACCAGTTGATCGCGATTCAAACCCAGTGCCTGCAGGTACGGTACGGCAGGAATCACAAACACACCGGTGGCCGAGGTGATGAGGCCGGTGATCAGCCCGCACACCGGGCCCAGCCAACGCTCGGTCCGGGCCTTGACCTTGAACGTGGGCAGGAACAGTCCGCTCAGTGCATACGCCAGCAACGCCGCGCCCAGTGCGCGCACCACCCATTGCCCGCCGTCCATCCCCAGCGACACCGTGCCCAGCCCAGTGCCGAGGAAAATCAGCAGCAACATCGGCCACAGCCGCCGGAGCAACGCACTCAGGTGCCCGCCGAATGCCAATTGCCACAGGTTGGTGACGGTCGAAGGGATGATCAGTAATGCCGCAGCCTGCGCCGGTAACATAGCCAGGCCGAGCATGCCCATGGCGACAGTGGGCAGGCCCAGGCCGATGATACCCTTGACCGTACCGGCCAGCAGGAAGGTGCCGATCACCAGCAAGGTAAGGGCGGGGCCGAGGTTCTGGTAAAACGCGAGGAAGGTATTCATGGGCAGAGTGTGCGACTTTTCGATGCGCTCTAAAATTCGCCATATACTGAGGCAGCCTCTTGTTTTGCGTGAGCCTGAGGCCCGTCTACTCCCTCGAGCCATCAGCCATGCACTTTGACCTGATCGACCTGCGCCTCTACCTGCACACCCTCGACACCGGCAACATCACCGCCGGCGCGGCCCGCAGCCATTTATCCCTGGCCGCCGCCAGTGCCCGCATCCGGGCGATGGAGGCGTCGTTGGGCATCGAGTTTCTCCAGCGTGGACGTCGCGGCGTCACCCCCACACCGGCAGGCAAGGCCCTGGCCCGTCACGCCCGCCTGTTGTTGCAACAGGCCGAGCACCTGCAACAGGACCTGGCGGAATATGCCAAGGGCGTCAAAGGCCAGGTGCGCCTGCTGTGCAACACCACTGCGCTCAGCGAATACCTGCCGGAACTGCTCGCGGACTTTCTGCGCGAACACCCCAACCTCGATATCGACCTGCAGGAATTGCCCAGCCTGCGCATCACCCAGGCCTTGCGCCAGGGCACGGCGGAGCTGGGGATCATCTCCGACGCCGTGGACACCCATGGCTTGCAGACTTTGCCCTTTCGCGACGACCCGCTGGCGCTGATCATGCCGCACGACCATCCCCTGGCGGGCGGCACGGTGAGCTTTGTCGACAGCCTGCAATACGACTACGTGGGTCTGGCCGCCGCCAGCGCCCTCGCGGTGTATCTGGAAGAACAGGCACTGCACGCGGGCTTTCGTGTGCAGACGCGCATCCGCGCCGAGGGTTTTGACGGGCTGATTCGCATGGTGGCCCGCGGCGCCGGCCTGGGCATCGTGCCCCAGGCGGCGCTGGCGCGCTGGCCAGCGCCGCGCCGCTTCATCGCCCAACCGTTGCAGGAAGAGTGGGCTTGCCGCGCGTTGCTGTTATGCGCGCGTTCGTTCGAACAATTGCCGGGTTACGCCAAGACCTTGTTCGATGCCTTGGCCCTGCCCTTGCGGAAAAACCCGTAATACACCGCGGACAGAATCAGCAGGAACGGCACGCCAAACACCAGGGTCATCTTGAACGCTTCGGTGAAGTACGTGGTGATCATCACCGCGCCCATCAGCATCAGCCCCAATAACGTGCTGTAGGGAAACAGGCGCAACTGGAACGACAGCTTCGCGCCGCCATGGCGCTTGCGATAGCGCCGGAAGAACAGGTGCGTGAGGAAGATCATGAACCAGGTGAAGATCGCGCCAAACATCGAGATCGCCATCATCAGGGTGAACGAACTTTCCGGGTACACCAGGTTCAACAGCGTCGCCAGGGCGATGCCCGAGCTGGACAACAGCAAGGCATTCAGCGGAATGCCGCTCTTGCTCAACGCCCCCATGGACCTGGGCGCAAAGCCGGCGCGGGACAGGCTGAACATCATGCGCGTGGTGATGTAGAGCTGGCTGTTCATCGCCGACAAGGCCGCAATCAGGATCACGAAATTCATCACCCCAGTGGCGCCGGGAATGCCGATGGTCTGCATCACCGTGACGAACGGGCTCTGGGCCTGGCCGGCCTGGTTCCATGGCACGATGGCGAGCATCAGCGCCAGGGTCAGCAGGTAAAACACCACCAGCCGCACGATGGTCGCGCGAAAGGCTTTCTTCACGGCCTGCTCCGGGTCCGCCGCCTCACCGGCAGCCACGGCAATCATCTCGACGCTCAGGTAGCTGAAGATCGACACGATCACGGCGATCCACATGCCGCTCAAGCCATGGGGGAAAAACCCGTCGTGGGCCGTGTAGTTCTGCACCCCGTATTGCGGGTTGCCGGAGCCGAATACCACGTACACCGCGAGGATGATGAAGCCGACGATGGCGCTGATCTTGATCGTCGAAAACCAGTACTCGAAGTTGCCGAAAGTCTTGACGCTGATGGCGTTGAGCAGGATCAGCACGCTGGAAAACGACACGATCCACACCCATTCCGGCACGTGGGCGAACCAGTACTTCATGTACATCGCCACCGCCGTGACCTCGGCCCCCACCGCCAGCACAATCGCCGCCCAGTAGGCATAACGCACCAGGAACCCGGCCAGCGGGCTGATGTAGAACTCGGCATAGGCGCCGAAAGAGCCCGAGGTGGAATGGGCCACCGTCATCTCGGCCAGGCAGCCCATCAGCAGCAAGGTGATCAACGCGCCGATCGCGTAGCTCACCAGCACGCTGGGCCCGGCGTAGCCGATGGCATAGGCGCTGCCCATGAACAGCCCGGTGCCGATGGCGCCACCGATGGCGATCATGCTCATCTGGCCGGAAGTGAGCTGGCGCCTCAGGCCCAGTTCGCGGTGGGTGATCTCGGCAAAGCCGTTGTCGGGTGTGCTCACGTGGTGTGCCCCTTTATTATTGTGGTTGCACTATTTGGATATTGACGCAAATCCCCTGTTGGAGGGGCAAGTCGAATCGTCGCACCGCCCCTCCCACATTTTGATCTGCATTATCTTCAGGTGACGCTGTGGCGGACCTTGAATTGCGGCTGGTCCCAGGTGCCGTTGTCGAGAATCTCACCGAGGATTTCCACCGCATCCCACACCTCGGTAAAACTCGTGTACAGCGGCGTAAACCCAAAACGCATGATGCGCGGCTCGCGGTAATCACCGATCACGCCACGTGCGATCAGGGCCTGGATCACCGCATATCCCTCCGGGTGTTCGAAGCTCACATGGCTGCCACGCCAAGCGTGTTCACGGGGAGTGATCAGCACAAGGTTGTGGGCGGCGCAGCGGCTTTCGACCAACTCGATAAACAGGTCGGTCAGCGCCAGGGATTTGCTGCGCAGGCGGGCCATGTCGGTCTGTTCGAAAATCTCCAGGCCGCATTCCACCATCGCCAGCGACGTGATCGGCTGGGTGCCGCACAGGTAGCGGGCGATGCCGGCGCTCGGCGCATAGCTGGATTCCATGGCGAACTGCCGGGTATGCCCGAACCAGCCCGACAGCGGCTGGTGCACCAGGTCTACCAACGCCGGGTTGACCCACACGAACGCCTGGGAGCCGGGGCCGCCGTTGAGGTATTTGTAAGTGCAGCCAATCGCATAGTCAGCACCGGCCCCGTGCAGGTCGATGGGCACTGCGCCCGCCGAATGCGCCAGGTCCCAGATGCTCAGCGCGCCGCATTCATGGCTCAAGGCGGTGAGCGCCTGCATGTCGTACATGTAGCCGGTCTTGTAGTTGACGTGGGTGAGCATCACCACCGCCACGTCGCCGTCGATGGCCCGGGGCAGTTCATCCGGGCTGTTGACCAGGCGCAGGGAATAGCCCTGTTGCAGCAACTCGGCGAGGCCCTGGGCGATGTACAAATCGGTGGGGAAGTTGCTCGCTTCGCTGACGATCACCTTGCGCGCCGGCTCACGTTGGCGCTGCACGCTCAAGGCGGCGCTGAGCACCTTGAACAGGTTGATCGAGGTAGTGTCGGTGATCACCACCTCACCGTCCCGCGCACCGATCAGCGGCGCCAGGCGGTTGCCCAGGCGCTGGGACAAGTCGGCCCAGCCGGCGCTGTTCCAACTGCGGATCAAGCCATTGCCCCACTCTTGCGCGATGACCGCCTGCGCCCGCGCCAACGCCGCCACCGGACGCGCACCGAGGGAGTTGCCGTCCAAGTAGATAACGTCCTGCGGCAAGGCGAACTGCTGACGTAGCGGCGCCAGCGGGTCCTGGGTGTCGAGGGCTTGGCAATGGCTGCGAGGGGTCATGGGTTGTCCTGGTTTTTGTCAGTGAGGATGCAGCAAATAATGAACGAAGATTTAGAGAATTTTCGTGCAAAGTGGTGGGTAACAGGCTAATTAAGCTGTAGGAAATTCGAATTTAACCCCTAAATACGCGGATTTATTCTAACCATGATCCTTGACGCCACCGACCTGCGCCTCCTGCATTTCCTGCAACAGGATGGCCGTATCAGCAACCAGGAACTGGCGGAAAAAGTCGCGTTGTCGCCCTCTGCCTGCCTGCGTCGTCTACGCCTGCTGGAGAGCGAAGGGATTATCAGCGGCTACCGTGCAGTGTTAAATGCCGAGCAGTTGGGGATTGAACTGGAGGCCATCGTCCACCTGTCATTGCGCCAGGATGTGGAGGATTGGCATGAGACGTTTATCAAGAAGGTGCAAGGCTGGCCGGAAGTGGCCAGCGCCTACGTGATCACCGGCGCCAGCAACTATGTGCTGCGGGTGCAGGCACGCAACCTCAAGCACTTTTCGGACTTTATCGTGAACCACCTGAACCGCACGGCGGGGGTGATGGATATCCGCTCGGAGATTGTGTTGCAGAAGATCAAGGATCGGGATGAGGTGCTTGATCTGGTCGTTCGCAAATAGTCAGCCACGACACCGATCAAATGTGGGAGGGGCGGTGCGACGACTCGACTTGCCCCCTCCCACATTTTTGACCGTGTTGATCAATCCTCCAACGCGCGAACCCGCTGCATGCGTTTTTGCTCTACCGGCGCTGCGGCGGTCTGCAACTCAAAGTCAAAATCAATCTGTGCAAACCGCCCCTCCACGCCAAACTCCCGCGCCAGTTGCTGATCGTCACTGAAGCGAATCTCGGCAATCAATTCGTCCCGCGTCGCGTAGGCAAAATCATCGTGCAGGTACGGGTCATCCGACAGGTTGATCTGGGTGGTCAGGTGCCGATACCCCGGCGCCGAGATGAAGAAGTGGATATGCGCCGGGCGCTGCCCGTGACGCCCCAGTTGATCGAGCAACTGCTGGGTCGGCCCGGTCGGCGGGCAGCCGTAGCCCGACGGCACGATGCTGCGAAAGCGGTAGTTGCCCTGGGCGTCGGTCTCGATACGGCGGCGCAGGTTGAATTCGGATTGCGTCGGGTCGAACCACGAATACGTACCGCCGGTATTGGCCTGCCACACATCGACAATCGCCCCCGCCAACGGCTTGCCGTCGGTGTCGCGCACCTGCCCGCGCATAAACAGCGGCACAGCGTCGTCCTTGCCATCGTCCAGCCGCGCCTCGTACTTCGACAGCGGCGCGCCGGCCACATACAGCGGACCTTCGATGGTGCGCGGGGTACCACCGGACTTGCCGGCTTCCTCGTCGGCGGCGTCCATCAGCATATCCAGGTAATGCTCCAGGCCGAGCCCGGCGGCGAGCAGTCCGGCCTCCTGGTGCTTGCCCAGTTCGTTGAGGTAGTTGACCGCCTTCCAGAACTCTTCCGGGGTCACGTCCAGGTCTTCGATGATGTTTACCGTATCGCGCAGGATCCGGTAGATCAGCGCCTTGGTGCGCGGGTTGCCGCCGTCAGTGAGGTTGCCGCTGGCTTCTTCGAGAAACCGTTGGGCCTGGGCAGTCTGGGACAGTCGGATGGACATGGTGCGTTCCTCATCTTGTAGTTATCAGGGTGAAAACCGGCCTAGCGGTCGTCTTCATGGATCGACGAAGGGTGCCGGCACAAGGCATTCACTTCGATGGCCATGTAGGGGTAAAGCGGCAGTTGCATCAGCAGGTCATGCAGTTCTTGCACGCTGTCGACGTCGAACACGCTGTAGTTGGCGTAGAGCCCGGCGATGCGCCATAAGTGGCGCCATTTGCCCTGGTGCTGCAGACGCTGGGCAAAGGCCTTTTCGTCGGCCTTGAGGCTGGCGGCGCGCTCGGGGTGCATGTCGACGGGCAGGTTCACGGTCATTTTTACGTGGAACAACATGGGCGGCGCCTCTTAGTGTTTGTCACGACGGAAGAACGCCAGGCGCTCCTCATCGATGGCCAGGCCCAGGCCCGGCATGTGGGAGACATGCAGCTGGAAATCGCGGTACAGCGGCGGCTCGGCAAGAATGTCTTCGGTCAGCAACAGCGGGCCGAACAACTCGGTGCCCCACGCCAGTTTGTTCAGCGTGAGGAAGGCATGCGCCGACGCCAGGGTGCCGATCCCCCCTTCCAGCATGGTGCCGCCGTACAGGCCGATACCAGCGGCCTCGGCAATCGCGGCGGTGCGCAATACCGCGCGGGGGCCGCCGTTCTTGGCGATCTTCAGGGCGAACACCGAGGCCGCGCCTTCACGGGCCAGGTTGAAGGCATCCTCCACACACTCGATGGATTCGTCGGCCATGATCGGCGCCGGGCTCGACAGGTTGAGCCGGGCCATGCCGCCACGGTTGTTACGCGAGATCGGCTGTTCGACCAGGTCGACGCCGTGGTCGCCGAGCACCTTGCACGCACGCAGGGCCACGGCTTCGTCCCAGGCCTGGTTGACGTCGACGCGCACGCTGGCACGCTCGCCCAGGGCCTGTTTGATCGCGATGACATGGGCCAGGTCCTCGCCAACTTCACCGGCACCGATCTTCAATTTGAAGATGCGGTGGCGGCGCAGGTCGAGCATCTTTTCGGCCTCGGCAATGTCCTGGGCGGTATTGCCGCTGGCGAGGGTCCAGGCCACCGGCAGTGCATCGCGCACACGCCCACCGAGCAGTTCGCTGACCGGCAGGTTAAGGCGCTTGCCGAGGGCGTCGAGCAAAGCGCTTTCGATACCGGATTTGGCAAAGGTGTTGCTGCGAATGCTGCGTTCCAGGCGCAACATGGCCGCGTTGATATTGCTGGCGTCCTGGCCGATCAGCAGTGGGGCGAAGTGACGGTCGATGTTGACCTTGATGCTCTCGGGGCTCTCGTTGCCGTAGCTCAGGCCGCCGATGGTGGTGGATTCACCGATGCCTTCGATGCCGTCGGCGCAGCGCACGCGGATGATTACCAACGTCTGGTTTTGCAGGGTGTGCATCGCCAGCTTGTGCGGGCGAAGGGTGGGAAGGTCGACGATAATGGTCTCGATCGACTCGATGGCGCAAATCGGCATGGCAATACCCGCTGGGTTCTTTATAGATTTACGTCGATTCTGTGCCGCATTTTTCCTGGCTTCCAATATAGAATTAGTCTCGAGCAATACCCTTAAGGTATGAAAGGAGCCGTTATGGAACTGCGTCATCTGCGCTACTTCCAGGTGTTGGGGCAGACCCTCAACTTCACCCGCGCGGCCGAACGCCTGCACATCGCCCAGCCACCGTTGAGCCGGCAGATCCAACAATTGGAAGAGGAATTGGGCGTGATTCTGCTGGAGCGTGGCCGACCGCTGCGGCTGACCGAAGCCGGGCGGTTTTTCTATGAGCACGCCAATGTGTTGCTCGAACAATTGGCCAAGGTCTGCGACAACACCCGCCGCATCGGCCAGGGCGAGAAGACCTGGCTGGGCATCGGCTTTGCGCCGTCGACCTTGTATGGCGTGCTGCCGGAATTGATCCGGCGGTTGCGCAGCCATGAGGCGTTGGAACTGGAGTTGGGGCTGTCGGAGATGACCACCTTGCAGCAGGTCGAGGCGCTCAAGGCCGGACGTATCGACGTGGGCTTCGGGCGCATTCGTATCGACGACCCGGCCATCGTCCAGCGCGTGCTGGTGGAGGATCGGTTGGTCGCCGTGCTGCCCGCCGGCCACCCATTGCTCGATGCACCCGCGACCCTCGCCCAACTGGCCGCCGAGCCGTTTG
The DNA here is from genome assembly GCF_900005955.1 of Pseudomonas sp. 8 R 14. NCBI lineage: Bacteria > Pseudomonadati > Pseudomonadota > Gammaproteobacteria > Pseudomonadales > Pseudomonadaceae > Pseudomonas > Pseudomonas sp. 8 R 14. The sequence continues at coordinate 23,911 of NZ_CVTH01000062.1, read as the reverse complement.
TGCTCTACCCCGGTAACCCGCGCCCCAGCTATGCCGACCATGTGATTGCACTGTTCGACGCCCACGGCCTGAGCCTCAAGGTGGCGCAGTGGACCAACGAACTGCAGACCGCCATCGGCCTGGTCGGTGCGGGCATGGGCGTGACACTGGTGCCGGCGTCGGTGCAGGTGCTGCATCGCGCGGATATCGGCTACACGCCGGTTGTGGAAGCGACGGCGACCTCGCCGATCATTCTCAGCCGACGGGTAAATGATCAGTCGCCGGGGCTCAGTCATTGCCTGCAGTTGGTTGAAGAACTGATCTGAAATCGCCCAGGTACCGCCCCTCCCACAGGTTGATCTTCATCAGGTTCAAGTACTGCGCATACGCATGCGTTGCAGCGTCTGGCTGGGGGATTCATCGAACAGTTTTCGATACTCCGCCGAGAACCGCCCCAGGTGGGTAAAGCCCCAGCCGAAGGCGATCTCGGAGATGGTGCGGATCGATCCGTGCTCGAGGATTTCCTGGCGCACCGCACTCAGCCGGTGCTTCTTCAGGTAGGCCATGGGTGACAGGGCAAAGTACTTGCGAAACGCATCGAACAGCTTGAACCGCGACACCCCGGCAGCGGTTTCCAGGTCTTCCAGGTGCAGCGCCTCGCGGGCGTTGTCGTGAATGTACTGGCGCGCACGGATCAGGTAATGGGGCAGTTTCACCCCCAGTACGGCGCGCAGTTCTTCCGAGTAGTTGTTCGGTTGGGCGAGGATCAGGCCCTTGATCAATGAGCTTTCCAGGTCACGGGTGAACGCCGCCTGTTCATACAATTCGCTACGGCACTCCAGCTCGGCGATGAAGTAGCGCGCCATGCGCCACCACGACGCCGACGCCCCCTCCACCGCATCCATCACCGGTTCAAATTGCAGCGGCGCGTCGACCGGCCGTTGCAGCAAGCCCTCCAGCGACTCGCTCATCGCCGCCCGCGTGATCACCACCTGCAACTTGCGGCAGTCACCGGATATGGCCAGCACCTGGTGTTCATTGGGCGCAATGATCACGCCCTGATCACGGTTGGAACTCAGGCGTTGGCCGTTCTTGCTCAGCTCCTGCTCACCCACCAACGGCAGCGTGAGGCTGTAGCTGCTGAAGTGCTCGGCGTCTTCGATATCGATGGTCACGTCGGTGCCGTATTCGATCACGCCCAGGGTGGTGGCCCGGGACTTGAACACGTTGGCACTGTGATGAAAGCGCAGGCGCTCGGGCGTGCTCGTCGCCAGGCGGTGCGGCCCGCAAATGCCGGACATCCAGCTGCGGGCGCCTTCGAGGTCGAAGCGTTGGACATGGATATCGCGTGTAGGACTATTCATCAGTGTGCACCCACGGCGGTCAGGCGGTTGCGCGCTCTGGCGGCGCGTCGTTGTGGCTCCACAGCAAGTTCTACGCCACGCCGGCCCGATTGCAACCGGGTGGATAGCAACCGTCCACTATGTGGATAAACCGCAGGTGTTGACGCCCCTTGCCTCGCCAGACGGTAGCGCGTCGCGTCACCGCCCTGCACCACCGTGGGTATTTGCTGCCCAACTTTGCGGCCCACCTTCCCCCATTAAGCGGATAGCCCGCCACCTTGCCGCAGCCTCTTAATGGCTCACCTGTTCAGCCATTATCAAAAGGTGCCTCCCATGAGTGGTGCAAGAAGCGTCGAGCAATGGAAAAGCTTTATCGAGAGCTGCCTGGATTTTCGCCCGGCAGACGCCGTATTCCGCATCGCCCGCGACATGTTCACCGAGCCGGAGCTGTTTGATCTTGAGATGGAGTTGATCTTCGAGAAGAACTGGATCTACGCCTGCCATGAAAGCGAACTGGCCAATCATCATGACTTCGTGACGATGCGCGCCGGGCGCCAGCCGATGATCATTACCCGTGATGGCGAGGGCCGGCTCAATGCGCTGGTCAACGCCTGCCAGCATCGCGGCACCACCCTGACCCGGGTCGGCAAAGGCAACCAGTCCACCTTCACCTGTCCGTTCCACGCCTGGTGCTACAAGAGCGATGGCCGGCTGGTGAAGGTCAAGGCGCCGGGGGAATATCCGGAAAGTTTCGACAAGGCAACGCGCGGCCTGAAAAAGGCCCGCATCGAGAGCTACAAGGGTTTTGTCTTCATCAGCCTGGATGTGAATGGCCGTGACAGCCTGGAAGACTTCCTCGGCGACGCCAAAGTGTTCTTCGACATGATGGTCGCGCAGTCCGCCACTGGTGAGTTGGAGGTGCTGCCGGGCAAGTCGGCCTACACCTACGACGGCAACTGGAAACTGCAAAACGAAAACGGCCTGGACGGGTATCACGTCAGCACCGTGCACTACAACTACGTGGCCACGGTGCAGCATCGCCAGCAGGTGAATACCGAGAGCGGCAGCGGGTCCGCCAGCACCCTGGACTACAGCAAGCTCGGCGCCGGCGACGCCAACACCGATGACGGCTGGTTCGCCTTCAACAATGGCCACAGCGTGCTGTTCAGCGACATGCCCAACCCCAGCGTGCGCTCCGGCTACGCCACCATCATGCCGCGCCTGGTACAAGAGCATGGCCAGCAGAAGGCCGAGTGGATGATGCACCGCCTGCGTAACCTGAATATCTACCCGAGCCTGTTCTTCCTCGACCAGATCAGCTCGCAGCTGCGCATCATTCGTCCGGTGGCGTGGAACAAGACCGAGATCATCAGCCAGTGCCTGGGGGTGAAAGGCGAATCCGACGCCGACCGTGAAAACCGTATTCGCCAGTTCGAAGACTTCTTCAACGTCTCGGGCATGGGCACACCGGACGACCTGGTGGAGTTCCGCGAAGCCCAGCGTGGTTTCCAGGGCCGCCTGGAACGCTGGAGCGATATTTCACGCGGCAGCCATCGCTGGGAAACCGGGCCAACGCCGAACAGCGAAGCCATCGGCATCTCGCCGGCCATGACCGGCACCGAATTCACCCATGAAGGCCTGTACGTCAACCAGCACCGCAACTGGCAGCACTTCCTGCTCAAGGGCCTGGACCAACACGCGCTGACACTGCGGGAGGTGGAATGATGAATGCGCCATTGCAGTATCGGATCGAGCAGTTTTTCTACCTTAAGTCCGAGCTGTGCGACGCCCAGGACTGGGACGCCTACGTGCAGTTGTTCGACCCCCAGAGCGAATTCCACCTGCCGCAATGGGACTCGGAGCACGTCTACACCCGCGACCCCAAGCGCGAGATGTCGCTGATCTACTACGCCAACCGTTCGGGCTTGGAAGACCGCGTGTTCCGCCTGCGCACCGGCAAGGCGGCGTCCGCTACACCGATGCCGCGCACCTTGCACCTGATCAACAACGTACGCATCGCCGAGCAGGCGGACGGCACGCTGGAGGTCCGGTTGAACTGGCACACGCTGTTCTATCGGCTGGCCACATCGGAGCAGTTCTACGGGCATGCCACCTATCGCCTCAAGCCCCATGGCGACAGTTGGCTGATCACTCGCAAGCATGCGCTGCTGCTTAACGACACCATCAATTCGGTGCTGGATTTCTATCACCTCTAAAGCACCCTTGTTGTTGTGGTGAGCGGGCTTTTTGTGGTGAGCGGGCTTGCCCCGCGCTGGGTCGCGCAGCGGCCCTTGGTGCAAGCACTGCGGTTTGGCGGGAAAAATGCGGCGACTCTCATGGGGCTGCTTCGCAGCCCAGCGCGGGGCAAGCCCGCTCACCACAACAGGCCGTACGTACGTCATAAATATGCAGAGAACAACACATGAATCACAAAGTGGCCTTCAGTTTTGCCGACGGCAAGACCCTGTTTTTCCCGGTGGGCGCAAATGAAATCCTGTTGGATGCGGCGCTGCGCAATGGCATCAAGATCCCCCTGGACTGCCGCGAAGGCGTGTGCGGCACCTGCCAGGGGCGGTGCGAGTCGGGTGACTACACCCAGGACTATGTGGACGAGGAAGCCCTCTCTAGGCTCGACCTGCAACAGCGCAAGATGCTCAGTTGCCAGACGCGGGTGAAGTCCGACGCGGCGTTCTACTTCGACTTTGATTCGAGCCTGTGCAATGCGCCGGGGCCGGTGCAAGTGCGCGGGACGGTCAGCGAGGTGCAACAGGTGTCGACCAGCACGGCGATCCTGAAGGTGCAGTTGGATGCGCCGCTGGATTTTCTACCGGGCCAATATGCGCGCCTTGCGGTACCGGGCACAGGCCATTGGCGTTCCTACTCCTTCGCCAACCTGGCGGGCAATCAATTGCAGTTCCTGATCCGCTTGCTGCCCGATGGGGTGATGAGCAACTACCTGCGTGAGCGCTGCCAAGTCGGCGATGAACTGCGGATGGAAGCACCGCTGGGTGCGTTCTACCTGCGCCATGTGACCCAACCGCTGGTGCTGGTCGCCGGCGGCACCGGGCTGTCGGCGCTGCTGGGCATGCTCGATCAACTGGCCGCCACCGGCTGCAACCAGCCGGTGCATCTCTACTATGGCGTACGCGGCGCCGAGGACTTATGCGAAGCCCCACGCATCGCGGCCTATGCGGCGAAACTGCCGGGTTTTCGCTACACCGAAGTCCTCAGCGATGCCGCCCCCGACTGGGCCGGCAAGCGCGGCTACCTCACCGAGCATTTCGACCTGGCCGAATTGCGCGACGGATTGGCGGATATGTACGTGTGCGGCCCTCCGCCAATGGTCGAATCCATCCAACAATGGCTGGCGGATCAGGCACTTGATGGCGTTCAGCTGTATTACGAAAAGTTTACGCAGAGTAATATCTGACTCCTCAGCACTTCTGAGGGGTTCTACCCCGAGAAAAACAAGTAGAAGGGAACGTTAATGGCGGATGACATGGTTAACCCGGCAGGCCTCAAGCGTGGCCTTAAGAACCGGCATATTCAGTTGATCGCCTTGGGCGGGGCGATAGGCACGGGGCTGTTCCTCGGTTCGGCCGGGGTACTCAAGTCGGCAGGGCCGTCGATGATCCTGGGCTACGCGATCGCCGGTTTCATCGCGTTCCTGATCATGCGCCAGCTCGGCGAGATGATCGTCGAAGAACCGGTGGCCGGCTCGTTCAGCCACTTCGCGCACAAATACTGGGGCGGTTACGCGGGCTTCCTGGCCGGCTGGAACTACTGGGTGCTCTACGTGCTGGTGGGCATGGCCGAGCTGACTGCGGTGGGCAAGTACATCCAGTTCTGGTGGCCGCAGATCCCGACCTGGGTCAGCGCCCTGGTGTTCTTTGTCGCGGTGAACCTGATCAACACCCTGAACGTGAAGTTCTTCGGTGAAGCGGAGTTCTGGTTCGCGATCATCAAGGTGGTGGCGATTGTCGGCATGATCGTGCTCGGCTGTTACCTGCTGTTCAGCGGCACCGGCGGCCCGCAAGCGTCGGTCAGCAACCTGTGGAGCCACGGCGGATTCTTCCCGAATGGCGGCATGGGGCTGTTGATGTCCATGGCCTTCATCATGTTCTCGTTCGGCGGCCTGGAGCTGGTGGGTATCACCGCTGCCGAGGCCAGTGAGCCCCGCAAGGTGATCCCCAAGGCGATCAACCAGGTGGTGTACCGGATCCTGATTTTCTACGTCGGCGCATTGACCGTACTGCTGTCGCTGTACCCATGGGATCAACTGCTGCAAACCCTCGGCGCGTCAGGCGATGCCTACAGCGGCAGTCCGTTTGTGCAGATCTTCTCGCTGATCGGCAACGACACCGCCGCCCACATCCTCAACTTCGTGGTGCTGACCGCGGCGCTGTCGGTGTACAACAGCGGCGTGTACTGCAACAGCCGCATGCTGTTCGGCCTGGCCGAGCAAGGCGATGCGCCGAAAGCGCTGATGAAGCTCAACAAGCAAGGCGTACCGCTGCGGGCCCTGGCGATCTCGGCGCTGGTGACGATGCTGTGCGTGGTGGTCAACTACGTGGCACCGCAAAGTGCCCTGGAGCTGCTCTTCGCGCTGGTGGTTGCCTCGCTGATGATCAACTGGGCGCTGATCAGCATCACCCACATCAAGTTCCGCAAAGCTATGGGTGAGCAAGGGGTAACACCGTCGTTCAAGACCTTCTGGTTCCCGTTCAGCAACTACCTGTGCCTGGCGTTCATGCTGATGATCATCAGCGTGATGCTGGCGATCCCGGGGATTCGCGAGTCGGTGTATGCGATGCCGGTTTGGGTGGGGGTTATCTATGTGGCCTACCGGTTGCGAATGAGCAAGACGAAAGCGGTCGCCGCCTCCCGCATTTGATTGCATTGCAAATGAAAAGCCCCGGTGATCCGGGGCTTTTTGTTTACAGCGTGGAGCGCACTCGCCACAGCTCGGGGAACAGCACGGTGTCGAGCATCTTGCGCAGGTAACCCACGCCCTCGGTGCCGCCGGTGCCGGGCTGGAAGCCGATAATCCGCTCCACTGTGGTCACATGCCGGAAGCGCCATTGGCGGAACGAATCCTCCAGGTCGATAAACTTCTCGGCCAACTGATACAAGTCCCAATACCGGCTCGGATCGCGATACACCTCGCGCCACGCCGCCTCCACCGACTCATCGTGAACGGTCGCCGCCGTCGGATCGCGCTCGGCACGCTTGGGGTCAATCGCCAGCCCCGCCTTGACCATCAGGTTGATCGCCTCGTCATACAGCGACGGCGTGGCAATCGCCACCTGCAACGCCTGCAACAACTCAGGCCGATGGGCGTGGGGGCGCAACAGCGCCGGGCTCTTGTTGCCGAGGATAAATTCGATCTCGCGGTACTGGAACGACTGGAACCCGGACGATTGCCCCAGGAACGGGCGAATCGCCTTGTATTCCGACGGCGTCATGGTCGCCAGCACGGCCCAGGCGTGCACCAGTTGATCGAAGATCCGCGACACCCGCGCCAGCATCTTGAATGCCGGCGGCAACTCGCCCAGGCGCACGTGTTCGCGGGCGGCCTTGAGTTCGTGGAGCATCAGCTTCATCCACAGCTCGGAGGTCTGGTGCTGGATGATGAAGAGCATTTCGTTGTGGTCCGGCGACAGCGGGTGCTGGGCGCTGAGCACTTTGCCCAGGTCCAGGTAGTCGCCGTAGCTCATGGACTCGGAAAAATTCAGTTCGGCGTTATGCCATTCTTCCGGTGGCTGGTAGTCGGCAGAGAAAGGACATTGGCTCATCGCGTGGGCTCCTTGAGCGGGCGGAGAATGGCACGGACCGGGCTGGCGTCCAGGTTGGCGAAACGCAGCGGCAGGGCGATCAGTTCGTAGTCGCCCTCCGGTACGTCGTCGAGCACGATGCCTTCAAGGATCGCCATGCCATGCCGCGCCACGGCGTTGTGGGCATCCATGGTCTTGGACTGTTGCGGGTCCAGGGAGGGCGTGTCGATACCGATCAGGCGCACACCCAGGCCGGCCAGCAGTTCAATGGTCTGCGGGGCGATGGCGGTGAAGTTCGAATCCCATTCGGTCAGCGGTGCTTGTGGATAAGTACGCAGCAGCACGCGCTCCGGCAGGTTATCCACACGCCCTTGCAACTGATGGGGCTGGACCAGCGCACCGCTGTCCAGGCAATGCAGCACCCGGCACGGGCCCATGTACACCTCCAGCGACACCTCGCCAATCGGCGCTCCGTCGGCGCTGTAATGCAGCGGCGCATCCACATGGGCGCCGGTGTGCGGCGACAGGGTGATGCGTCCGACATTCACCGGGCACTCCGGGCCGAACTGCCACACACGCTCTTCCTGGAACGGCGTATCGCCCGGCCAGGTCGGGGTTGCCGTGCTCAAGGGCGGGCTGATATCCCACCACGTTTTTATTGAGGTCATTTGAAGGCTCTCGGCGGTTACTGGGGTGAATGATACGAGGGCCAGACGTGAATTTTCTTGCGAATTCGTGCGCCGTGAGTGACTTCTTTCGCACTTACTGCGAGGAAATGACTGATTCACGCTCAAAAGTGTCGGCTGACCCGGCGCCATCGGGGGCAAGCCCCCTCCCACATTGACTGCACATGGCTTGAGGAGTCGTGTTCACCTGCGCTTCTGGGCATCCCGATGTCGAGTTCAGACCACTGGCGCAACGTCCCAGGCCTTAGGGTGCATCTTTCCATTCCCTGCCTCGGAGTCATCATGTCCAAGCCCATCACCGTACTGCGCGACACCCACCCCCTGCCGGTCCTGGATGCCTGCAAATGGGAAAAGCTCGAAGGCGACCCGCACACCGTCAACCTCAACGCCTACACCAGCGAAGACGGCAGCAAGATCATGGGCACCTGGATCTGCACGCCGGGCAAGTGGTATGTCGAATATGTGAAATGGGAATACTGCCATTTCCAGGAAGGCTACTGCGTGATCACGCCTGAGGGGATGGAACCGATTCACTTGCGGGCTGGGGATATCTTTGTGGTGGAGCCAGGGATGAAGGGAACGTGGGAAGTGGTCGAGACGGTACGTAAGTATTTTGTGTTTGCTTGAGTTTTTTGTGGTGCAGTCGCCTTTTATGGTGAGCGGGCTTGCCCCGCGCTGGGCTGCAAAGCAGCCCCAATAAAAAACGCCGCATTCTCTCAGAAAGAATGCGGCGTCTGGTTTCAGGGCCGCTTCGCGCCCCAGCGCGGGGCAAGCCCGCTCACCACAATGCTCGTCCCTGAATGCCCTTATTTGGGCTTGCGGTAGCTGTTGATAATCGCCGAGAAGTCTTGGCCCCCTTCCCCACGCTGACTCATCGATTGGTACAACTGCTGAGCCACAGCCCCCAGAATCACCGGCTGTTTCGCCTGGCGCGCCGCCTCTGTAGCCAGGCCCAAATCCTTGAGCATCAAATCGGCGCCGAACCCGCCGGTATAGCCACGGGACGACGGCGCGGTTTCGATCACGCCCGGCCATGGGTTGTAGGTGTCGGAACTCCAGCAGCGCCCGGTGGAGCTGTTGATGATCCCGGCCAGCACCTGGGTATCGATGCCCAGCGCGTCGCCCAAGGCCATGGCTTCGCTGACGCCGACCATGCTGATGCCGAGCAGCAGGTTGTTGCAGATCTTGGCGATTTGCCCGGTGCCCACATCGCCGCAGTGCACGATGTTGCGGCCCATCTGTGCCAGCACCGGTTGCAGGGTGGCGAACAGTTCCGGGGTGGCGCCGACCATGAAGGTCAGGGTCCCGGCCTGCGCCCCGCCGGTGCCGCCGGAGACCGGTGCGTCGGCCATCACCACGCCTTGCTTGGCGGCAGCAGCGGCGACGTCGCGCGCGGTCTGTGGATCGATGGTGCTGCAATCCACCGCGGGCACGCCGTTGCCGATCCCCGCCAGCACACCGTCTTCATTCAACCAGACACTGCGCACATGGGCGGCGGCGGGCAGCATGGTGATCACCAGCTCGGCGCCGCGGGCAGCGTCACGCGGCGAGTCGCTGATGTTGCCGCCCAATTCGGCGAGTTCCTTGAGCACCGTCTGGTTCAGGTCGAACAGGTTCAGCCCATGGCCGGCCTTGATCAGGTTGCGGGCCATCGGTGCGCCCATGTTGCCCAAGCCGATAAATGCAATCTTCATGGTCGTCTCCCGAATCAGCGCAGGTTGATGGTGGTATTGACGCCATCGTTGACCGTGTCGTCGTCAAACCAACGGCTGGTGACGGTCTTGGTCTGGGTGTAGAACTGCACCACTTGCTTGCCGTACGGGCCGAGGTCGCCGAGCTTGGAGCCACGGGAACCGGTGAAGCTGAAGAACGGCACCGGCACCGGGATCGGGATGTTGATACCGACCTGGCCCACATCGATTTCGCTCTGGAATTTACGCGCCGCCGCCCCGCTCTGGGTGAACAGGCCGGTGCCGTTGCCGAACGGGTTGGCGTTGACCAGCGCAATGGCCTGATCGAGGGTGTCGACTTCCAGCACCACCAGCACCGGGCCGAAGATTTCCTGGGTGTAGATCTGCATATCGGTGGTCACGCCCGAGAACAGGGTCGGACCGACGAAGTTGCCTTGCTCGAAGCCCGGCACCTTGATGTCGCGGCCATCCAGCTCGAGCTTGGCGCCTTCTTTCACGCCGCTTTCGATCAATTCCAGGATACGGGCCTTGGCGCGCTTGGAGATCACCGGGCCGACATCCGTGCCGGCTTCGCTGCCGGCGTTGACCTTGAGCTTTTGCGCCAGCGCTTTCAGATCCGGCAGCCATTGCTTGGCCGCGCCCACCAGTACCACCACCGAGGTGGCCATGCAACGCTGGCCCGCCGCGCCGAAACCGGCACCGACGAGGGCATTGAGGGTGTGCTCGCGGTTGGCATCCGGCAGCACCACGGCGTGGTTCTTGGCGCCCATCATCGATTGCACGCGCTTGCCGTGCTTGCCGGCCAGGTCGTAGACATGAGTGCCGACGGCAGTCGAACCGACAAAGGACACAGCCTTGATGTCTTTATGGGTGCACAGCGCATCCACCACGTCCTTGCCGCCGTGCACCACGTTGAGCACACCCGCCGGTACGCCGGCTTCCAGCGCCAGCTCCACCAACAGCAGGGTCGACAGCGGGTCTTGTTCGGACGGCTTGAGGACGAAGGTGTTGCCGCAGGCGATGGCCATCGGGAACATCCACAGCGGAATCATCGCCGGGAAGTTGAACGGGGTAATGCCGGCACACACGCCGATGGGTTGGCGCAGGGTGTAGGTATCAACGCCACCGGCGACGTTCTCGGCGAACTCGCCCATTTGCAGGGTGCCGATGGAGCAGGCGTGCTCCACCACTTCCAGGCCACGGAAAATATCGCCCTCGGCATCGGCAATGGTCTTGCCCTGCTCGGCGCTGAGGACCACCGCGATGCGCTTGGAGTGTTCGCGGATCAGGGCTTGCAGCTTGAGCATGATGCGCATGCGCGCGCCGATCGGCGTCAGCTTCCAGGTCTGGAAGGCTTGATGGGCGGCGTCGATGGCGGCATTGACTTCATCGGCCGTGGCGAACGGGACTTTGGCCAGCACTTGCTGGGTGGCCGGGTTGACAATGTCTTGCCAATGGGTGGTCTTGGACTCGACCCACTCACCATTGATGAGCAACTTGACCTGTTGCACGGAAATATCGGCAGATGCGTTCATGTGGTCTCCAACTCTTATATTTATGCAGAGACAAGGCGCTTGAATCGCCTTGAAGAATGAGGCGTTCGGACTGTTTTTGGAGTATAGATGTGCAAATCTCTAATAAGAACGCACATAAAAGCCGGTCCAATATGCAAAAAAACATCACATCACTGGGTTCCCTGAATTGGGATGACCTGAAGTTTTTCCTCGAAGTGGCCCGCACCCGCAAGGCCAGCGTCGCCGCCAAGCGCCTGGCGGTGGACTACACCACCGTGTCGCGGCGCATCAGCTCATTGGAAGTGTCCCTCGGTACGCTGCTGTTCGAAAAATCCCGGACCAACGGCTTCGTCCTCACCCCCGAAGGCCAGCGTTTGCTGGGCTACGCCGAGTCCATCGAAAGCACCCTGCACATGGCCTGCGAGCAAGTGTCCGGCTCCGGCGTGGCGCTGTCCGGCCATGTGCGCATGGGCTGCACCGAAGGCTTCGGCAGCTTCTTCGTCACCCCGCAGTTGAGCCACTTCGTCGACACCTACCCCGCCATCTCGGTCGACATCCTGCCCCTGCCCCACTTCATCAGCCTGTCCAAGCGCGAAGCCGACATCGTCATCGCCCTGGAACGCCCGGAACACGGGCCCTACGTGTGCTGCAAACTGTGCGACTACAAACTGCAGCTGTACGCGACCCAGGAATACCTCGACCAACACCCGCCTATCCACAAACCGGCAGATTTGGCCGAGCATCCGTTTATCAGCTATGTGGATGATCTGGCCTTCAGCTCGGAGCTGCTGTACCTGGCCAACGTCGTGCCCGGCGCCAGCGCCAGCCTGCGCAGTACCAGCGTGATTGCGCAGTACGTGGCGGCGCAGCAAGGGCGGTCAATGGCGATCTTGCCGTGCTTTCTGGCGGCGCAGGATCCACGGCTGCTGCCGGTGCTGGGGGAGCAGATTGCGATTACCCGGCAGTTCTGGATGTATTGCCGGGAGGACCTGAGGAAGTTGAAGCGGATTACTCTGCTGTGGGATTACATCAGGGAAGTGACGGAGCAGAACCAGGGGTTGTTGATGGGGGAGACGCGGGAGATGCGGTTTGCGGATTAAAGGCCAGCAACGACAACTCCCCTTAAATGGCAGGAGGCTCCTAGAGAATCTCCGGCCAACTAAGCGAACACCGTTCGAATGTGGGAGGTGGCAAGCCCTCTCCCACATTTTGATTGGATTTCAGATTGAAATCGGACTGCCGGCTCAGTCCGCGATCACCACAATCGACACCCGCCGATTCTCGGTACGCCCTTCCGCTGTGTCGTTGGTGTCCACCGGTTTACTGCTGCCCAGCCCACGCAGCTGGATGTTTTCCTCTTTCATGCCCACGCCCTGCAGCACCGTCGCCACGCTTTTCGCGCGGCGCAGGGACAGTTGCTGGTTGTAGGTTTCCTTGCCCGAGCCGTCGGTGTGGCCATCGACGCGTACGCGCTCGATGCCTACACCCAGCAGGGCCTTGCCGATGCGCTGGACGATGTCGGTGCTGGGTTGGTTAAGGGTTTCGACGTCACTGCCAAACAGCACTTTGCCGGACAGGCCGAACGCCCAGCCGTCATCGGTAAGCTCGAAGCCCTGTTGCTTGAGGACGGCGACTTGCGCCGGGGTCAGGCCTTTGGGAGGCGCCGTCTGGCAGCCGCCAAGGGCGAGCAGTGTCACCAGCAGGGTGATAAACATAAGACGCGCGGTCGAGAACAAGGGATCAACTCCTGTGTTGAACGTTGACGACGGGGCTCTCCGACTCCGCCGTTTGCTGGCCACCCGAGGACAAACGCTTGGCCTGGTACATCGCCGCATCGGCGGCATTGAGCAAGGTGCCGGGTGTGACGCCATGTTCGGGGTAGATGGCGATACCAATACTGAGGGAGGTCAACACCTGGGTGTCGCCAGGCACGGCAATCGGCATGTCCATGCTGGCGATGATTTTTTCGGCAATGCGCTGGGCGTCTTCCACCTTGTGCAGCGGCGCCAGCAGGATGGCGAACTCGTCACCGCCCAGGCGCGCTACCAGGTCATCTTCACGCAATTGCGCACGCACCCGTTCGGCGACGGCCACCAGCACGGCATCACCGGCGGCATGGCCGAAGCTGTCATTGATCTCTTTGAACCGGTCGCTGTCGAGGTACAGCACGGCCACCTGCTCCTTGGCTTTGGCGGCGCTGCGCAGCGCGCGAATCAGGCGGCCTTCGAAGTACGCGCGGTTGGGCAGACCGGTAAGGCTGTCGTGGTTGGCCTTGTGGGCGAGAGTTTCGTTTTCGCTTTGCAGATGGTTTTGCCAGGCTTCCATCTCGCCAAGCAAGGCATTGAAGTCGCTGCCCAGGCTGTCGAGTTCGGCGATGCGGGCCGGCGGCACGCGGCGGTCGAAGTCACGCTCGCTGCGGGCGGCGTGGGCCACGGCGGCGAGGCTTTGCAGCGGCTGCGTAATGCCACGCAACAGACGCCGCGCCAAGTGCAGGGCGACCCAGGCACTGAGGACGGTGCAGATCAGGATCCCCGCCAGGCCGCTGAGCAGGAAGCGCAGCAGGCTACCGCCGTGGCCGGTCAGGTGAATACTGCCGATGGTGCGCCCCTGGTGGAGGATCGGTTGGCTGATGGGCTGCTCGAGCAGGGTATGCGCCAGCGCCAGTTCAACCCGGGAGAGCATGCCGGTTTCCGGACGTTCCCAGTGCGCCAACAGCCGGCCACTGCTATCGAACACGTCAGCCTGGGCGACTTCTTCGGTGGAGGCAATCAGGCTGAGGGCTTCGGTGGCCGCGCCGCGGTCGTTGAACACCACGGCCGCTTCCACGGTGTAGTTGATGGACCGGGCGATCAGGTGCAGGTTGTGTTCGGCGTAGACCCGCAGCGCCAACACGCCGAGCAGGGTCAGGGAAACACTGGCCAGCGTCACCGCCACCAGCGCCAGGATCATGTGCCCTCGGCCGATGACGGAACGCAGGGTAGGTCGTACGTTCGCCACTTTCATGTGGCGGGCGCCCGGCGCCGGGACAGTTGCAACACGCTGGGATGAATGCGCACGCCGCTGCGCGCCACCGAGTCGAGGTTGACCTCAAACGACACTTGCTCATCGCCCACCCGCAGGCAGAACAGGCTGCCCACGGTGCACTGGTCGCCGCCTTCGCTGATGCTGAGCACGGGGTGGCCGATCAACGAGGCAAACAGGCGGTTGCGTTCGTCATTGCTGAGTTTGCCGATGTACACGGCGTCGCAGGCGTTGACCACATCGGGGTGGTCGACCAGCAGGCGCCGCACCACGACCGGACGACCGGTAGCCTGGGTGGTGCCTTTGATCAGGTCGTCGGTGTATTGGGTCGGGCCGACGATGCACAGGCGCAGTTGCTCCGGCTCTACCGGCCAGCGGGCATAGCTGAGGATACCGAGTACCACTTGCGTGACCGCCTGGGCGCGCTGGTCCGCCGGGCCTGGGCCCTCGGCAAATACGCGGGGCGCCAGCAGGCATAGAACCGCCACCAGCAGCAGGCGCCTCCAGCTCAAACTACGCTCTGTGGGCGAGACGGCCACGTTCATGCAGCGATACTCTCAGGTGTTTTCGGGGTGATGCCGCAACGATAGCACAGCATCAGATAGTTCTGACTCCTGACCCAACGCCAGCATCAACCCACTCAAGCGTTTGACCTTGCGTCGCACGGCCTCTTCAAACACCCCGCCCCGGGGTTCGATTAGGCTGAACCAGCGCTTGGCGCGGGTAATGCCGGTGTAGATCAACTCTTTGGTGAGCACCGGGTTCAGCGCGTCCGGCAGGATCAGCCCGGTGTGGGTGAACTCCGAGCCCTGGGATTTGTGCACGGTCATGGCGTACACGGTTTCCACATCATTGAGACGGCTGGGCAGGACAAAGCGCACGCCACCCTGGCCATCGTTACGTGGGAAAGCCACCCGCAGCACCTGGGGGCCGCCGTCGCTTTCAGGCAGTTTGAGGGCAATGCCGATATCGCCGTTCATCAAGCCCAGGCCGTAATCGTTGCGCGTCATCAACACCGGACGGCCTTCGTACCATTGCTCATCCCCCTCGATCAGCCGCACTTTGCGCAAGGCGGCCGTGATGCGTAGGTTCAGTCCCTCCACCCCCCAAGGCCCCTTGCGCACGGCGCAGAGCAGTTGGAACGCATCGAAGGCTTGCAGCAGTTGCTGGGCCCAGTGGGTCCAGGCGAGATCATCGCGCGGGGTGTCGACGGTGGGGCGCGCGCTGTGCAGCAGGTTGAGGTAATAGCGATAACCCTGGGCGCCGTCGCCCTGCCCGTCCAGCACCAGGCGCTCCAGGGCGTGGTCGTGCTCGCCTTTGAGGCTGACGCAGAACAAGTCGCTGTGGCTGCGCGCGGCCAGCAGCTTGCGGGCCTCTTCGGCGTTTTGCTGGTTGACCCAGCGCGCCAGTTGGCCGATGCCGCTGCCTTCGCCGAAACGCCGTGAGTAGCGCAACATCACCACTTGCTGGGCCAAGGGATGGCTGCCATCGAGGTCTTCGTGCAGGCCACTGGCGCTGAGGTCTTCGCCGCTGACGGTTTGCAGCCATTGGCGGGTGTGGGGGCTGTACCAACCAGCTTCGGCGTCGCGGCACAAATCACCGAGTACGGCGCCGGCCTCTACCGAGGCAAGCTGGTCCTTGTCGCCCAACAACACCAGGCGAGCATGGGGCGGTAACGCATCCAGCAGGTTAGCCATCATTTCCAGGTCGATCATCGAGGCTTCGTCCACCACCAGCACATCCAGGGGCAGCGGGTTGCCAAGGTGATGGCGGAAGTGCCGAGTGCCCGGGCGACTGCCCAGCAAGCGGTGGACCGTGGTGACCTGGGTCGGGATCTTTTCCTTCACGCTTTGCGCCACTGTCAGCGACAGCACTTGCTGGCTGATGGATTCGGTCAAACGCGCGGCGGCCTTACCGGTCGGCGCGGCCAAGCGGATACGCAGCGGGCTGCCGGACTCAACGGCCGGCGCCTGCAACAGCGCGAGCAGGCGCACCACGGTGGTGGTCTTGCCGGTGCCGGGGCCGCCGGTGACGATACTGAATGCACCGCGGGTGGCCAGGGCGCAGGCGAGTTTTTGCCAGTCGATCACGCCATCGGGCGCCGGCTGGTCAAACAAGCCATTCAAGCGCTGGGGCAAATCGGCGGCGACGTTTTCCTGGGTGGCGAGACGCAGGCGCAAGGCGCTGTCGATACGTCGTTCGTAAGTCCAGTAGCGGCGCAGGTACAGGCGTTTGCCCGACAGTACCAGGGGACGACTGTGTGCCGATTCGCTGCCGTCCACCGCCAGGGCGACCAACGGGCTGGCGGCCAGTGCATGGCACCAGTGGGCGCCGTCGAGGCCGTCGAGCAATTGCGACGGCAGCAGCATGGCGCCGCTTTGCAGGTCGCCTTCGGGCGGCAGGGACAGGGCAAAATCCGGCGCGTTGAGGGTTTCGAACAGGTCCAGGCACACATGGCCGTGGCCGAGTTGATGGCTGGTCAGCGCCGCCGCCAGGAGGACCAAGGGGTCGGCGTGTGGATCGAGCTCGTGCAGGAAGCCCACGAACGCCTTGTCCAACGCCCGCAGCCACCCCCTGTCAACCCAACGCTCCAGCAGGTGCACCAGGTCGGCGGCGCGGCTCAAGGGCGCTAACGCCTCAAGCGGTAACGGCGACAGGCTCATAACAACACTCCTTGTTCCCAGGCAGGCTCAGCCTTGGGCGGGATGGGCTTGCCCTGGAACAGCAGGTCCAGGCTTTCGATCAGTTCCCGTGGCGGCCGGGTGAAAAACGCCCCTCGGCTGACGGCCTGAGTGCCGCGCAGGAACAGGTACAGCGCGCCACCCACATGACGGTCGTAGTCGTAGTCCGGCAGGCGCGCCTTGAGTTGACGATGCAGCGCGAGCAGGTAAAGCACGTATTGCAGGTCGTAGCGGTGCTCGAGGATCGACTGTTCCATGGCGTCCTGGGTGTAGGCCGAATCGTCAGGGCCGAGCCAGTTGGATTTGTAGTCGGCCACGTAGTAACGGCCGTCATGTTCGAAGGTGAGGTCGATAAAACCCTTGAACATGCCGTTGAGCAGCACCGGTTCGGCGGCGACGCGGGACACACCGTTGTGGGTGTACTGGCACACCAGCTTGTCGAGGGCGAGCACGTCGACTTTATGGCTGGCGAACCAGAACTCCATTTCGATCTGGTAGTGCTGCAGGTCGCTCAGGGCGACCTGGTCGTTATCCACCGGCAGCGGCGTGTGCAGCAGATGGCCCAGCCAATCGCTGAGGGTGACGATCCAGCCTTCCCAGTTGCGGCGATTGCAGCGCGCGCCTACGGCGTGTTCGATGGCTTGCGAGGTCACGTTGAAGCCTTCTTCCCCGGCCCACTCCAGCAGGCCATGAAGGAAGGTGCCGGGGTTCGGACCGCGTGGGAAACGGTGAATGTCTGCGCCGGACGCCGCCACGTCACGCGGTGCATCGGGATCGAGACGTTCGTCATCGAAAAGCTTTTGCGCCTGCGGGCTTTCGGGCGCTTCAAGGTGGGCGACGCTCATGCTGTCGCCAATGCGCAAGGCACTGTAGGACGCGATCCACCAGTTCTCGGCGGCCTTGCGCTTGGGTAACAAGGGCGCGAGCAAGTGGGCGGTGTTGCGCGGCGGGTGGAACAGGATGTCCTGGGCGTCGGGCACAGGGGCGTAGTGGATGGCCGGGCAGCCGTCCTGCAGATCCAGCAGCCAACGCGCGAGGCCGGCAGACTCACTCAACGACGCACCGGCGCCGAGCAAGTAACCCAGCGCCGACAGGTGCAGTACCGAGCTGCTGCTGTTGCCACGTTTGAGGTCGGCAACGCCGAGCCAGCAGGCATGTTTGGCGCGGGTCAGGGCCACGTAGAACAAACGCAGGTCTTCGGCCAGGCGCTCATCGTCGGCCTGGGCGATCAACTCGGCGGTAGGGCGCAGGCTGACGTGGGATTTGCCGTGTTCATCGTGGTAATGCAGCGGCAGGCGACTGCCGTCGACCGGCTTGGCCGAGCAGATGAAAGGCAGGAAGACCAGGTCGTACTCCAGGCCCTTGGATTTGTGAATGGTCACCACCTTGACCAGTTGCTCGTCACTTTCCAGGCGCAGGATTTGCTCTTCGCCGGCCTGGCCGGACAACGCCAGGTGCTCGGCCAGGTGGCGGATCAACGCCTGTTCGCCGTCCAGTTCCGACGCGGCTTGTTGCAACAACTCGCTGAGGTGCAACAGGTTGGTCAGCACACGTTCGCCGTCGCTGCGGGCGATCAGGGTTTGCGGCAGTTTGAAGTCGTGCAGCAGGCGACGCAGCATCGGCAACACGCCTTGGGTGCGCCAGATCGTGCGGTAGCCTCGGAACTGCATCACGCGGCTTTCCCACGCCAGTTCGTCCTGGTTCAGACGCTCCAGTTCCGGCAGTGACAGGTTCAAGGTGACGCAAGCCAGGGCGGCCCGCAGCGGCCGCTCGACGTCCGGCTCGGCGCAGGCCTTGAGCCAGGCAAGCAGGTCGTGGGCTTCCTGGGCGGCGAAGACGGAGTCCTTGTCCGATAGGTACACGCTACGCACGCCACGGGCGGCCAATTCGGCGCGCACGGCTTGGGCTTCCTTGCCGTCGCGCACGAGGATGGCGATGTCCGACGGCAGTACGCCTTGGAAGCTGTCGTCCGGCTGCAGGAAACCGGCCGTACCTTGCTGCCCGCCGTTGAGCAATTCGACAATCCGGGTGGCGCAGGCACCGGCCAGTTGTTGGCGGTACACCGCGTTGGAAACCGGCTGGTCGGTGGGCAGGTGCCACAGGTTCATTGCCGGCAACGTTTGGCCGTCTACCTGCAGCTTTTCCTTGCGGCCTTGGGATAGCACCGGGTGGAACGGCACCGGGTTGTCGCCATTCGACTCCCGGAACAGGAACGCGCCGCGGCCGGTTTCCGCCCGCTGGAACACGTGGTTCACTGCCTCGACCATCGCATGGCTGGAACGGAAGTTGGTGCCCAGGGTGTGATGACGGCCGAGCGTGGATTTGCGCGCACGCAGATAGGTGTAGATATCGGCGCCGCGGAAGGCGTAGATGGCTTGCTTGGGGTCGCCAATCAGGAACAGGCCGCTGTCGAGGTGGTTCTCTTCGATACGGTAGATGCTGTCGAAGATGCTGTACTGCACTGGGTCGGTGTCCTGGAACTCGTCGATCAGGGCCACCGGGAACTGCTCGCGGATCACACTGGCCAGACGCTCGCCGCCATCGGCTCGCAGGGCAGCGTTGAGGCGGATCAGCATGTCGTCAAAGCCCATTTCGGCACGACGGCGTTTTTCTTCTTCAAAGCGGTTGCCCACCCAAACGGCAGCGTGTTGCAACACCGCCGCGTCGGGGGTTGGCAGCGCGTCGAGGGCGGCCTTGAGGCCGGCCATGGCGTCGATGCCGGGGTGTTGCGGCGGGTCGCCCTTCCAGGCTTCGGCCATGCCGTCGGGGGTGAGGCGAGTGAAGCCGGTGCCGATGTCCAGTTGCTCGAGGGTTTCGTCAGCGGCCCAGGCGCTGATCTTTTCGAACCAGGGCTCGAAGTAACGCGCTTGCATCTTGCGGCCGTCGACGGCTTTGGCGGCTACGGCTTGCAGACAGATATCGCGTAGCTCGGCGGCCCATTGTTGCCAGGGAGCCTTGATGTTTATCAACGCTTCACGGCGTTCTTGCAGGCAAGCGTTGATCAACTCGGCGGGTTCGCGGGTTTCATCCGTCGGCCGTTCGCTGCCGAACAGTGCGCGCACGCGTGGCATCAACGCGGCCGGGCCGCCCCAGTTGTTGCGTACCCAGTTGAGTACGTCGTCGTGCATCGGGTAGCAGAACAGTCGCCAATAATCGCGCAGCACTTCGCCGAGCAGGTCACTGTGGTCGGTTTCCAGGGTCTGGGTGAACAGGCTGCCGCTGTCGAACGCGTGTTCGCGCAGCATGCGCTGGCACCAACTGTGAATCGTGGAAACCGCCGCTTCATCCATCCACTGGGCGGCGATGTCCAGGCGGTTGGCACAGGCGGGCCATTGCTCGGGGAGGTATTGCGCACGCAGGTCGGCGATCAGCGCGTCGGGCTGTTCAATCTCTTCGCGGAAGAAACGTGCAGCTTCGGCCAAACGAATGCGGATGCGTTCGCGCAGCTCTTTGGTGGCGGCATCGGTAAAGGTCACCACGAGGATTTGCGGCGGCAGCAGTTCACGGCCAAAACCGGACTCACCGTCACCGTGGCCAAGGACCAGACGCAGGTACAAGGCGGAGATGGTGAAGGTTTTGCCGGTGCCGGCGCTGGCTTCAATCAGCTGGCTGCCATTCAACGGGAAGGCCAGGGCCAAGGGTTTGCTGCTCATGGGCCGGCCTCCTCGCCTGTGAGTGATCGCCATGGGGCGTTGATGAGCGGTCGATACAAGGTTTCGCACCAGCCTTCGAACTCTTCGCTGGCGACCAGGGCGGCGTAATCGGGGAACTGTCGGGTGAGCGCCGGGGTTTCGCGACGCTCGCCGTCGGTGGTCAGGCCGTCACCTTCATAGGCTTTGCTCGCGGCGGCGTGGGCTTTGACCGGATCGGTTTGGCTGAGCCAGGCGAAGGCAGTCTTGACGGCTACCGGGAGCGGCTCTCTCATGCCGCTGTGCCAGGCCAACAGCAGGTTGCCGAGGATTTCCCGGGCGATGGGCTTATCCAGCGGGGCCAGTAGCAACGTATCGTCGCTGGCCACCAACCCCGTGCTCAACGACAGACCGCAGGCACAGGCCACCACATGATTGACCCAAGGACGAATCAGACGATGCCATTTGCGTGTTTTGATCGAGCCGATGCTATTGGGGATGGTGGTGACACTCAGCAATCCGCCATCACTGCGTCGATGCAGGCCGCTGATCCAGCCTTCCAGCGCTATACCTTGATGCTCGAAACTGATCGGTTCTGCAGCGGTGTGTGGCGTTGGCCAGAGCGCCAGCAACTGCTGGTAGCGTTGCAACAAGTCGGGCAGGGGCTCAATGAGTTCGTTGCGCAGGCACTCGCCGAAACCAACCATCGGCAACAGGCCACTGCCTTGCAGCCGCAGAGCCTGGGCGTTGAGGGCCTGGTCGAGGTGCTCGGGCTGGGACAGCGCAGCGTTCAACAGGCTGTCGCTCAGGCTGTAGCGTTGCAGCGCGTCAAGCACGAAGGGTTCTTCATCGGCCAAGGGTACTTCGGCGGCTTCGAAGAACACTTTCAGACGCTGGCTGAAGAAGTGTTTGACCGGATTGCGCAGGAAGTCCTGCAACTGGCCGAGACTCAGGGGCTCTTCCTGTTGGTGCTGCGCCAGTTGATCCTCTTTGGGGACGTTATCCACAGCTTGGTGGAGTAACTGCCATTCGCGGGCATAGCTGAACAGCGCATCACCTTCGTGGAAGTAACGGGCGCTGAAGGGTTGGAGCGGGTGTTCCTGGGTCATCGCGTCCAGTAGCGGTGTTTCTTGTGCGTTGTGCCAGCCACTGGCGATATGGTCACGCAGTTGGCCGATGAGTACAGAGGCCGGGCGCTCGCTGTTATCGCGGATGCTACGGCCGACCCAGCTGATATAGAGCTGGTCGCGGGCGGACAGCAGGGCTTCGAGCAGCAGGTAACGGTCGTCTTCGCGGCGCGAACGGTCGCCGGGCCGGTAGTCGCTGCCCATCAGGTCGAAATCCAGCGGTGGTTGGGCGCGTGGGTAGTCGCCATCGTTCATGCCGAGCAGGCAGACGAGTTTGAAGGGGATGGCGCGCATGGGCATCAGGGTGCAAAAATTGACAGCTCCGGCGAGGAAGCGCTGGGACAGACGGCCTTGATCCAGGCCGGCCAGCCAGGCTTCGCGGACTACGGTAAGCGGTAACTCATCCTGCAGGCCAACGGACTCGCAGGTTTCCAACCAGGTTTCCCTGAGTTGCTCAAGCTGACCCAACAGGTAGTCGTCGTGCTCGCTGCTGGGTAGGAAGAAGAGTTGCATCAGGCGTTGCAGACGCTCGCCCCATTCGTGGGGTGCTGCGGGTTGTGACAGCGCTTGATGGGCATCGCTGAGCGCATCAAGCAAAGCGACCAGTGGGCCGATCAAGGCCGCATCAAGCCCGCCGATTTCGTCGTAGGGCTCAATGCCTTCGCAGGCTGCACCGGTGCCGACGGCGTAGCCTAGAAGCATACGGCGAAGGCCAAATCGCCAGCTGTTTTGTTCCAGCTTACTCGGCAGACCGAGACCCGCGCGTTGCTCGGCGTTGAGCCCCCAACGGATGCCAGCGCCTTCGATCCAGCGGTGCAGTGTGGGCAGATCGCGCTCCTTGATGGCGAAGCGTTCGCGCAAGGCCGGGACATCCAACAGGTCGAGAATCTCGCTGACGGGGAAGCGGCTGTCAGGGAGTTTGAGCAGGTGTTCAACGGCGATCAGCAGGGGATCGCGGCCGCGCTGACCTTGATCGGTCAGGGTGAAGGGGATGAAGCGGGGATCGATTCTGTCCAGTTGACCGAATACCGCGCGGATATGCGGCGCATAGCTGTCGACGTCGGGGACCATGACGATGATGTCCCTTGGGCGAAGCGTGGGGTCGGCGCTGAAGCGTTGGAGCAATTGGTCGTGGAGAATCTCCACTTCGCGTTGGGCGCTGTGGGCAATGTGGAAGCGGATGGATGTATCACGCTCCAGATCGACAGCCGGCCATTGTTCCCGAGTCTCATTGAGCGGGCGCAGTTCGAGGATATCGTCCTGAAGCTGGTTGAGCAGTGTGGTGGGCTCGCTGTCGCTGAACAGGTCGATTCGACCATCGCGAAAAGCGGCGCGGTAGCTGTTGGGATCGTCGTAACTGTCCAGCAGGCTGATGTAATCACGACCTTGTTTGCCCCAGGCGGCCAACAGCGGATGAGCATGTTGGTGCAGGGTTTGTGGGTCGATGGTAACGGGCATGCCGGCTTTGCGCGCCTGGCGCTTGTATTCGTTACGCAGCAGGTCTTTGTCGGCCACGATGTCGGACCAATGGTGGCGACACGGGTTGTGCACGCACAGCAGGACTTGGCTGAAACGGGCCAGGCCGGCCAGCGCCTCCAGCGCTTGGGCGGGCAAGGAAGAAATCCCGAAGACAATCACCCGGGAAGGCAGCCCCTTCGGCGCTTGCTCAAGCGCATTGATACGTTCGATAAAGCGCTGGTGCACGCCGGCGCGGCTTTCGGCCATGCCCTCTTCACCGACGTCCAACAGCAGCGCGCGCCATAACTCGGCTTGCCAGCAGTTGGCCGGGCTGAGTGGCTTTGATTCGCCTCGACCGTTACGCAATTGATGACGGCCAGCGGCCCAGTCTTCCAGCCAGTCAGCGCGGTAGACCTGGTATTGGTCGAACAGGTCAGCCAGTCGTTCCGCCAGTTGGTAGCGTTTGCGCAGGTCGGAGTCGTGGGTCAAGAAGCGTTGCAACGGCTCGAAGTGCTGTTGATCGATGAGTTCCGGGAGCAGGCGCATCAGGCGCCAAGTGAGCGGGGCTTTATCGAGCAGGGATTTTGGAGGGATTTCGTCACGTCCCAGGACCATGCGATAGAGCTGCCACATGAAGCTGCCGGGGAGCTGTACATCGATGGCGGCGGCAATTCCGCAGCCTCCCATATCGTCGTCTTCCGGGTCTTCAGCCAAGGCCAGTTTGAGCCACTGGGCAATGCCGTTGCTTTGTACCAGGGCGATTTCGTTTTCCAGGGGCGCCAGGGGATAACGGCGCATCCAACTCACCACCAGGCTGCGCAGTTCGTCCAAGCGGTTGCCGTGAACCACCATGAATCCAGCGCTGAGGGACGTCGCATCCGGCATAACGGCTTCCTTGGGAAAAGCAAAATCGAGGGCATGGACTTTAGCACTGAAGCCCCTCCCGAGGCGCCTCTTCGCACTTTCCGACCGCCCAAAACAAAACCCCATCTGCTCTCGCAAATGGGG
>NZ_CVTH01000023.1:0-7299 GCF_900005955.1 Pseudomonas sp. 8 R 14 | reverse complement strand
GCGCGCTTCGATTTCCCCCAGTTCGATGCGGAAACCACGGATCTTCACCTGGTGGTCGACACGCCCGAGGTAATCCACCACGCCATCCGGGCGGCCACGGGTCAGGTCGCCGCTGCGATACACGCGACTGCCCGGCTTGCCGAACGGGTCCGGCACGAAGCGTTCGGCGGTCAGCGCCGGACGTTCCAGGTATCCACGGGCCACGCCCTCGCCGCCCAGGTACAACTCACCGGCGACGCCGATGGGTTGCAGGTTGAGTTGCGCGTCCAGCACGTAGCCGCTGCGGTTGCCCAGCAACGTACCGATTGGCGCGTAGACGGCACCGCATGGATCGCCTCGACGGGCTTTCCACAGCAGCGGCGTGACCACGGTTTCCGTCGGGCCGTAACCGTTAAACAGGTAGGTCGGCTTAAGCGCGCGCCAGGCCAGGTCGTAGCTGGCTTGCGCCACCGCATCGCCGCCAAAGCAGTACACACGCACTTTCGGTGGATTACCGTCGCGCTCGGCATGCTCGGCCAGTTGTTGCAGGTACACCGGCGGGAACACCGCCATGGTCACGTTGTGACGGTGCATCTGCGCGTAGGTGTACTCGGGCAACCACAGGCTATCGTCACGGACCAGCACGCTGGCGCCGTTGATCAGCGGGTGCATCCAGCCTTCGTGGGAGCCGTCGAAGGCGAACGACATGAAGTGCAGTTCGCAATCGGCCGGCGATGTTTCATAACGCTCGCCGGTGGCGATGATGTGCGCCACCAACGGGCCGTGGGACACCGCCACGCCCTTGGGCAGGCCGGTGGAGCCGGAGGTGTAGATCACGTAGGCAAGGTTGTCGCCGTGCAGTTTTACCTCCGGCGCGGTGTCGCTGTAGTCGGCCCACGCCTCGGTGCGATCGATGGCCAGGCTGTCCAGGCCCTCGGGAATCGGCAGTTGCGGCAACGCACTGGTGTGGGTCAGCAGCAACTTCGCGCGGCTGTCCTGCATCATGTACAGCAGGCGATCACGTGGGTATTCGATATCCAGCGGCACATACACACCGCCGGCTTTCATCACAGCGAGGAACGCCACCAGGCTCTCGGCACTGCGCGGCATGGCAATTGCCACGCGCACTTCGGGGCCGATGCCACGGGCGATCAGGGCATGGGCCAGGCGGTTGGCCTGGCGGTCCAGCTCGCCATAACTCAGGGTTTGCGCATCGAACTTGATCGCCACCGCAGCGGGGTTTTCGGCGGCGCGGTCGGCAACCATTTCGTGTACCAGACGCTCGGCCGAGAAGCCGGCGTCAGTCTGGTTCCACAGCTGCAGGATGTGTCGTTGCTCATCCTGGCCCAGCAGGTTGAGTTGGCTGATGGATTGCTGTTGGTCGGCAACCATCGCCTGCAACAGGTTTTGCCAGTGGCCGGCCATGCGCTCAATAGTGGCTGGGGCAAACAGATCGGTGGCGTAGCTCAGGGAGGCACGCAGGGTCGCCTGGCTTTCCTCCACGTCCAGTGCCAGGTCGAACTGGGCCACGCCTTCATCCCAGCTCAGCACCTCGACGTCCAGTTCGGTGAGGCGCTGCAGGTGATTGGCTGCCGAGGTCACGCGATGGTTGAACATCACCTGGAACAGTGGGCTCAGGCTCATGCTGCGCTCGGGCTGCAGCGCTTCGACCAACTGCTCGAACGGCAGGTCCTGGTGGGCCTGGGCTTCGAGGGAACGTTGGCGTACCTGTTGCAGCAGTTGCACAACGCTCATCTGCCCGTGGATATCGGCCTTGAGCACCTGGGTATTGACGAAGAAACCGATCAGCCCCTCGGTTTCCAGGCGATTGCGGTTGGCAATCGGCACCCCGACACGCACGTCTTCCTGACCGCTGTAGCGGTGCAGCAACGCCTGGTAGGACGCCAGCAGCACCATCGGCAACGTCACTCCGGCGCTCTGCGCCAGGCGACGCAAACCGGCCAGCAGCTGCGGTTGCAACTCGATGCCCAGGCGAGCGCCGCGATGGCTTTGCACGGCCGGGCGCAGGTAGTCGAAAGGCAATTCCAGCACAGGCTGCACACCGCCCAACTGCTCACGCCAGTAGGCCAGTTGACGGGCCTTCTCTCCCGCCTCCATCCATTGGCGCTGCCACACGGCATAGTCGGCGTACTGGATCGGCAAGGCCGGCAGGGCTGGCGTCTGCCCGTGGCTGAAGGCGGCGTACAGTTGCACCAGCTCCTCGACCATCAGTTGCATCGACCAGCCATCGGAGACGATATGGTGCTGCACCAGCACCAGCACATGTTCGTCCTCGGCCAGGCGCAGCAACCGGGCCCGCAGCAACGGCCCGCGCAGCAGGTCGAATGGCTGCGCAACGACGTCAGCCACCCGTGCCTTGAGGCTGGCTTCATCGGTGTCGACCAAATCGATTTCAATCAGGCCCGAGTCTTCAATCACTTGGACCGTACCGGCGGCGTCCTGGCGCAAATGGGTGCGCAGGCTTTCATGGCGTGCCAGCAAGGTGTCGAAGCTGCGTTGCAGCGCCGCCAGGTCCAACGGGCCTGTCAAACGCAGGGCGCTGGGGATGTGGTACGCGGCGCTTTCGGGGTCGAGTTGCCAGAGGAACCATTGGCGTTCCTGGGCATACGACAGCAGCAACGGCTGGCTGCGATCGGCCTTGAGCAGCGCCGGCGCGACCACGCCCTCCTCACCCAGGGCCACCACGAAGTCACCCAGCAATGGGTGTTCGAACAGGGTCTTGAGCGCCACTTCCAGCGCCAGTGCCTGGCGCACCCGCGATACCACCCGCGTAGCCAGCAGCGAATGCCCGCCCAGCTCGAAGAAATGGTCGTCAAGGCCGACCTGGGGCACGCCCAGCACCTCGGCCCAGATCGCCGCGACCTGTTGTTCGCGCGGGGTGACGGCGGCCACATGGCTTTTCAGCAACAGGCGGGTATCGACCTTGGGCAAGGCCTTACGGTCGAGCTTGCCGTTAGGGGTCAAGGGCAGGCTGTCGAGGAACATCACGTGCGCCGGCACCATGTAGTCCGGCAGGCGCTCACGCAAGGCCGCTGTGTAGGCTTGCGCCGGCTGTGCCGCAGACGTCACCAGGTAGGCGATCAAGCGGTCGTTGTCGGCCAGCACCACGGCTTCGCGAACGCCTTCATGCTCGCGCAGGCAGGCTTCGATTTCGCCCAGTTCGATACGGAAACCGCGCACCTTGACCTGATGGTCGACCCGGCCGATGTACTCCACCACGCCGTCGGCACGGTAGCGTGCCAGGTCGCCGGTGCGGTACAGGCGCTCGCCCGGCGCGCCGTACGGGTTGGGCACGAAACGCTCGGCGGTGAGGGCTGGCCGCGCGTGGTAGCCGCGTGCCAGGCCGACGCCGCCGATCAGCAGTTCACCGGCCGCACCCACCGGGCATGGACTGAGCCCGGCATTGAGGATGAACAACGCGGTGTTGGCGATCGGGCGCCCGACCAAAGGTTGCGCCTCCAGCAGGCGATGGGCCGCCGACCAAATGGTGGTTTCGGTGGGACCATAGAGGTTCCATACCGGGCCTTGCAGGTCGAGCATGCGCTGGGCCAGATCGGCCGGCAGCGCTTCGCCGCCGCACAGGCACTTGATACCGCGCAGCACATCGGCACGTGGGCTTTCCAGCAGCATACGCCAGGTGGACGGCGTGGCTTGCAGTACGCTGGCGGATTGGGCGGTGACCAGGTCGATTATCGCCTCCGGGTCCAGCGCCAGTTCCTGACCGCTCAGCAGCACCGTGGCGCCGACTGTCAGCGGCACGTACAGCTCCAGGGCAAAGATGTCGAACGAGAACGTCGTCAGCGACAGCACCCGCGCCTGCGCGCCGATGTCCAGGGTGCCGGCCATGCCGCAGGTAAAGCTGCACAGCGCCTGGTGCGGCACCATCACGCCCTTGGGCTTGCCGGTGGAGCCGGAGGTGTAGATCACATAGGCCAGGTGTTGCGGCGTGACGCTGACCTGCGGGTTGTGTTCGTCACCGCCGGCGTCCTCGACCAAAAGCACCGGCAGGCCTTGCGGTTGCACCAGGCGCCCAATCAGCGGCGACTGAGTCAGCAGCACCTGGGCGCGGCTGTCTTCGAGCATGAAGGCCAGGCGCTCCGCCGGGAATTGCGGGTCCAGCGGCACATAGGCGCCACCGGCCTTGAGGGTCGCAAGCAGGCCGACCACCATGTGCAGGGAACGCTCCACATGCACCGCCACCCGCACGTCCGGGCCAACGCCCGCCGCGATCAGGCGATGGGCCAGGCGGTTAGCGCGGCGGTTGAGTTCGCTGTAGCTCACGGCCTCGCCATTAAATTGCAGCGCGATGGCGTGCGGCTGTGTCAGGGCTTGTGCTTCGAACAACTGGTGGACACAGCGCTCGCGTGGGTAGTCGACGGTCGTGTGGTTCCAGTCTTCGACCATCTGCTGCCATTGCGATGGGCTGAGCATCGCCAGTTCGTCCAGGGCCTGGGAGGCATCGTTGACCACTGCGCGCAGCAGGTTCTGCCAGTGCACGGCCAGGCGCTCCAGGGTGGCGGCGTCGAACAGGTCGGTGGCGTAGGTCAGGGATGCCCAAAGGCCGTCGACGGACTCCTCGGTTTCCAGGTTGAGGTCGAACTGGGTCGTGTGACCGGTCCAATCCACCGGCTGCAGAGCCAGGCCAGGCAGTTGCACCGGGCCGGCGCGCAGGTTGTCCTGGTGATTGAACATCACCTGGAACAACGGGTTATGGCTGAGGCTGCGTTCCGGTTGCAGCGCTTCTACCAGTTGTTCGAACGGCAAGTCCTGATGAGCCTGGGCTTCCAGGGCACGTTGCTTGACCTGGGCCAGTAACTGGTCAAAGGCCATCTGCCCGTGCAGGTCGGCCTTGAGCACCTGGGTGTTGACGAAGAAGCCAACCAGACGCTCGGTTTCCAGGCGATTGCGGTTGGCGATCGGCACCCCGACGCGGATCTCGGCCTGGCCGCTGTAGCGGTGCAGCAACGTCTGGAACGACGCCAGCAGGAGCATGAACAAAGTCACGTCCTGGCGCTGGGCGAGTGCCTTGAGCTCGGCCACCAGGGCGTTATCCAGGTGTACACGCCGACGCGCACCGCGCTGGCTTTGCACCGCCGGGCGCGGGTGGTCCAGGGGCAGTTCCAGCACCGCGTGTTCGGTGCCCAGGCGCGCACGCCAGTAATCGAGTTGGCGTTGTTTCTCCCCGGCCGCCATCCAATCGCGCTGCCACACGGCATAGTCGGCGTACTGGATCGGTAAGGCCGGCAACGGCGCCTGGCCTTGATACAGCGCCAGCAGTTCGTCGACCATCACTTGCATCGACCAGCCGTCGGAGATGATGTGGTGCTGGGTGATCACCAGCACATGGTGCGCGGCCGTGATCTCCAGCAGCATGACGCGCATCAGCGGACCGTTGAGCAGGTCGAACGGGCGTTGGATCTCTTGCGCGACCGCCTGCTCGATGGCCGAGTCTTGCACCTGCTGGCGTTGGATCACCATCGCCAGGTTGGGCTGGATGACCTGCCAGGTGTGCTCAGCCTCTTCCACGAAGGTGGTACGCAGCGGTTCATGACGCTGCACCAGGGCCTGGAACGCGTGCTCCAGTGCCGGGATATCCAGCTCACCGCGCAGGTGCAATGCGGTCGGTACGTGGTAGGCAGCGCTGCAGGGATCCAGTTGCCAAAGGAACCATTGGCGTTCCTGGGCGAAGGACAGTGCCAACGGACGGTCGCGCCCCAGCGCCACCATCGGGCTGGCAGTGCCGGCCTGCACCCCTGCGCAGGCCGCCGCGAACGCTTCCAGCGTCGGCTGCTCGAACAACGCTCGCAACGGCACGTCCAGCTTGAGGTCGTGACGCACGCGGGAGATCACCTGAGTGGCCAGTAACGAATGGCCACCGCGTTCGAAGAAATGGTCATCGAGCCCCACCTGCTCGACGTGCAACACCGTTTGCCAGATCGCCGCCAATTGCATGTGCAGCGGGCTTTGCGGAGCGCGGTAGGCGTGTCGCGCCTGGCTCAGGTCCGGCAGCGGCAGTGCGCGGCGGTCAAGCTTGCCGTTGTTGTTCAGCGGCAGGGCATCGAGCACCAGCCAATGCCCCGGCACCATGTAATCCGGCAAGGACTGGCGCAAGACCGCCGCCAGCGCCTGGGTATCCAGGGGTTGGCCGTGGGCCGCGACCACGTACGCGACCAACTGCGTACCGGTGGCACTCGGCTGCGCAACGACGGCAGCTTCGCGCACCCACGGCAGGGCTTGCAGGCTGGCCTCGATTTCGCCCATTTCGATACGGAACCCGCGGATCTTCACCTGATGGTCGATACGCCCCACGTACTCCAAGGCGCCCGCCTCGTTGTAACGGGCCAGGTCGCCACTGCGGTAGAGTCGCGCACCGGGAACCGTCGAAAACGGATCCGGCAGGAAGCGCTCGGCGGTCAACGCCGGGCGGTCGAAGTAACGCTGGGCCAGGCCGAACTCGGCACCGATGCACAGCTCGCCAACGCCATCGGTGGCCAACAGCTCGAAACCGCTGTCGAGTACATACAGCGAGCGACCATCGCTCGCCCGGCCAATCGGCACACCGAACGCATCACTGGCATCCGCCAGTTGGCACTCATGCACGCTGGACACCACGGTGGCCTCGGTCGGCCCGTAGGTGTTGACCAGGCGCACGCCGCCCAGGCCGGCCGCGTGCCAGGCGCGCAGCCCTTCCACCGACATGGCCTCGCCGCCCACATGCACCTGGCGCAGGTTACCCAGGGCGCGACCATCGGCCGCGCACTCCTTGGCCAACAGGTACCAGTAGGCCGCCGGCAAGTCAGCCAGGGTCACGCCCTGCTCGACGATTTCCCGTGCCAGTTGCCCGGCATCCCACAGTTCATCGCCACGCATGATCAGCGCGGCGCCCACACACAGCGGCGGGTAGCACTGTTCGACAAAGCCGTCGAAACTGAAGGTCGCGAACTGCAGCACGCGGTCCTCTGCACACAGTTGGCTGTAGACCTCGGCGCTGTCGCAGAATTGGCCGAGGGCCGCATGGTCGATGGCCACGCCCTTGGGTTGGCCGGTGGAGCCCGAGGTGTAGATTACGTACGCCAGATCGGCAGCGGCAGCCTGGGTGAGCGGGTTGCTGGCAGGGTAGCCGGCCAGCTCGGTACCGGAGACGGTGAAGTCCAGACGGGCCAGCCCTTGCGGCAGCGGCAGGTCGGCCAGCAACCCGGCTTCGCTGAGCAACAGGTCCAGGCGGCTGTCCGCCAGCATGTAGGCCAGGCGGTCGGCGGGATAGTTCGGGTCCAGGGGCACATAGGCCGCGCCGCTTTT
>NZ_CVTH01000063.1:0-141216 GCF_900005955.1 Pseudomonas sp. 8 R 14 | reverse complement strand
TAGCGATTCATCAGGCGTCCCGTGTCACGCGCAGGATTTCTTCGGGCGCGGTGGCGCCGCTGCGCACCCAGCGCTCGCCGTCTTCACGCATGCTGAACATCCCCGCACGCCGCGCCGCCACGCGCAGATCCTGCTCGCCGGCGCCCTGGTGGATCAGGCTGCGCACCTCGTCGTCGACGCAAAACAATTCATGGATACCGGTCCGCCCGCTGTAGCCGATCTGGTTGCACTGCGCGCAGCCCACCGGGCGCCAGGTGCCGGGCGCGGCCGGGTCTTCCTGTTTGCAATGCGGGCACAGGCGGCGGACCAGGCGTTGCGCCAGCACGCCCAGCAGTGACGAGGCCAGCAGGAACGGCTCGACGCCCATATCGATCAGGCGGTTGACCGCCGACACCGCATCGTTGGTGTGCAGGGTCGCCAGCACCAAGTGCCCGGTGAGCGAGGCCTGCACCGCGATTTGCGCGGTCTCCAGGTCGCGGATTTCACCGATCATGATGATGTCCGGGTCCTGACGCAGGATCGCCCGCAGCGCCAGGCCGAAGGTCATGTCGATCTTGGCGTTGACCTGGATCTGGCTGATGCCCGGCAGGTCGTATTCCACCGGGTCTTCCACGGTGAGGATATTGCTGGTGCTCGCATCCAGCCGTGCCAACGCCGCGTACAGGCTGGTGGTCTTGCCGCTGCCCGTGGGCCCGGTGACCAGCACAATGCCGTGGGGCTGGCGGATCAAGGTGTCGAGGCGCGCCAGCAACTGCGGCTCCATGCCCAGGGTCTCCAGTTGCAAGCGCCCGGCCTGCTTGTCGAGCAGGCGCATCACCACCCGCTCGCCATGCCCGGTGGGCACGGTCGACACACGAATATCAATCGGCCGCCCGGCCACGCGCAGGGCGATACGCCCGTCCTGGGGCAGGCGTTTTTCGGCGATATCGAGCTGGGCCATGATCTTGATCCGCGACACCAGCGCACCATGCAGCGCCTTGCGCGGCGACACCACATCCCGCAACGTGCCGTCGACGCGGTAGCGCACCACCGAATGGCTTTCATAGGGCTCGATGTGAATATCACTGGCCTCGTCCCGCGCTGCCTGTGTGAGCAAGGCGTTGATCATACGAATCACCGGCGCGCCATCCTGGGTGTCGAGCAGGTCGGTGATTTCGGGCATGTCCTGCATCAGGCGGTCGAGGTCGACCTCGTTCTCTGCCGCGCCCACCACGGCGGCGGCGCTGCCCGTATCGGCATAAGCACTGGCGAGAAGGCCGTCGAGTTCATCGTCGCGTACCTGCTCAACCCGCGACTGGCCGAACTGGCGCCGCACTTCGCTGATCGACCAACCGGGGGTGGAGGGGCAGACGGTCAGCAGCATGCCGTCGTCGCCGGGACGCAGGAGGATGCGTTGGGATTTGGCCCAGGCGTAAGGGAGAAGGCTCACAAGACATCTTCCTGACCGAGCGCGGTCACAAAACAACGTACCCGCGATGCGAAGCGAGCCGCTTTTGATCTTGATCTTCGGCGCCCCGTAAAACCACGCTGGCCGAACGCAGGCTTGAATCCGTGGGTAACCCGGCAGGACGCCGGGTTAGCCGTCCTGGGCCAGGGATGGCCCATGACGGCGGCCCACGGATTCAAGCCTGCGTTCGGGCACACCGAGCCTAGGCGAGGTGCCGAGTGGTGGGGCGAGGACCTTTTGGTTACTTTTGGGTCCTTCCAAAAGTGACCCGCTGTAAGAGCGGAACCATAGGTGGCCGTTACCGCAGGAATGGATATGTACACGGTCAAAATGTTCACGGTCGCCCCCCAGAAACCGGCACCGCCCGAATCACCGCCCTCGGCCCCTGCTGCTGCCCGCCCGGAATAGCCTTCTCCACCGCCGGCAATTGCGGCGCCTGCACATCCGGCATCGCCCAGCTGTGTTCCGGCTGGGAATGGCCCTGGGCACGGCGCATGTAGTCATAGCGGTTCAGGGTGATCGCGCGCCCGGCCCCACTGTCGCGGATGATATACGGGCGCAGGAACACCATCAGGTTGGTCTTGGTGACCGCCCGGCGTTCATTGCGAAACAGCACACCCAGCCCCGGAATGCTCGACAGCCACGGCACGGCTTCATTGCTCTGGCTGTAACCGTCCTGGAGCAGGCCGCCGAGGACCATGATCTGCCCGTCGTCGAGCAAAATACTGGTGTCGATCGCGCGCTTGTTGGTGACGATCCCGGCCGACGCGGCGCTGCTGGACGCGCGCTCATCGATGCTGCTGACTTCCTGGTAGATATCGAGTTTGACCGTGCCACCCTCGGAGATTTGTGGGCGCACATTCAGCTTCAAGCCGACCTCTTCACGGGTGACCGTCTGGAACGGATTATTGCTGGTACCGCCGCCACCGGTCACGTAGCTGCCACTGACAAACGGGATAGTCTGGCCAACAAAAATACTGGCCGCCTCGTTATCCAGGGTCAGCAGGTTCGGCGTCGACAGTACGTTGCTGCCGCCTTTGCTTTTAAGCGCGCGGGCCAACACCTTGAGGTCCATGACCTTGCCAATGCCGGGCACATCCACGGTACCGTTGATAAAGCCGAGGCTGAGCCCGCCGGGCAGCACGTCAACGCTGGTCTTGCCATTCAGGTTGAACCCCGCGCCGCCCAGGTTAGTCCCGCCAATCACGCCTTTGCCGGCCAGGTCGCCGCTCTGCCACTGCACGCCGAACTCATTGGCATCGTCCTCGCCGACTTCAACGATAAGGCTTTCAATCACCACTTGGGCGCGGCGCTGGTCGAGCATGTCGATGACTTCACGCAGGTTGCGGTACAGCGGCTCCGGGGCAGAAATCAGCAAGGTGTTGGTGGTCGAGTCGGCCTGGAGGGTCACGCCACCGGCGGTGAAGGCGACGTTTTGCTCATTCGTTTGCCCGCCGGCCTGGCTGCTCGAGCTGCTGTTCGTCTGCTCCGACTCATTGGCGCTGGTGGTACTGCCTTGGCCACTGCCCTGCCCGGTCTGGCTGCCGGAGATATTGGCACCCATTGTGCTGAGGGCCGACCGCGCATTGTCACCGCCACCGCTGTCGCTTTCACCGGTCAGCAAACCGCGTAACGACTGCGCCAGTTTCGCGGCCTGGGCGTTGCGCAGGTACACCACGTGCAAATTGCTTGGGTTGGCTTGGGCGTTATCCAGCTTGTAGATCAAGTTACGCGCCAACTCGGTTCGCTCCGGGCTGCCGGCACGAATCACGATCGCGTTGGAGCGCGGGTCGCCCACCACCGTGATTTTCTGCGTCGGATCGCTGCCCGGCTGCTCCAGCAGTTGCGAGACCATCTCGGCGATATCCACGGCGATCCCGTTTTGAACCTGCACCACGTCGGTGTCGATGGCGCTCGGTGTGTCGATGCCGTCGATAAGCTGCGCCACCCGCGCCAGGTTCTCGGCGTAGTCGGTGACAACGATGGTGTTGTTGCCCGGATAGGCGTTGATCGGGTTGTTTGGCGAAACGATCGGGCGCAGTACCGGGATCAGGTTCACCGCGTTTTCGTATTGCAGGCGGAAGGTGCGCGTGAGCATGCCGCTGCCGCCCGGCTTGTCGGCACTGTAGATCGGCCCGCCGAGCAGCTTGGCATCGGCCTCGGGCACCACGTGCGCGATACCGCCAACATCCACCACGCTGAAGCCCTGCATGCGCAGTGCCGCCAGCAGCATGTCGTAGGCCTGATGCGCCGGCACCTGCCCTTCGGAAACCAGCGTGAGGGAACCCTTGACGCGCGGGTCGACCAGGAACTGCTGCCCCGTCGCACGGGACAACGCCCGCACCACGGCTTGAATGTCGGCCTCGACGAAATTCAGCGTGACCGGTTGATCGCCCAAGGGTTTGCTCGGCGCCACGCCGCTGTGACCGGCACCGCTGCCACGTGTGGGGTTGGTAACCTTGTGCAAGGGCCGCGACTGCCGTTCGATTTGCACTTGCGCACGCTGCCGGTCTACCAGGGCATCGCCGCTGCGCTGGGTGGTGGCCAGGGGCAGGCCGAGCTCACTGTCCTGGGGTAAATCCGCCGTGGGCTGCGCGCTGCACGCACTCAGTGCGAGCAACAGAAACGGCGCAGCCGTACGGACATAATGGGAACCTGACCACTTCATGATGCTTCCTTAGCGCCGTGCATCCGATCCATACGGACGGTTCCTGTGAGAGTGCCTGCCGTGTTGTCGACCGAGGCTTCGCCGGCGCGCTGCAAACGAGCCTCCACCACGTCCAGCGAGAATTGCCCTGGGTCACTCAATAACCAGCCGAGCACCGCATCGGCGGGGGCCGAGTCCAGTGTCAGTTGCCAGGACGCATCCTGGGCCTGTAACCGGTAGTGCCCCGCCAGTCCGGCGGCGTCGAGGGATTGCCGCAATGAGTGTTCAAGGTCCAGCCCGACAGGCGTGGTGACCTCGCGAAGCAACAGCGCCAGTGCCTGGCTCTGGGCGCGCAGCTTCGGGGTTTCGGCTTGCCAATAGTCTATGTTCTTGAGCGCTGGCTGGATCAGCGACAGCCAGACCAACAGGCTGGCGAGAAACACCACCGCACCGCTGAGCATGGTTTTTTCCCGCGGGGCCAGCGCTTTCCAGCGCCCTTTGAAGGCCATCAGTCTCGGATTATTCATCGTCGTTTTCCACGCTGGAATCACCCTCTCCCGACGCGGGTTCAGCCATCGCACTCAGCGTCCAGATGCGCTCGTTGCGGTGGGCGGAAAGTCCCGCCTGGCTCAGCGCAGCCTGTACAGCGCCGTCGGCAGCGGGAGTGGCTTCGGCGGTCATCTGCAGCTGCAACTGGCGCTCGCTGAAGGTCAACCGCTGGACGCTGCCGGCCATGAACGGCAGCGCCATGGCGGCTTGCTGCACCAGGTAAGCAAAGTCGTGATTGAGCTGCGCGGGCCCTCCCCCTTGCCGGTTCGCCAACTGCTGGCGAGCCTGTTGCAGAGGGTTGAGAATCACCGGCAGCTCGGGAAATGCGTGCTTCACGCGCTGGCTCATCTGCTGCTTGAGCTGCTGCCCTTGCGCAACCTCGCGGGCGGCGTAAAGGTTGAGCCCGGCCACCCAGACACCCACGGCCAACGCACAACAGCCCAACGCCCGCCCCCAACCGGCCGCCTGTGCAGTGCGCCGACCGACCCCGGCGTGCAATCCCCAGCCAGGGGCAGCGCCGTTCCAGCGCTGATGGTCCACGGGCCACAGCACACTTTCGCCGGTGGCGGCGAGCGCTTCCAGACGGTCCTCAACCAACGGTTCCACCGCCCCATGGGCGAGGGTGAAACGCAGCAGCAACTGGCCCTCTACCACACATCCATTGACCTGCCCGGCCGCTGGCACGGCTAAGCGGTAAGGCGCTGGATACAGGCCGCCCAGCTTCAATCCGTGCAGGCCAAGCAACTGACCGAGGCGATCCAGTACAGCCTTGGGCAGCCAGCTCAGGTGCACCTGTCCATCGGCATCTCGAGCGCTGTGCGCCACATGCATCTGCTCGCTGGGCCCCAGGATCAAGGCCTGCGCAGCGCAGGTAACGGCCGCATCGATACGGGACGCTGACAGCGGCGGAAGTTCAATGCGCGTAAGTACCGTGTCCATGGGGTGAAGGAAACACTCGACGGCCTGAGACTTGACCTGTTGTCCCAGCTGGCCAAGGGTGCTGATGCCGGTATGACTGACGTGCCCCTTGCGGTCCAGTTGCGCGAACTCAAGCTCGGTGTCCGACGTCAAGGACTCCAGCGGCGGCAAGGCAAGACGCAGGCGCGTCATACGCCCAGCCTCGACCAGATCACCCTGGGCATTGCGTCTTCCGGACGATGCAGCAGCGCAGCCAGGTGCACACGGCGCTGATTGCGGCGGGCTTGACCCTGGAGCAGGAACCACTCACTGGTGATCCCGACATTGAGTTCATCCACGTTCAGGTTGGGCAATCGCGCACGGTTAACGAAGTCGCCGCGATTGATAAACCACTGGCCGCGATCGCGCTCGGCGACCAACGCCTTGGCCTGCGCCCAGGACAAACCCGGCACCACCGCGGCCAGCACCTCCGCGCTGGCCGTATTGCTGTTGACCCAGGTGTTGACCGGAAGAATGCTGACGTAGTGCTCCAGCCGTGCCAAGACCCGCTCATTGAGGCCTTCGATACCGCGTAATTGATCAAGACTGCGCAGCATCGGCTGGGTGGCGGGTAATGGCGGGGGCGGCTGCCCCACTGTTGAGGCAACCGGCCTATGTGGGTAGGCCGCAATCACGCGTTGGCTGATGCGCTGCGCCAGGCGGGCCTCGACACCGATCATCTCGCACAACCGCTCAAAGCTGCGCATCTGCCCGAGATCAACAGACTCTTGGGCGATTAAATTGCGCAGGTTGAACTTGCCTTGCAGGTCCTCAAGGCGGCCTTCGAATTCGCCGTCCTGAGCGGTGTTGATCGGCCGGGCCCATGGCTGGTCAAGCCGCGTCAGCACATCCTGCTCGCGGGCGTCCCGAAGCAATCGCCGGCTGACTTCCAGGCCGCCCAGCAGTGATGCACTGCCCTGCACTCGCGCCTGCTCGGCCTCAAGTGAACGGGTAAAAACGCTCTGGCGGGTGAGCATGCCGGCGGCGAACACAGCGACCACCGCCGCGATCAGCATCGCGCTGATAATCGCCATGCCGCGCTGTTTCGCCCCTGTGGGCGAGTGTGATTTCATGGCCGCGCTTAGAGCTGCCAGGATCCGATATCGGCATTCACACCGTCGCCATCAGGCTGTCCGTCGGCACCGAGGGAGAAGATGTCGACTTCGCCGTTCGCGCCGGGATTCAAGTAATGGTAAGGACGGCCCCAGGGGTCGTTGGGCAGGCGCTCCAGATAAGAACGCCAGTTGGTATTTTTTGCATCTGCCGGGCGCTCGACCAATACCTTGAGGCCCTGGTTCATGTTGGGATAGGTGCCGTGGTCGAGGCGATAAAGCTTGAGCGCCTGCATCAGGCCGGCAACGTCCTGCTTGGCCGCAATCGCCCTGGCCTGGTCCGGACGGTCCAGCACTTTAGGCACGACAATCGCCGCCAGAATGCCGAGGATGACCACCACCACCATGATCTCGATCAGCGTGAACCCTTGCTGAACGTGGCGGGCGCGAGGCCCATATTTGATGCGCGCGAAATCCATATCCACCATCCTTGGCTTGATCCTAATTCGGCGCGCAGTGTAACAAAACTAACTATCTGGATAGCAAAAATAATTGGCCGCTGCCCGCGGCTCTCTGAGTGCTACTCTACGGCGTGTTTTTACGCCAAGAGTGACCCATGGAGCTGTCGCGCAAGGAGCAAGGTTTTACATTGATCGAGGTGCTCGTGGCCTTGGCGATCATTGCCGTGGCGATGGCGGCGGCGGTCCGCGTTGCAGGCTTGATGACCCAGAGCAATGGGTTGCTGCGCGACCGCTCGATGGCGCTGCTGTCGGCCCAGGGCAGGCTCGCCGAACTGCGCCTGGAGGGACGCCTGCCCAGGGGGCACAAAGCGTTTGACTGTGATCAGGGCCGCTTGCAGTTGCGTTGCGAGCAGAGCATCGCACCGAGCGCCGATGGACGCCTGATGCGCGTCACCCTGCAGGTGTCGGAGCGCAAGCGCGAGGCGCCACCGTTGGCGCGGGTGGAAACGCTGCTCAACCCGCCGAAGGCAACGCCCCAATGAGCGTTCAGGGTCGGGTCAAGCGCGGTAGCACCACCGAGTCCGGCAGCGTGCTGACCTTAATGCGGGTGTGCTGCGTGCCACGCTCAATCACTACCGCATCGCCCTCGATCGCCGCCAGGCGCACACCCTGGGCCAATGACTCGCCCACCCGAAAACTGCGCGGCGGCCCCTCGTTCAGGCTCAGGATCGCCACCGCCCCGCGCACGCCCGCCATCAGGCCGGAGACCTTGATGTCCACCACCGCCGGCTGGTTGGAAAACCACTGCAACGCCGGGGTATCCGGGCGAGCGGCCAAAACCGGCGGCTCGACTGGCGGCACCTGGGACTCGGCCGATGTCAGCAACACGGAAGACCAGACCAGCCCCCCCGCGAGCGCCGTGGCCAATGCCACTGCCTGCACCACTCGCGGCGCGGTCAAACGAAAAATAGCGACCACGACAAAACCTCCTTGTTGTCCTGCCGGGCAGTCTACAGGAGAGACCCACGACGAAGGAGCGTTGTGTCATGACCAAGGCCAATCAGCAAGGCTTCACCCTGATCGAGTTGATGGTGGTCCTGGTGATCATCGGCATCGCCTCAGCGGCGATCAGCCTGAGCATCAAACCCGACCCGTTGCAATTGCTGCGCAAGGACGCCAACCGCGTGGTCCAGATGCTGCAGATCGCCCAGGCCGAAGCCCGGGCCGACGGCCGCCCCATCACGTGGCGGGCCGACAATAAAGGGTTTCGCTTCAGTCGGCGCAACGCGCCCGGCGAGGGTTGGGATCACTTCATGAGCGACCCGCAACTGCGTCCCCGTGCCTGGGAAACACCCTCGATGAGCGTACGTGTAACCCCCAGGCAACCGGTGGTACTGAATGCCGAATGGTTTGCCTCGCCCTTGCAACTGCAGCTCTCGGATGGCCAGCACCGCCTCACCCTTCACCGCACGGCGACAGGACAAATACGCGTGGCGAACCAACCATGAAAACAGACCAGCACGGTTTTACCCTCATTGAAGTCATGGTGGCGATCATGCTGATGGCCATTGTCAGCCTGATTGCCTGGCGCGGCCTCGACAGCGTGAGCCGTGCCGACAGCCATCTGCAGGCCAGCACCGAGCAAACCGAAGCGTTGTTGCGCACACTCAACCAGCTGGACCGCGACCTGGCCCTGCGCGCCGGCGTTGAACTGAGAACGCCAGCCTTGAACGATGACGAACAGCCCGACGGGCTCGCCGCAATCAGCGTTCGCAGCTCCGACCAGCATGATTTTCAACTGAACGTGATTCGTAACGCAGCCCTTCCCGAAAACGGTCTGCAACGGGTGCGCTGGTGGCTGGAGGGTGACACGCTGTACCGCGCCACATCCGCAGCCAGTGATCGATACCCGTTGCCTGCGCCCAAAAAAGCAGTGGCCGTCTTATCCGGTGTCAGCGACCTGCAAGTGCGCATCTGGGAACCGGGCCAAGGCTGGCGTCAGCTGGCCGGCAACCGTAAAGCCGATCCCATCGGCCTGGAAATCAGCCTGACCCGCCAGACGCCGCAGGGGGAAGAACGCTATCGGCAAGTGGTGGGGCCGCTGCAATAACCTCATCTTTTCAAAGCCGCTTCGCCTTCGCCAGCTCAGCGATCAGAAAATCCCTGAACGCCGAAACCGCCGCCGGTAGATTGCGCCCAGCCATGCTTTGCAGTTCGATGCGCCGCGCCTGCATGCCTTCATCAAGGATCGGCAAGCATTGCAACTGCTTGTCCGCCACCTGTTGGTGCAAGGTCATTTCGCTGGCCAGGCTGATGCCTCCCTCTTCACGGACGAAACTGTAGAGCGCGGCAACGTAATTGGTGGTCAATACCGGGTCGAACAACAACCCCTGGACGCCGCAACAGATGTCGAAGAGTTGCCGTATCGTAGTGTCGGCCTTGGGTAACGCAATGGGCCAGGGTTGCAACTCGGCGAGGTTGACAGACTCCCGCCCGGCCAAGGGATGGGCATTGGAGACCACGGCAAAAATCGCCCCGCTCAGGACATGTTCGACCTTGATTTCCTTTTGCGGCGTCAGGCTGAACGTCATCGCCAGGTCGGCTTCACCGGAGCGAACCTTCTCGGTCGCTTCAGCGGGCGCACAGACCTCCAGCGTAAAATGAATGCCCTGATACTCACGCCTGAACGCGCTGATGCTCCTGGGCATGTATTCCAGGGCAAATCCTTCCGAACAGGCAACATGCACATGGCCCCGTTGCAAGCCGTGCAGCTCGGTAATTTCCAGCACCACCTGCTCGGCCTCAAGCTGCGACTTGCGCGCATACGCCGCCAGTCGCGCCCCCGCCTCGCTGAGCACCATGCCGCGGGCGCGACGCTCAAACAGGCTGGCATCCAGGGCCAACTCAAGCTTGGAAATTTGCCGGCTCACCGCTGATGCCGCCACATTCAGCCGCATTGAGGCCTCGCTGATCGATCCGCATCGGGCGACTTCAAGAAAATAGCGCAGTGCCGTGGACTGCACGCCATACAGCTGCATCGGAGCCCCCAAGGATTGCCTTTTCGGCAAAGGAAGTATCGAAATATTGTGCTTGCGGCATTGATAGCCCTTCCCTACATTCGTGTCCAGACCAAAAAAACAGCGCCCGACCTTTTCCTCCTCCTTCTACGCATTTGCGATTCGCTGCCCTTTGATTCAACCACTCTCGCCAACGGAGACGACGGCATGGGCATCAAAGGTTTCGCCTGCAGTATCGCGCTGATGGGCCTTATCAGCAGCTTTCCGGCGCATGCCGGCAAAGCCAACGACACCCTGGTTTACGCTTCCGACAGCGAGCCTGAAAACATCAGCCCCTATCACAACGATTTACGCGAAGGCGTGATTCTCGGCCGGCTGATCTGGGACAACCTGATCTACCGCGATCCCAAAAGCGGCGAATACAAACCCATGCTGGCTACCAGCTGGAAGCAGGTCGACGACACCACCCTCGACTTTGAGCTGCGCAAGGGCGTCAAATTTCACAACGGCGACGCCTTCACCGCCGACGATGTGGTGTTCACCCTCAACTACGTGGTGTCGCCCGAAGCGAAAGTCGTTACCGTGCAAAACGTAGACTGGATCAAGGGCGCCGAAAAAACCGGCGACTACAGCGTCCGCCTGTATTTGAAGAAGCCTTTCCCGCCGGCACTGGAATACCTGTCCAACGCCGTTCCGATGTTTCCCAAGCAGTACTTCGAGAAGGTCGGCCTGGCCGAATTCAGTCGCAAGCCCATTGGCACCGGGCCGTATAAAGCCGTGTCGGTGGTGGCCGGCGAAGGTGTGACCATGGAGATCAACAAGGACTACTTCCCGGACAGCCCACAAGGCAAGCCCCATATCAGCCACCTCAAGTTCCGCGTGATCCCGGATGCAGAAACCCGTCTGGCCGAGTTGATGACCGACGGTGTCGACTGGACCTGGCGTGTGACCTCGGATCAGGCGGTCGACCTCAAGGGTATGCCGAACCTGACCGTGACCAGTGGCGAAACCATGCGCATCGGTTTCCTGATTCTTGATGCACGTGGCACCTCCACTGAAAACTCACCGATGAAGAACCTCAAGGTGCGCCAGGCCATCAACCATGCGATCAACCGCAATGCGCTGGCCACGCAATTGGTGGGGGGCGAAGCCAAGCCCTTGCAGGTTGCCTGTTATCCCGGCCAGTTCGGTTGCGATACCACTGCGGCCACGGTCTACGACTATGACCCCGCCAAGGCCAAGGCGCTGCTCGCCGAAGCCGGTTACCCAAATGGCTTCGAGACAGAAATCTTCGCTTATCGCGACCGTGATTACGTCGAAGCCATCATCGGCAACCTGCGCGCAGTGGGCATCAACGCCAAGCTGCGCTACTTGAAGTACGCCGCCCTGCGCGATCAGCAACGTGGCGGCAAGGTGCCCATGTCGTTTCAGGCCTGGGGCTCGTTCTCGATCCTCGACACCTCGGCGTCGGCCGGTACCTGGTTCAAGGGCAATCCGGACGACAATATCAAGGACCCACAAGTCCAGGGCTGGTTGCAGACCGCCGACAATGCCCTCGACCCGCAAGTGCGCAAGGATAACTACCGCAAGGCCTTGCAGCGCATCAGCGAGCAAGCCTACTGGGCGCCGCTGTTCAACTACTCGATGAACTACGCCTACACCTCGGAACTCGCGTTCACACCGTACCCGGATGAGCTGCCGCGTTTCGTCGAGTCCACGTGGAAGTAATACGTAACCGGGCGCACGGACTCTCGTGCGCCACGGACACGTCCTCACACTTGTCATCCATTGGATATGAGGAAACTTGCCATGCTTGGATTCCTTCTGCGCCGCCTGGGCATCGCCATTTGCGTTGCCATTACCGTGTCGGTGATCAGCTTTTCGCTTTTGCACCTGTCCGGCGACCTCGCCACTGCCATTGGCGGACCGGAAGCCACCAGCGAACAGATCGAACAGATTCGCGTGCAGTACGGCTTGAACAAACCGCTGCCGACCCAGTACTTCAACTGGCTGGGCGATTTGCTGCGGCTGGACCTGGGCAACTCGTTTTTCTTTCAGGAATCGGTCTACAACCTCGTCGCCAGCCGCTTGCCGATTACCCTGGGGCTGGGTGCCATGGCGCTGGGGATCGCCTTGCTGGTGGCCATTCCACTGGGCGTGCTGGCCGCAGTCAAACGCGACACCTGGGTTGACCGGCTGGCCTTGAGCATCGCGGTGCTGGGCCAGGCGATGCCAAGTTTCTGGTTTGCGCTGATGCTGATCGTGGTGTTCGCGGTGACGCTCAAGTGGCTGCCGGTGTCCGGCAACGCGACCCTGTTGCACTTCGTCATGCCGGCCATTGCCCTGGGCTACTACGCGACGCCGGCAATCATGCGCCTGACCCGCGCCGGCATGCTTGATGTGCTCAGTTCCGATTACATCCGCACCGCCCGCGCCAAGGGCCTGCGCCCCACCCGCGTGCTGTTCAAGCATGCACTGCGCAACGCGCTGATTCCGGTCGTCGCGCTGGCGGCGGTGGAGTTCGGTTTCATGCTCGGCGGCTCGGTGGTGATCGAAACCGTGTTCTCCCTGCAAGGCATCGGGCAACTTGCCTGGGACGCCATCGCCCGTGACGACTTTCCGGTGGTACAGGCCGTGGTCCTGTTGATTGCGGTGATCTACATCATCCTCACGTTGCTGGCCGATGTGCTCAACGCACTGCTCGACCCGCGTATTCGCGTGCGCTAGGAGGCCTACATGAGCACCCCCACTACCCTCGCGATCAATGACTACCTGCCACCACCGAGCAGCCTGAGCCGAGTGCTTGGCAAGAGCTTGCGTCATCGGGGTTTCGCCATCGGCGCGGTGTTGTTGCTGATTATCTTCGCAGGTGCACTGTTCGCGCCGTGGCTGGCACCTTACGACCCTTATGCGCAAGACGTGATGCTGCGCATGAAACCACCGGTATGGATGGCCAACGGCACCTGGGAATACGTGCTCGGCACCGACAAGCTGGGCCGTGACTACCTGTCGAGGCTGCTCTACGGCGCACGTATTTCGCTGTTCATCGGCATTGCAGCGGCGCTGATTTCCGGCTTTATCGGCACGCTCATGGGGCTGTTGGCGGGCTACTACGGCGGCAAGGTCGATGGGTTTATCAGCTACCTGATCACCACCCGGCTGGCGATGCCGGTGGTGATGGTCGCGCTGGCCTCGGCCTCGTTGATGGGCGGCTCACTGAAAGTGGTGATCGTGCTGCTCGGCTGCCTGTTATGGGATCGCTTCGCGGTGGTGGTCAGGGCCTCGGTGCAACAGATTCGCGATGCTGAATATGTGGCGTCGGCCCAGGCGCTCGGCTGCTCGACCCTGCGCATTCTGGTGAGTGAAATCCTGCCCAATCTGGTCGGCGCACTGATCGTCG
This sequence comes from Pseudomonas sp. 8 R 14, assembly GCF_900005955.1. Lineage (NCBI taxonomy): Bacteria > Pseudomonadati > Pseudomonadota > Gammaproteobacteria > Pseudomonadales > Pseudomonadaceae > Pseudomonas > Pseudomonas sp. 8 R 14. The sequence goes on along the minus strand of NZ_CVTH01000063.1, from coordinate 127,686 downwards.
TCGCGACGCTGGAAATGGCCCACGCGATCCTGCTGGAGTCAGCACTGTCGTTCCTCGGGGTTGGCGTGCAGCCACCGACGCCGTCCTGGGGCCTGATGATCGCGGAAGGCAAACCCTACATGTTCTTTTCCCCGTGGGTTATCGCTATTCCCGGCGTCGCCCTGATGATTCTGGTGCTGGGCATCAACCTCGTCGGCGATGGCCTGCGCGATCTGATCCTGCCCGACGGCCGTAACTGATAGACCGCCGTAACTGATAGAGGGAACCGAACATGGCACTACTCCATGTAGAAAACCTGCGCGTGGACATCCCCATGGGCAACAGCCCGACGCCGGATGACATGCTGCATGCCGTACGCGGCCTGAGTTTTGAAGTCGAGCGCGGTGAAATGCTGTGCATCGTCGGGGAATCCGGCTGCGGCAAATCCCTGACCTCGCTGGCGTTGATGGACCTGTTGCCACGCAAGGCCAAACGCACCGCGTCCCGGCTGACGCTGGACGGCATCGACATGCTCGGCCAGAGCGAGCGGCGCATGTGCGACCTGCGCGGCAACCGCCTGGCGATGATCTTCCAGGAGCCGATGACCTCGCTGAACCCGGCCTACAGCATTGGCGATCAACTCAGCGAGGTACTGACCCAGCATCGCAAGGTCTCACGCAAGGAGGCCCTGGCGCGCGCCGCGCAGATGCTGGAGAAGGTCGGGATCAGCAATGCCACCGAGCGCTTGCGCCAGTATCCGCATCAACTTTCCGGCGGGCTGCGCCAGCGGGTGATCATCGCCATGGCATTGATGTGCGAACCAGACCTGATCATCGCTGATGAGCCCACCACGGCGCTGGACGTGACCATTCAAGCGCAGATCCTGCGCTTGATCCGCGACATTCAGAAAGAACTCGGCCTGGCGGTGATCTTCATCACCCACGACCTTGGGCTGGTGGCACGGATCGCCGACCGGGTCGCCGTGATGTATGCCGGGGAAATCGTCGAAACCGCCCCTGCCCTGCAACTGTTCGAGAATCCGCAGCATCCGTACACCCGGGGTCTGCTGGCGAGTATTCCAATCCCTGGCCGGACCAAACCGGGTGAGGCGCTGGGTTCGATTCCAGGCCTGGTGCCGAGTCTGGTCGGCGAACAGCAAGGGTGTGCGTTCCGCAATCGTTGCAGTCAGGCGATCCCGGCCTGCGCGCAAAACATCCCCGAAGTCGAACAGGACGGGCACATGGCGCGCTGCCTGTTCGCCGCCCCGGCCCCGGCACCGATTCGCCTTCAGGAGCGTGCAAGGTCATGAAAAAAGACATCGCTTTGGAGCTGTGTGACATCCGCCGTGAGTTTCGGATCAACCAGGGCTTTTTCAAACCCGCCGCCACCCTGAAGGCCGTGGATGGTGTTTCCCTGCGCCTGATGCGTGGCGAGACCCTCGGTCTGGTGGGCGAGTCCGGTTGCGGCAAAAGTACCCTGGCCAAGATGCTGCTCGGTCTGTTGCCGCCCACCAGCGGCGACGTGTTGGTCAATGGCAAACACCTGGCGGCGACTGATCGCAAGGCAATGTCCCGGCATATCCAGCCGATTTTCCAGGACCCGTATTCCTCGCTGAATCCACGCAAGACCCTGCGCGAAATCGTTACCCTGCCGCTGATCGTGCATGCCATCGGCAGCACCGCCGAGCGCCGCAGGAAGACCGAAGCGATGCTTGATGTGGTCGGCCTGCCCAAACGGGTGATCGACAGCTACCCGAGCCAGCTGTCCGGCGGGCAACGCCAGCGGGTGGCGATTGCCCGGGCGCTGATCATGCGCCCTGACGTGTTGATCTGCGACGAGCCCACCTCAGCGCTGGATGTGTCGGTGCAGGCGCAGATTCTCAATCTGCTGCAGGACCTCAAGCGTGAATTCGGCCTGACCTATCTGCTGATCAGCCATAACCTGGCGGTCATCGAACACCTCGCCGACCGGGTCGCCGTGATGTACCTGGGGCGCATCGTCGAAGAACGCACGCGCGAATCGTTGTTCGCGGAGCCCGGTCACCCATATACCCGCGCCTTGCTGGATTCGGTGCTCACGCCCGATCCGCGCCTGGGCATTCCCGAGATCGGCCTGCACGGCACCTTCCCCAACCCCATGTCACCGCCGTCCGGCTGCGCTTTCCATCCGCGCTGCCCGAGCTGCCTCGCCCCCTGCAAAACGGCCTACCCGGCCAATGGTCCGCTTATCGGCGGCAACGTGCGTTGCCACCTTCACGACACTTCTGCCCAAACACTGGAGCTTGTCCACTCATGAGTCGTTCACTGGCTATCAGCAACACCACAGCACAATTCGACAATGGCGAGTTTTTCAATCTGCTCCAACGCAGCGTCGCCTTGCACACCGAAAGCCAGGCAGCGGACAGCCAGCCCGAGCTGTATCGCTACCTCAATGAGTTCATCACCCCACATGTCGAGGCGATGGGTTTCAGCGTCAAGATCTATGACAACCCAGTGGCCGAGCGCGGCCCCTTCATGATCGCCACGCGCATTGAACACCCGGACCTGCCGACCGTGCTCAGCTACGGCCACGGTGATGTGGTGCGCGGCTATGAGGCGCAATGGCGCGAAGGCCTGTCGCCGTGGCACGTCATTGCCGAAGGCGATCGCTGGTACGGCCGCGGCACGGCGGATAACAAAGGCCAGCACCTGATCAACCTGACCGCGCTGGAACAAACGCTCAAGGCGCGCGATGGCCAACTGGGTTTCAACGTCAAGCTGCTGCTGGAAATGGGCGAAGAAGAAGGCTCGCCGGGCTTGAACGCATTCTGTGCCGCGCACAGCAAAGAGCTTGCGGCGGATATTTTCATCGCCTCGGACGGCCCGCGCCTGTCGGCATCACGCCCGACGATTTTTCTCGGCTCGCGCGGGGTATTCAACTTCGAGTTGGTGGTCAATTTACGTGAAGGCGCCCACCACTCCGGCAACTGGGGCGGGTTGCTGGCCAATCCCGGCATCATCCTGGCCAATGCCATCGCGAGCATGGTCGATGAACACGGTCGGGTGAAAGTGGCGGGCCTGATGCCCGAGACACTGCCGGAGCCGGTTCGGCAGGCGCTGGCCGATATTGCCGTGGGTGGCGGACCGGGCGATCCGGACATCGACGCCAACTGGGGTAACCCGGCGCTTTCGCTGAGCGAAAAGGTGTTCGGCTGGAACACCCTCGACGTCATCGCCTTCAAGACCGGCAACCCAGACGCCCCGGTGCATGCGATTCCCGGCAAGGCTAACGCCCACTGCCATATCCGCTTCGTGGTCGACAGCGACTACACGACCTTTATCCCGGCGGTACGTACCCACCTGGATGCGCATGGCTTCAGCAATGTCGAGGTCAAGCAAAGCCGCATCGATGTGATGCATGCCACTCGGCTGGACCCGCAGAGCCCTTGGGTCGATTGGGCGCTCGGCTCCCTGGCACAGACCACCGGCAAAAAACCTGCGCTGCTGCCAAACCTCGGTGGTTCGCTGCCCAACGATGTGTTCGCGGACGTGCTGGGCCTGCCGACATTGTGGGTGCCGCACTCGTACCCGGCCTGTTCACAACATGCGCCGAACGAACACTTGCTGGCGCCGGTGGTCAAGGAAAGCCTGCAAATCATGGCCGGGCTGTTCTGGGACCTGGGCAACGATGCGGCACGCCTGACCCGGGAACATCAGTTACGGGAGCAGGCGCAATGAGCGCCACGCCACAACAGGCCCTGGACTGGCTAGCCGACCAGCGCCCAGCCATGGAAGCGCTGCTGCGGCGCATCGTCGACACCGATTCCAACAGCTATGACAAGGCGGGTGTCGACGCCGTCGGCGCGCTGCTCGCGGCTGAACTGGAGGCCGACGGCATCCTGCTCAAGCGCATCCCGGTCGAGGGTTTTGGTGACGTGCTGCTCGCCGAAGTGCCAGGCGATTCTGGAAAACCGGTGCTGTTGCTGGGCCATCGCGACACGGTCTTCCCCAAGGGCACCACCACGACTCGCGGCTACAGCCGCGACGCCAACCTCGCCTATGGCCCCGGCGTCGCCGACATGAAAGGCGGCCTGGTGCTCAATTGCTTCGCGCTCAAAGCACTCAAGCGCGCCGGCCGGTTGCCCTATCCGGTGCAGGTCCTGTACACCGGCGACGAAGAAATCGGCTCCGGCAGCGCCAGGCCCCATATCGAAAACACCGCCCGTGCCGCCCGCGCCGTGCTCAATACCGAACCCGGCCGGGCCAGCGGCAACGTGGTCAGCGCACGCAAAGGCGGGGCCACGCTGATCATCGAAGTCAGCGGCCGCGCGGCGCATGCCGGGGTCAACCATGCCGACGGGGCCAGCGCCATCGAGGCCCTGGCACGCAAGATCGTCAAGCTGCATGCCTTGACCGATTACCCGGCCGGCATCACCACTAACGTTGGGCTGATATCCGGTGGTACGTCGAGCAACACCGTCGCGCCCAGCGCCTGTGCGCGGCTGGACGTGCGCTTCATCGAACTCAAGCACTGGGATCGGATCTTCAGCGCAATCCAGGCCATCGTCGCCGAAGAAGAACTGATCGGCACCCGCGCCGTCCTCAAGGAAGCGACGACCTTTCTACCGATGGAAGCACGCCACAGCGAACGACTGCTGCACCTCTATCAACAAAAAGCACTGGCATTGGGTTTCAGCGTCGAAGGCGAATTCACCGGCGGTTGCGCCGACTCCGGCTTTACCGCCAGCCTGGGCGTTCCAACCCTGTGCGGGCTCGGCCCGGTGGGTGGCAAGGTCCACACCGATCGTGAATACCTGGAGCTGGACACCCTGGTACCTCGCGCCCTGGCCCTGGTGGCGACCATTCTGGCGGTCGGCGACAGCGTTTGAGGCCATGGTTTTCTACGTGTGGTCCCCGACAGGTTCACAGGCAGCTCCCGGCGCTGTCGGGTATCGTTTCAAGGTGACGGGAATGGCTCACTCGGGCGAAGTTTTTGACCTGTTCTACTGCTGCAATCACCGAACATTCGGCCGACACGTCTGGCGCTATGGAGTAGAGGCATCGCTTACCCATGGAAAGGCTATGCAATACACGTTCATCCAGTTCACCGAGCACGACAAAAGAACAGTCACTCCTGGCCACTTGCACATCAACGTGCTTGCCAGGGACGGTGTCCACCGCATCGACATGGAGCAGCGCAACATTGTCAAAACAGCTGAACCCTTGATGAATCAAGTCAATATGAGCGCTATCAAGTCCGCACACGATGACCACGATGCGCGTGCAACTTGATGGCTCGCGCATCCACCTCATTGCGTTGGGACGACAATCGACAGCTTGGCTCATAAGCGATGCCTTTATGGTTCCAACAGGCGAATGGACCAGGTCATTGGTTAAATGACGCCGCGTGCCTGCAACACGCTTTTCGCCAGGCTTCGGGTCGCCGCTAACACCGCCTCCACCTGTTGATCCATCTGTGCAGTGGAGGAGGCTACTTCTCCAAGCTCGACCACGCGCAGCGGATGACCAAAGACGGACCCCAGCCACGTCATGCCGCAATCCGTGCCAGTTTCGACATCCAGTAAAAAGCTGCCGTGGGAGACGCCGCGCAACAGTTGGCTGGCATGGCACGCGTAGGCCCCGTCGGACGGCTCCGGGCTGGACCCGACCTGCAACCAGTCGAGCCTCAACGCCTCGGACTGTTTGATGGCTAGATAAGCCACCTGGTCCCACTCATCTATCGCCACATGCAGCTTGTCGATCATGTACGGGGGCAACGCGGCGCTGGTAACGATCACTACTCCGGCATCCGCCGAAGGCTCCTTGATCCAGACTGCAGATTGCGTTATCGCATGCATGGCGGTACTTCCGGCGGTTGGATAGGAGCAACGTGCTCCGGGTGGCGATTCGACGATGGGGTCGTGACATTCAATATTGATGCCGACTCACCCATCGCTTCGTGAGCTCCCTGGTTTTTTGGCGTTAATCAGCCGTTGCGAAACAGGAAGCTGTAGGCATTCAGCGCAGGCGCCCCACCCAAGTGCGCATACAGCACTTTGGAGCCTTCGGGAAACTCACCACGGCGGACCATTTCAATCATCCCGTGCATGGATTTGCCTTCGTACACCGGATCGGTCAGCACACCTTCCAGGCTCCCGCACAAACGAATGGCTTCCAGCGTGCCTTCGTTGGGCAAACCGTATTCCGGGTAGGCAAAACGTGTATCGAGCACCACGTCGTCTTCGGTGATCTCACGGCCCAGTTCCACCAACTCTGCGGTGTGCCGGGCGATACGCAGGATCTGCGCCTTGGTTTGCTCCGGCTTGGCCGAGGCATCAATGCCGATAACGTTCTTCGAACGGCCGTCCGCGGCGAAACCGACGACCATGCCGGCCTGGGTACTGCCGGTCACAGAGCAGACCACGATGTAGTCGAACGTGAACCCCAGTTGTTTTTCCTGCTCTCGCACTTCCTCGGCAAAGCCGACGAACCCAAGGCCGCCGTAGGGGTGTTCGGAACAACCCGCCGGTATCGGGAACGGCTTGCCACCCCGCGCCACCACATCGTCCATGGCCTTCTCCCAGCTGGGCCGAATGCCGATATCGAACCCGGCGGCGTCCAGTCGTACCTCGGCGCCCATGATGCGAGACATTTCGATATTGCCAACGCGGTCATATACCGCATCGGAGTAGTTCACCCAGTTTTCCTGCACCAGCACGCACTTCATGCCCAGGTGAGCGGCAACGGCGGCCACCTGGCGGGTCTGGTTCGACTGGATGCCGCCGATGGAAACCAAGGTATCGCAGCCTTGCTCGAGCGCTTCGGGAATCAAATATTCGAGCTTGCGCGTTTTGTTCCCGCCGAAGGCCAGGCCACTGTTGCAGTCTTCACGTTTGGCATACAGCTCGACCTTGCCACCCAGGTGTTCACTGAGGCGCTTCAAGGGCGTGATGGGAGAAGGACCGAAGGTCAACGGATAACGTTTAAAACGATTCAGGTTCATGACGCTGCTCCTTGATTACTGGACATCAAAGCGCCAGACCGAAAGGCAAAGGTTGCCTTCCAGGTTCTTTCAGGCGGGCTTCGATGAGTTCAATATTAAGAAGATTTCCAAAAAGATGTGTTGCAAACTTCTACCACTTAAAGAACTATAATTTCTCGCTATAAATATCGAACATACTTTAATTGCGAATAAACAGTCATGAACGCAATAAACACTCGCAAGAAGCCAAGTGTATCGGCCCCGGTGCCGCAGCCGCTGGATCGAACCGACCGCGCCATTCTCAAGGCCCTGCAGCGAGATGCCTCCATCTCCAATGTGGCGCTGGCAGAGAAGGTGAAATTGAGTGCACCGGCGTGCCTCAGGCGCGTCGAGCGGCTCAAGCAAGTCGGCCTGATCAAAGGCATAGTCGCGCTGCTCGACAATGTCGCGCTGGATGCGGGGATGGTGGTGTTGATCGGCGTGGTGCTGGACCGCTCCACACCGGAATCATTCGCCGCATTCGAGGCAGCCGCACAAAAAGTGTCCGGCTGTATGGAGTGCCATGTGGTGACGGGGGAATTCGACTACTTCATGTTGATACGAACCAAGGACAGCAACAGTTTCAACCGGCTCCACGCGGAACAGTTGCTTTACCTGCCTGGGGTTCGCCAGATTCGATCGTTCATGGGCTTGCGTCAGGTCTTGTCGACCACCCACATTCCCCTTTGAAGCGTCGCTAGTCGAGCAGTCCGCCCTGCTCCCGTACGTGCTTGATGTCTCTCGAGGGCGGGGCTCCGAAACGCCGGGCATATTCACGGCTGAATTGAGCGACACTTTCATAGCCGACGCGCAACGCGGCGGTGTTCACGTCAACACGATCGGTCAACATCAGGCTGCGTGCGGCTTGCAGCCGTAACGCCTTTTGATACTGAACAGGGCTGGTGCCTGTGAGCTTGCGAAAACTGTGATGCAGCGTAGAGCTGGCCATTCCTGATCGTTCGGCGAGATCGGCCACGTGCAGCGGTTTGTCGTAGTGATGTTTCAGCCATTCAATGGCTCTCACGATGCCCTTGTCTCGATAACCGTCGCGGGTGACGCTGCGCAGCCAGTGCCCTGCACTACTTAGCAATAGCCGAACGCATATTTCCCGCTTGATCAGATCCGACATCAAGCCTGCTTCAAGCGGCCGTTCGATCAGCGTAGCGAGTCGAGCGAATGCGTCGAGCATCTCACTCGACGCCGCACCGGATACGAAGCCCCGCGCTTGAGTAGCCATTTCCTGCGCAGGCGGTTCCAAGGTCTGGATCACCTCGTTGAGCATGGAAAGGTTGAGCTTCAACACGACGGATAAATAGGGGGTTTCCTCGCTGGCAGCGGTAACACGGGCCAGTGTGGGGATGTCGACCGACGTGACGAAGAACGCCCCCTGCCCGAACTCACAGGCCTCCTCACCGAACGTGATCTCCTTCGCGCCCTGCAGAATGATGGCCACGCAAGGCTCATAAATGCAGTAAGTGGGCGTACCCAGGTCAGCCATTCGATAAAAGGCCAGATCTGGAATCGATGTTTTGCAGACCTCGTTCAAACCAATCTGCCGGGTGACTTTTTCGATCAGCCGCCTGAGTGCCTGGAGACGCTCGTTGGGCTGTATGGGATCGCGCAACGCCAGAGAATGCAGATGGCCGGAACCGAACTGCGAGAAGGAACCGCTCGTCATTACATGCGCCCCTGTTTACGGAATGTTCGAGTCTGCTGAGAGTGCGTGACCAACACAAGCGCATCGGCAGGATTGTGCAAAAAATATGGCGTATTAGGGTCACCCGGCCAACCCTCGTTGTTCTAACTTCCAGTACGAATACCGGCTTCGATGATCCCGTGAAACCTCGGTCGCGAAAGGAACGTTGGATGGACAGACGAGATTTTCTTACTTACTCGGCAGTGGGTACTGTTGCAGCCGCTTTGCTGCCAGCCTCGAGTGTCGCCAGTTCGGCAGCCCCAGCGCCCTCTTTACTGACAGAGCGCGGGAGCGTGATGCGTACTGAAGGCCGGCCAGTGCGCACAGGCCTGCCCCTCAATTCACCCTCGCCTACCCTGCGATACATGACGCCTCAACGCTTTGGCATGGGCGGGACACAGATTGGCAATATCTTTGCGCCGCTCAGCGACGAGCAGGCGGGCCTGGTTCTACAGGCCGCCTGGGACGCGGGTGTAAGGCTTTACGACACGTCGCCGTTCTACGGGTTTGGTTTGAGTGAATATCGGGTAGGCCGCTTTCTGCACGGCAAACATCCGAACGACTATGTGGTCTCCACCAAGGTAGGACGCGTTTTGACTGCCGCGGGTGGCCCCCGCGCGGACCATGCCATCTGGAAGTCACCCGCGCCCTTCAACTACCGGTATGACTACACCGCGGCAGGCGCACGGCGTTCCGTGGAAGACAGCCTGCAGCGGCTGGGGCTGCCGCGTATCGATATCGTGTTTATCCATGACATCTCGCCCGATAACAGCGAACTGGAAGGCGGTTGGGAAGCGGCGTATCGCATTGCGCGCACAGGGGCGATGGTTGAGCTTGAAAAGATGCGTGATGAGGGGCTCATCAAGGCATGGGGCTTCGGCGTCAATACGCCGAATGCTGTGGTCCAGGCAATGGCCGGTGATGACCCGACTCCCGACATCGTGTTGCTTGCCTGCCAGTATTCGCTCCTTGAGCACAGCGATGCGTTACGCAACACCTTTCCGGCGTTGAGCAGGAAGGGCACCAGCGTTGTGGTTGGAACACCACTGAACGATGGATTCCTGGGAGGACGCAGCCGATACAACTTCAGTTTGGATCTGCCTGCCGGAGCGGTGGAAAAGCGCGCGCGAATCATGGCGGTTGCCAAACGACATGGCATCGACATTCATACTGCCGCCCTGCAGTTCGCGGCAGCACATCCGCAAGTGTCAGCGATCATTCCGGGTGCCCGCACGCCGGGGCAGATCGTTTCCAATGTGCAGGCGATGAAGGTCGGTATCCCGGCAGCCTTTTGGGAGGAGCTCAAGAGCCGGAACCTGATCGATGCCCAAGCACCGGTCCCTTCCTGAGCAGGGTCTACGCCCGTGCAACCTACTGATGTGACGCTAGCGTCGCTGGCCTCATTTAACCCGAAACGTATCTTCCTGGTTGCAGCAACGCTGCAGATAGCAGCCGCTTGATCTGCCTGTTCCAGTAAACAAACTGCGCACGCGTCCAACTAAAAACACTCGTCCAAGGCCGTAATAAATGAAGATACGCACGTCTTTCATGATTTTAGGCGGCCTGCTTGCGCTGTCCGGCAGTGGCTACTTACTCGCCGACACACTCGCGCTAAGCGTTACATTGCCGGCTCCACTCCCACAGCTAAAGGTGCTGACACTCCTTATAGGTATACACCTGCTCGGCATGTGCTTCGGTCTCGGTGGGGCGACGATGCTGGACCTCTGGATCCTGCGTTGGATGCGCCGGGGCAGCCTCCCGGTTGAAATCGGACGCACCTTTCACTTCATCAGCGACGCGGTCACTATTGGACTCTGCCTCCTGTGGCTTTCAGGCCTTGGTTTCCTTGCCCTTTACGCGATGGAGTCGCCGGAAAAGTTTGAAAACCCCAAACTCTGGGCGAAAGTCATTGTGGTGATCGTCCTGACCATCAACGGAATAATCATCCACGCGCTTGTGCTGCCAGAAGCCCTACGCGACCTGAGTCGCCCCCTGCTCTTTGGCGTATCCCGCAAAAGAGCGGCCTTGTTTCTCGCCTCCGGTGCAGTTTCGGGGGTGTCTTGGTACACGGCTTTTGCCTTCGGCATTTTTCGTGAGTTAAACAACAGTGTCACCTTCACCCTGCTGGTCATCATGTGGCTTACGCTGATAGTCGCCGCCTCTCTCGCCGCAATGCTGCTCTGGTTAAACTCTGCCGCGGGAACCAGAAAACCTCCGTCGCTCAGTCATCCGACATGAAGATAAAGACCCGCTTGGGCATTGCGCGTAACTGAGCGCTCGTCATGTGGGAGCTTGGGGGTCACTACCCGCCCGGCTCCAAAACTCTTCAGCAGATTGACTGAGGATTGCTTTCGGGCGGGTCAGATGAATTTCCAGAGGTATGTCCCAGCTTTCGTCGAGCGCTCTGACTAAGCGCCCATCAAGAACTTCCTGCTCGGTAAGGCTCTTGGGCAGCCACGCCACACCTTTGCTTTCCAGGGCCATGGACATGAGTACCGCTGCAAGGTGGCTGCTGAAAAGCGGCTTGAGGTGAAGGTAATCTTCCTTGCCACGCAACCTGTGGGCGACGATACGTCCCAGTCCAGACTCATGGGTGTATGCGAGGTATGGCAATGCCGCGGGTGAGGTGCCGAAGTGAGTGGAAGCACTCGCAAGCGGAACGAGGACGTCCTCCCCCACCTTCTTGCCGGTGAACTGATCAGGCGCCAGTAAAGGCGGAACGTCGGGATGGCGGTGGCAGAGCAGGAACTGAACCTGACCATGTATCAGCATCTGCTCACAGACGGCCATGCTGTCCGAGTGCAGTTTCACTGCCTCAATGGGGGCACCGTTTTCTGAGCTTCGAAGCCACTTGGGAAAAAACGTAAACGACAGCGAATGAGTTGCCGCGAATTGCAACGACTTGGCGGCGATTCCTGCTACCTCTTGAGCCTCGTTGCGCATCCTGTACAAGTGTCGGGCCGCTTCCTGAGCACTGGGCAAAATTTGCCTTCCGGCCTCGGTAAGGGTTGCGCCTTGTGGTGTGCGCACAAACAACTCGACGCCCATCCAATTCTCCAGTGAGCGTACTCTTCGACTGAAGGCTGGCTGAGTAACATGGCGTGCCTCAGCGGCACGGACAAAGCTGCCGTACTCCGCAAGCGCTGAAAGATCTTCAAGCCAAACGAGTTCCAAGGGGCCATGCCTCCTGTGCATAGGGTCCGGCATTAATAGCATTGGGCGGGTGACATCGCAAAGCATAACGTGGGGCCACAAACAACAAGAGGAGCCCGTCATGCGTATCGTAGACATCCGTGAAAAAACAGTTTCCATTGCCTCCCCAATTGCCAATGCCTATATCGATTTTTCCAAGATGACCTGCTCGGTCGTCGCGGTCATCACCGATGTGATTCGCGATGGCAAACCCGTCATCGGCTACGGTTTCAACTCCAATGGCCGCTATGGCCAAGGCGCTCTGATGCGGGATCGTTTCCTGGCGCGTATCACGGAAGCTGATCCTGACACGCTCGTCGACCATGAAAACAACAACCTGGATCCGTTCGCCATCTGGAAAGCCCTGATGACCAACGAAAAGCCAGGCGGCCACGGCGAGCGCTCGGTCGCGGTTGGCACCATCGACATGGCTGTATGGGATGCCGTCGCCAAGATTGAGGGCAAACCTCTGTATCGCCTGCTGGCTGACCGCTACCGTAACGGCGTGGCAGATGACAAGGTCTGGGTCTACGCAGCCGGTGGGTATTACTACCCAGGTAAAGACCAGACCAAGCTCAAAGCAGAAATGCAGAGCTATCTGGATCGTGGATACGACGTCGTCAAAATGAAGATTGGGGCAGTACCGCTGGATGAGGATATTCGTCGCATCGAAGCGGTGCTTGAAGTGGTGGGTGACGGTCGTCGACTGGCGGTCGATGCCAACGGTCGTTTCGATCTACAGACCGGTATTGCTTACGCGGAAGCCATCAAGCAGTACAACCTCTTCTGGTACGAGGAGATCGGCGACCCGCTGGACTACGCACTTCAGGCTGAGCTCGCCAATCACTATGAGCTGCCCATGGCCACCGGGGAAAACCTGTTCTCCCACCAGGATGCCCGTAACCTTCTGCGTCACGGTGGAATGCGCCCTGATCGCGACTTCCTCCAGTTCGACTGCGCCCTGTCCTACGGGCTGGTGGAGTACATGCGCACCCTGAAAGTGATGGAAGACATGGGTTGGTCTTCCCGCCGCGTGGTTCCCCATGGTGGCCACCAGATGTCCCTGAACATCGCAGCCGGCCTGCACCTGGGCGGCAACGAATCCTACCCCGACGTGTTCCAGCCTTTCGGCGGCTTCGCCGACGGAATCAAGGTGGAAAATAGTTATGTCGGCCTGCCGGATATTCCAGGTGTTGGTTTCGAAGCCAAGTCCGCCTTGTACGCAGTCATGCGCGAGTTAGGCGAAGGCTGATCAACCTCGGTCTGCGGTTTCTTTTAAAGGGGCCGCAGACTCAGGCGTCATCCATTGACGCCAAACCACATGCCCATCACAAAAATAAAATGAGGTGCTTCCGTGGAAATGTCCAAGTCCCGCTGGTACAGCCAGCTGTATGTGCAGGTGCTGATCGGTATCGTCATCGGCGCTGCAATCGGTCACTTTGAACCGCAATTCGGAGCCAAGCTTCAACCTTTTGCGGATGGCTTTATCAAACTCATCAAAATGCTGTTGGCGCCGATTATTTTCGGTACTGTCGTGGTGGGTATCGCCAAGATGGGCAGCATCAAGGAGGTTGGGCGGATCGGCGTGAAGGCGCTGCTCTACTTTGAAATCCTTTCAACCATTGCGCTGGTCATCGGCCTTATTGTGGTCAATGTCGTAAAGCCAGGCGCCGGGATGAATATCAACGCTACCACGCTTGATGCCAGCGCTATCGCCAAGTACAGCCAAGCCGCCAGTGAGCAGGGCGGGACTATCGACTTCTTTCTCAACATCATCCCGAGCACCTTCATTGGCGCATTCTCGAATGGCGTCATGCTTCAGGTCATCTTGATTTCGGTATTGATGGGCATCGCCCTCGTTCAAATGGGTGAAACCAGCAAACCGCTGATCAATACCATCGACTTGTTTCTGCAAGGGCTGTTCAAGATCGTAGCAATGGTTATGCGCCTGGCGCCGATTGGCGCCGGCGCCGGGATGGCGTTCACGATAGGCAAGTACGGAATTGGTACCTTGCTGTCACTCGGCCAGTTGCTGGTCGCGCTCTACATCACCACCTTGATTTTCATCGTGGTCGTACTAGGGACGGTTGCTAGATGGTCAGGCATGCCGCTTATGCAATTTCTGCGTTATTTCAAAGATGAAATTCTCATCACGCTTGGCACCTGCTCAACCGAGGCCGTGCTTCCGCGAATGATGGTGAAACTTGAAAAGCTGGGCTGCAAGAAGTCAGTGGTGGGCATGGTGCTACCCACTGGATATGCCTTCAATGCGGATGGCACCTGCATTTACCTCACCATGGCGGCGATTTTTATCGCACAGGCAACCAATACGCCCCTGACGTTTATGGATCAGATGATTCTGCTGGGTGTCTTCCTGCTGACCTCAAAAGGCTCCGCTGGCGTGGCGGGTGCCGGGTTCATAACCCTTGCGGCAACGCTCACGACCATCCACTCCATTCCGCTGGTAGGCCTTGTCCTGCTGTTGGGCATCGACCGCTTCCTCAACGAAGCGCGTGCCGTGACCAACCTGATCGGCAACGGTATCGGCACCATCGCCATTGCCAAATGGGACAACTCCTTTGACGTCGAAGCCTGCGAGCATGAAATTGCTGCAATGAAACACCAAAAAGCAGTGCGCAAAGCACTGTCGCCGCAAAAGTAATCAGCACAGTTTACCGGTCATTTGCGCATCAACCATGGCCATGACCGGTCGTGATTTCCAGGTCTCGTTCAACGCGGGACGATCCCAACGAAAACCGTGAATGAAGTGGATGGAGCCGAAAAAATGATCGAGCGATCTCATCATGAATTGCGCAAGACGTTTGGTGACTTACTTCACGGAACCGCCTGTAAATTTGCCGCGTCCGTATTCGATCCTATCTCGGTTCGCATGGCATCCGACCTTGGCTTTGAGGTTGCCATCCAAGGTGGTTCCGTCGCCTCGCTTCAAGTGCTCGGGGCACCTGACATTGCTCTGCTCACGCTTGATGAGTACGTCGAACAGGTTTCTAGAGTCGGGCGGGCCAGTCAAATCCCAATCATCGGCGACGCTGATCATGGGTTCGGTAACGCACTTAATGTCATGCGAACAGTGACCGAACTTCAGAAAGCCGGGGTTGCCGCCCTGACGCTGGAAGACACCCACCTACCGGCCAAGTACGACGAGCAGTCGAACGTGCTTATCGAAAGGCAAGAAGCCGCAGCCAAGATCTACGCTGCACGATTTGCCCGTTCGGATGATGCGCTCAGCATCATTGCCAGAACGAATGTGGCCGCTACCACGTTGGAAGACTCCATCGCTCGCACTGCGGCCTATCAGAAGGCCGGAGCAGACGCGATTTGCCTGGTTGGCGTTAAGGATTTCCAGCACCTGGAAGCACTCACGGCACACCTCAGCGTGCCAATCATGCTGATCAACTACGGCAATCCGGCCCTGAGCGATGTCGAGAAACTGAGTGCCGCCAATGTGCGGGTCGTGGTCAATGGGCATGCCCCTTATTTGTCCGCAATCAAAGCGACCTACGAGGCGCTGCGCGAACAAAGCGGCACACACGCAAGCGAGCTTTCCCTTCCTGAGCTGCTTTCAAAATACACGCTCTCGGATAACTATCGTGAGTGGGCCAAGACCTACTTGAAGTCAGGGCACGATTCAAATTGCCCCTGAAACAGGCGGGCGGAGTGACCACCAGGTTGCTGGCAATAGGTCTGCCCTAAAGGCTACACGTTTTTCTTCAGGCTCTCGGGGCTGCCAGCGCACAGACCATCCATCACCAGGTTCATCAATCTGGCGAGACGCGAGCGCCATTCACTCTGGGCATCCATTTGCCATATGCCAGCAATGGCTAGAAAGAAATCGTCGTTGGTAATCCCGCTACGAATAGTTCCGGCCTTTTCATTCGCCCTCAAAAGCAACTCGGCGGCGGCCTGGACTGGAGCGTATCCCGATTTCCCTGGGAACTCGTAAACAGACGCAGCTTGTTGAATCGCTGCAGCGAGTCCTGCCTTTGTCATTGCGTATTCAGCGAGGCTGTCCATCCATTCCCGCAGGGCCTCCTTGGGCGGTTTTGTCGCGAGAAGCTGTTGCGCCAACGATGCCACCTGTTGCATCTCGAATTGATAGACCTCGAATACCAGTTTCTCTCGGGTGGCGAAGTGACGATAGAACGTGCCCTGCCCCACCCCGGCCTTCTTCGCGATCGTGCTCAACGCAACCGCAGGATCGCTGGTCAGCTCGAGCACAGCGACTTCCAGTATCCGTTCGCGGTTTTTCTTGGCGTCAGAACGCATCACCAATTCGTCAGTCATGGACAAAGTTTTCCTTCATTGCATTGCTAATCGGACAATTGTCCGGTAATTTTGATCAAGCGGACACCTGTCCGTTTAAGCGTCGTTTCTGGAGTTTACTATGAACAGCACTGGCAACACGATTCTGGTTACTGGCGGCACCTCAGGCATCGGCCTCGGTCTGGCGCTCAGGCTTCACAAGGCGGGCAACACCGTCATCATTGCAGGACGTCGCAAGGCTCTGCTCGACAAGATCGTGTCGGAGCATCCGGGGATTGAATCCGTCGTGCTGGACGTCTGCGATCCACAATCCATCCAGCGCAGCTGCACAGCGCTTGCGACCAGCCATCCGAATCTGAACGTCCTTATAAACAACGCCGGGATCATGCACTGGGAGGATCTGACTGATCCGCAAAGCCTGAGCACGGCCGAAGATATCGTGACCACGAACTTACTTGGCACGATTCGTATGGTTTACGCGTTCACTCCCCAACTGATCAAGCAGCCCAGTGCAACGATTGTGAATGTCAGTTCGGCCTTGGCATTTGTCCCGCTGCCTGCAACACCTACCTACAGCGCAACCAAAGCTGCAGTTCACTCGTTCACTCAAAGTCTTCGAGTGCAGCTGGAGAGCTCGCCGGTTGAGGTTATAGAGCTTGCACCACCGGGGGTACGTACCACGTTGCTTGGGCAGGAAAACGACGAACACGCCATGCCCCTGGAGGCGTTTTTGGATGAAATCTTCGAACTGCTCGAGATCTCTCCGACCCCACGGGAACTTGTCGTCGAACGCGCCAAGCCCTTACGGTTTGCTGAAGCAAGCGGATCACATGATGATGTGCTGAAAATGCTGGCGGGATACAAACCACCGGCAGAATGATGTCAACCGTGTGAGTAGCCTCTGCTGCCATCGCGGTCACCCGATGGCATCTCGCAGCGCCCAGGATTGATCGGCACGGCTTGATAGCTTGATTATTGTTCGTAGGTGAGGATCCAATTGAAATGAAAATCGGAATTATCGGCGCAGGCAACATTGGCGCAACGCTTGCCCGTAAGCTCGCGGCGTGCGGCCATGAAGTCAAACTGGCAAATTCAAAGAGCCCTCATACCCTTGAGAACCTTGCCAACAAAATCGGTGTACACGCGGTGACCAAAGAAGACGCGGTGTCCGACGTGGACGCCGTAATCCTCTCTATCCCCTTTGCAAAGTACCCGGATCTGCGGCAAACATTGAGCAATCTTCCCGAGAAGGTCGTCATCATCGACACCTCCAATTACTATCCAGGACGAGACGGAGCGATCAAAGAAGTGGACGACGGCAAGCCCGAAAGCGTTTGGGTAAGCGAGCAGATTGGCCGCCCGGTGGTTAAGGCATGGAATGCCGTCCTCGCAGCAACGCTTGCCGACCACGGCCAACCGGTCGGGTCTTCCTCACGCATAGCCTTACCTGTAGCTGGCGGTGACATCAATGCTGAAGCGATCGCGCAAGATCTTGTAGAGGACACCGGCTTCACCGCGCTTGCCGCGGGTAGCCTTGAAGACTCGTGGCGTCAGCAACCCGGTACACCTGCCTATTGCACCGAACTGAAGTTGCCAGCGCTGAAGGCAGCCTTGTGCGCGGCAGATAAGTTGAGGGCGCCTCAAAACCGGGATGCCCTGATGGCCACGTTCATGACGCCCGGTGGCCATTTCACACACGAGGACATTGTTGCCATGAATCGGGAACTGACCGCCTGACTATCGGATTGGAGGGACTCTTGCCTAAGGTCCCGCCTGAGTGATCAATAGGTCGCAAGCCCGTTATGAAATCTGGCGAGAGCGTTGTTCCTCCAGAATCTTTGGCAGATTGCCTTCGATCCAGTCAACCAGGCCTTCGACATGGCGGGCTACTTCAGTTCCCATAGGGGTGAGGCTGTACTCAACGTGAGGCGGCACGACCGGATAGGATTTGCGCAGGACGAAACCATCGAGTTCCAAAAACTGGAGGGTCTGCGCAAGCATCTTTTCGCTGACGCCTCCAATCTTGCGACGCAGATCGCTGAAGCGATGCGTACCCGCGAGCAAGGCCACCAATACTAATACTCCCCAGCGGCTGCTGACGTGCTGGAGCACGACCCTCGAGGGACAATCCGGGTCGAATAATTCACCGCTGCGCAGTCGGTTGGCCACTGTTGCGGGACGGGTTGCTCCAGAGGGCTCGGAATCCGGCATGCTTACTTACCTTTAGGTACGTACTTACGAAAAGTTAGTTAAGGCCCTACTCTGCCTGTTCTATCACTTTTTGTAAAAGGAACCCCTCATGATCGCCGTCACCGGAGCCACCGGCCAACTTGGCCGCCTCGTTGTCCAGCAACTCAAGCAAAAAGTACCCGCGTCCAACCTGGTCGCGCTGGTGCGCAGCCCTGACAAGGCGAGTGATCTAGGCGTGGAGGCACGTGTTGCCGACTATGACAATCCGCAAACCCTGGTCGCGGCGCTCAGCGGAGTCGACACGCTTCTACTCATTTCCTCAAGCGAAATAGGTAAGCGACTCTCACAGCATCGAAATGTCATCAACGCTGCAAGGCAGGCCGGTGTGGGTCGCGTCGTTTATACCAGTGTACTGCACGCAGATACCTCTTCATTGAGCCTCGCCGAGGAGCATCGACAAACGGAAGCCGAGCTCACAGCATCGGGGTTGGCATTCACGATATTGCGTCATGGTTGGTATACCGAGAACTACACCGGCTTTATCGCTGGCGCGTTATCGGCCGGTGAATTTATCGGCAGTGCAGGTGATGGAAAGATTGCCGCGGCGACACGGGAAGATTTTGCCCAGGCCGCTGCCGTCGTGCTGACCCGCGACGATCAAGAGGGGAAGGTCTACGAGTTGGCGGGTGACAGCGCCTGGACGTTATCGGAACTCGCAGCCGAGGTTTCTCGGCAAACGGGTAGGAACATTCCCTACAAGAACTTGCCTGAAACTGACTACGCCTCTGCGTTAATCAATTTCGGCCTCCCGGAGCCACTCGCACAGGCCCTGGCTGGCTACGATGTCAACGCATCCCAAGGCGCACTTTTCGATGATAGCCATCAGCTTTCGACGCTGATCGGCAGGGCCACGACTTCACTTTCAGCAGCAGTGGCAATCGCGCTCAAAGGGCAATGATCGCAGGACACCGTGACGCCGCCGAGCAGCCACGCCAACAAAGAGCGCAAGGGCTGTAAACCCCTGCGCACCGTTGAGCAATGGCGAATTCGGGTCAGTGACGATCGGGTGGCCAGCAAGGCTTAAGCTTATTGCTGGTGCATGATTGCTCCATACCGGCGCCCGTCAAAAATCGACGGTCGCCGATAGTTGCAAGGTACGCGGATACCCCGGGGAAAACGCACCATAAGAGGCCACGCCGGACCAGTACTCACGGTCGAACACGTTCTGTACCGTGGCGCGGAATGTCGTCGGCCGCCCTTCTATCCTGGTGGCGTAACGCGCACCGGCGTCAATGCGGGTCCAGGCGTCGAGTTCCTGGGTGTTGGCCTGGTTGACGTATTGGCTGTCGGTGTAGATCGCACCACCCGTGAGGGTGAAACCTTCCAGCCAGGGGGTGTCGTATTCCGCCCACAGGTTGGCCTGGATATCGGGCACGCCGACCGGCTTGTTGCCCTGGTTAGCGGCAGTCGCCGACTGGGTCAGCTCGCCATCGAGGAAGGTCACGCCCCCCATCAAACGGGTACCGGTGGCCACTTCGCCGAACACGCTGAGTTCCAGGCCACGGTTGCGCTGTTCGGCCTGCACCGAGTACACGCCATTGGCGCCCAGTTCGCCGGCAGGTTTTTCGATCTGGAACAGCGCCAGTGTGGTCATGAAGGTGCCGTGTTCATACTTCACCCCCAGTTCGTGCTGCTTGGACTCATACGGCGCAAAGGTTTCCCCGGCGTTGCTCGCCGTGCCCGGTGCCGCATCGCCTTTGCTCAGCCCTTCGACGTAGTTGTAGTAGAGGGAGACGTCCTCCCAAGGCTTGACCACCACACCCAGCAACGGCGTGGTGGCGTTGGCGCTGTAACGCGAGCTGACGGTGCCGGCGGCATTGTAGTTACGCGACTCGATAAACTGCCGGCGTACGCCCAGGGTCAGTTGGAAACGGTCATCCAGCATCCCCAAGGTGTCGGTCAACGCCACGCCGGACAACTCCGACTCGGAGATTCGCAGCACCTTGGGCGTGTTGATGTATTGCTTGGGCGTGTCCACCGGGTGGTAGATATTGGAGAGGATTGTGGTGCCGTTGTTGATGCCCCGCGACAGCTCATCCTGGTAACGGGTCGCCATCAGCGTGGTGGTATGGGTTACAGGGCCGGTGGCGAAGAGCCCGCGCATCCCCACATCGGCGGTAGAACGGTCGACGTTGAACTTGTAATAGCCCGGGACGTTGCTGGTGTCACCCGCGTCATTGAGGATGCGCGGCACTTGGTCGGACATGCGTTTCACATCCGACTTGCCGCCCCCTGCATGGGCGAACACCGTGAGGTTGTCGCTCAGATCATATTCACCGCCGAGCAATGCGGACTGTTCCTTGGTATCCGACCAACCCCACTTTTGCGGCAGACTGGTGCGGCCATTGGGGGCGGATGGCACGTCAACGCCCGGCGCGATGGTGAACGGGCGTGAGGCACCGTCGAAGCTTTCTTTCTGGCTGATGTAGTCCAGGTTCAGGCGCAGCCGCTCGCCACGATAATCCAGGGCAATCGCACCGATCCCTACGTCGCGATGCTGGTCGTTCACCGCCGTGTCGCCGCCCTGCAGGCTGCCGTTAAAGCGCACGCCGAACTGGTTTTCCTCACCAAAACGCCGACTGATATCCAGGTGCCCGCCCGCCTGGGAATCTGACGCGTAGCTACCGGTGAACCGGGTCAGGTCTTCCTCCAGCGGCCGTTTGGGAACGATGTTGATGACCCCACCCACGCCACTGTTGGGCGAGATGCCATACATCAAGGCACCCGGTCCCTTGAGCACTTCGACACGCTCGGCATACTCGGTAAAGACCCGGTAATTGGGGGCTACGCCATACACACCGTCGTAGGCCAGCTCACCCAGGTTGCCTTCGCCGATGGCGAAACCGCGAATGAAAAACGAATCGACGATACCGCCGGTCTGGCCGGTCGAGCGCACCGAGGGGTCGCGTTCCAGGGCATCGGCAACGGTAACGGTTTGCAGGTCGGCGAGGGTTTTGGCGGTGTAGCTGGTGACGCTGAACGGCGTGTCCATCACGTCTTTGTTGCCCATCATGCCCAGCCGCGCGCCGCGCGCCACCTGTCCACCGGGGAGGACTTCGGGCAACGCCGTCGGGCCGTTGTAGCGGCCGTCGATCGTGGTGGTGTCGAGGGTCAGGCTGGGCGTGCTGTCATCCGTGGCGGCAGGCGTTGGTGTCTCAGCCCAGGCATTGGCGCCCGCTGCGACCATGACGAAATTCAACAGGGCGGTTCGAATAGCGAGGGTTAACGCGCGTTCACCGCAGGGCCGACTGGCAACAGGCATGACGAGAGGATCCTTTCAACGAGAGAAAATGGGAATCACTCCTAATGCCAGTCGACGTGCGAAAAAGTATCACCCACCCACCTGATTTTTTTGCACGGCTCACTCGTACAGGCGATCCAGCGGGATCGCGATGACCGGTAGCGCCGGATCAAACACATGCCGTGTGGTCTTGTACGGAAAGATCTCGCCGCGGGCGATGGTGTTGAAAATCCGCGCGACCTCGAACGCGTGCCCCGTGTGCCAGTGCCGTACGCACACCCGTGGGTCCGCGTAGTCGAGCTGGATGCACGGCACCCGACACAGACCCAACTGCAACGCTGCATTCAGGCGATGGTTACCGTCCATCACGATGCCTTGCGAGCGCTCGACAATGATCGGTTCCAGCCAATGCCCTGCGCGGATAATCGAGTCGCATAGCCACTGCACATTCGCCGGGTCCACCTGTTCCGATTGCAGCACTTCGCACACCGGTCGCAGCGCAATCTGATAGGTCTGCGCAATGGCCCCTTCCTGTCCTGGCAGCATGTTCAGCAAGCTCCGGTCTTGGCGACCGCTGCGTGTCGGCGGGCCATGTCCAACAGGCGTTGCGCCTGTTCGATCAGCGGCAGGTCGACCATTTCGCCGTCAACTTGCACCGCATGGCTGCCCCCGGCCACGGCACTCATCACCCGACCCGCCCAGGCCAATTGCTGCGCATCGGGTAGAAATGCGCGCTGCACCGTCGCCAACTGCGCGGGATGGATGCACAGCTTGGCCCCGAACCCGAGGGAGCGAGCGTAGAGCGAGTCCTGGGCGACCACCGCCAGGTCGTTGATCGCCGGTGTGACTCCGTCGATCGGCGCCGGCAAACCTGCAGTGCGAGAGGCCAGCACGATGCGGTTGCGTGCGTACACAAACGCCTCAGGCACCTGGCCGCAATTGATATCCAGGGAAAAATCCAGCGAGCCAAAGGCCAGGCGTGACAGGCCGGGAACCGCAGCAATCGCCTCCACCTGCTGCAAGCCTCTGGCCGTCTCGATGATCGCGACAATGTGCAATTGGGGTTGCCACGCCAGCAACTGCTCGACCACCCGCGCCAACGCTTGCGGCGCCTCGGCCTTGGGCAGGAATACCCCGGTGCAACGCTCGGGGTAACGCATGTCGCCCAACCACGTCAGGTCCTGGCGGAACAACGCGCTGCCGACGCTGTTGAGCCGGATAAACCGCTGGCACGCCACACTTGGCGCACTCTCCTGCCACGTCCAGATGGCAGCTCGAGCAGCGGCTTTGCTATCGGGATGAACCGCATCCTCAAGGTCCAGGATGATTGCATCCGCTCCGGCCTCAGCCGCTTTGGCAAAGCGCTCCGGACGGTTCCCCGGAACGAACAGGTAGCTGATGGGAAGCAGGGCAGTCGTGATCGGACGATCAGTGTTCATAGCAGTTCTCCTTGGCGTGCATCAGTCGTGGTTTTTGCAAAATTTTCAGGGGCCTCGGGGCGGCTGAATTGCGCCTCTGTCAGCGCCCTCGCCGATCAACGTTTAACCCCTTATTGATCAATGAATTAACAACGCTTTCAAACTTGGTACGAACGCCCGCAAGAGCGTGCAAATACACGTTCGCGCAACGCTGTTCGGCCGGGATCAATTAGAAATATTTGAAAACCTTACTTGATAATCGTTCTCGGTAGCAATATTGTTCACGCCGCCAAGAGAAACTTTTCATGATCCTAGGCAAGTCTTAACGCTCACCGAAAGTATGGCCTCGCGACATCATTTAACCATCACTCAGCGGTGAGTCAGATCAAGAAAAACGGCAGTTAGTGGCCGATAGCTACACCCGTATAAACCTTATGGAATGGGGTTCTTATGCAATTGTTTTATGAATCGGTTATTACCATCAAAGCCACAGTTTCGCCTGCAGGATTCGTGTGGCATCCACCGCCAAACGCATAAGCGTTAAAAACACGACGAACGACAAGACCACATTCATCGATCTCTTCCAGAGATTTAAATATGAATGACGACGCTATAAGCGCCAGGGGATAGTTATGTCTATTGCAATAACGCGCCTCAATGAAGCGCGTACTGAAGTTCATCTTTCGAAAATGCTTAATCCATTATTGGACGCATGTATCGCACAGCTGTTACATAGCCAACCCGACAAACTGCTTGAACTCGTTGCGCAACACGGCTCCCCCCTGAATCTTGTATGGCCACACGCCTTTGCACTGAACACCGGCGCATTGCAATCCGTGCTGGAACAGCATGAAGTCCGACATGCGATCTTCTATGGCGCCAAAGCCAACAAGTCACAATGTTTACTCGGCGCAGCCAAGGTGTCCGGTATCGGCGTCGACGTTTCCAGCATTTACGAGATGCAAGCAGCACTGCGCGCCGGTGTGCCGGCCGCTCAGTTGTGTGCCACCGGCCCGGCGAAAACCGAGGATTTTCATCGGGCGCTGGTCCATGCCGGTGCACTGATCTGCGTGGATTCGCTGGAAGAGTTCGACCATTTGAAAACACTGGTCGAAGCCAGCAGCGAGGCCATAAAGGCCAGGGTTTTACTGCGTTACAGGCCTAAAGCCTGTGGGACCAGCCGCTTCGGAATGGGGGCCGCGGACCTGCTGGTGTGCTTGCACTTACTGACCGGACTCAGGGCATTTTTTGACTTCGAGGGTTTCCATTTCCACCTCGGTGGCTATGGGTTCGAATCTCGAGCACAGGCCTTTCGTGAAGTGACCGATTTCGTCGATGTGGCTCGGACGATGGGGTTGGCTCCGACCATGATCGATATCGGCGGAGGTTTGCCCATCCGCTATGTCGAGCCACACGCCTACGAGCGCTTTCTACAAAACGACAATACGCCCAATCACTATTACAACCAGTCAGTACCCAAGTCTTATTACCCTTACGGCAGCAACTTGACGGCGAGCCAATGGTTAACGTTGTTTCTGGAAAGTGCCTTCTCGCCGCGACAAAACATTGCCCAGTACTTGAAAGCCAACAGCATAACCCTGGCATTGGAGCCGGGCCGAAGTCTGGTGGACCAAGCGGCAATTTCGGTATTTCGCATTACACGCAGCAAAAAACTGGCCAATAACAAAACGGTGTTATTTGTCGAAGGCAGCAGCTTCAGTGCCTGCGAAACATGGTTCGCGTCGGAATATCTGGTCGACCCGATTTTAATCAGCTCAGCGCCAACATCCGCCACACCAATGCAAGCCTATATTGCCGGGCATAGTTGCCTGGATGATGACGTCATCACCCACCGCCTGATCAACTTCACGACTTCCCCCAAGGCCGGCGACTTATTAATTTATGCCAACACCGCCGGCTATCAAATGGACTTACTGGAGAATGAGTTCCATCGTCACCCCCTGCCCCGGCGAATGGTGGCGACCTGTTGCACGTACGGTAACTACGCGTTTTCACCTGACGACTAAAGGAAGTACTTCATATGATACTGACTAAAGTTTCCGAGCTGATCGGCAATACGCCTATGTTGGGTATTTATATTCCGGGCACTGATGCCCGGCTGTTATTAAAGATAGAGAAAAACAATCCCGGCGGCAGTATCAAGGACCGCATGGCGCGCAACATGGTACTCGCCGCGCTCAAGTCCGGACGCTTGAAACCAGGTGGCGTGGTGGTTGAGTCGTCGTCGGGCAATACCGGCATCGGCCTGGCCATGGCCGCCGTCGAATTCGGCCTGCAATTTATCGCCGTGGTCGACCATCACGCGGCGCAGGACAAGATCGCGGTGATGAAGGCACTGGGCGCCGATATTCGGTTTGTCGCGGGAACTTATCGTGAAGATGAAGTCGCGGTGGTAGAGCGCCAGCGCCTGGCGGCCGAACTCGCCGAGCAGATCCCGGGGGCCGTGTTCATGAACCAGTCCGACAACGCGGCCAACGCCGGCGGCTACAGCGACTTTGTGCGGGAAACCATCGTTCAGGCCGAAGGTGTGATCGGCGCGTATGTCGGTTGCGTCGGTACCGGCGGGTCGATGACCGGGATTGCCCGAGGCCTTAAACAGCACAACCCCGACATTGTGACCGTGGCGGTGGAGCCCGCAGGTTCCATCGTTTTCGGGCATCCCGGCTATCCGTACTATCAGTCCGGTACCGGCACGCCTGCCGGGGACACAGTGGGGCTGGTGCTCGATTACAGCTGCATCGACCTGGGCGTGCAGGTCACCGACTCACAAGCCTTCGAGACCTCGCGCTATATCGCCCGCCACCTCGCCCTGCTGGTAGGCGGCTCGACCGGGGGCGCAATTTTCAAGGCCCTGGAGCTGATTCACAAAGGTGTACTGAGCGGCAATGTAGTAGTGCCGATTGCCGATGGCGGCGAAAAATACCTGCACACGGTCTTCGATGATAAGTGGCTGGAGGAACGCGACTTGCTCGACCCCGGCGTCGCGTCGCAGTTGGATGCCTGGCTGGACAAGAACCACTGGCAGGAGTCCAGCTCCGCCCCGCTGCAACTGAGCGTCGCATGACCCTCTTTCGACCAAGGAGCGCCTCTGAATGAAACCGCTGAAAGTCGCCATTTGCGGCGGTGGCCGAACAGGTCATCTCAACGCCATTCTGTTCAAGCAACTGCCTGACGTCCAGGTTTCGCTGCTGACCAGCAACCTGGAAGTCGTCGACCACCACACGCGGCAGGTGCCGCTCCAGGCCCTGCTGCCGGACGGCTCCACATTGAACGCCCGGCTGGATCGGGTGACCGCCGAGGCCAGGCCCGCCGTCGAAGACGCCGACATCGTCATCATCACGGTGCCAGCCCATGCCCGTGCCAAAACCCTGCAGGCCATCGCGCCGCACTTGAGCACGAGCAAACCGGTGTACATCGGTGCGATTCCGGGCTTCTGCGGGTTCGACTGGCTGGCCGAGGCCACACTGGCAAACCACCCGAACCTGGTGATCTGGGGCATGAAGGACGTACCTCATACCGCCTTCGATCTCACCCCCGGTAGGTCGATAAAAATGGGCGGCGGCAAAAGCCAGTTATATGTCGCGACCCATGCCCGCGAATCCCAGGTGTCGCGCCAGCACTTGCACGACATCCTCACACGCCTCTACGGCCCTTGCGTCACGCTGCTCGATCACTACCTGGAGATCACCCTGACGCCCGGTAACCCGATCATGCACAGCTCGGTGATCTACGGGTTGATCGGCCCCTACGGGCAATGGCACCGCAAGATCTTTCCCCAGCGCCTGTGCTGGTGGACGGAGTGCCCCGAACTGGGCGCCTACTTCCTGGAACGCATGGATCAGGAAAGCCAGGAACTGTGCGCGGTCATCAGTGCGCGCATGGGCGTCGACCTGTCGTCCGTCAAATCCTTGAAACAGGAAATCGTCGAGGCGTACGGCGATCAGATTCGCGACCAGAGCAGCATGTTGTCCATTCTGCGCACCAACCAGGCCTACAACGACATCCTCGCGCCCATGGTGCCAGCCGGTGATAACCGCGCCGGGTATGTGATCGAGCGTGAGAGCCGTGCGTTCAACGAAGACGTCGCCTATGGCCTGGTGCTGCTGGTGGAAATGGCCAGGCGTTTTGAACTGAAAGTGCCCTATATCGAAGAAGTCCTGCACTGGAGCGTTGCCTACATGCAAGGCCTGCGCGACTCGGCGCTGGATTACTTCCCGAGCCAATGGCCTCGCACGGCATAACCCTTTTAATGAATGACTCAACAAGCAGAGAGCTGATATGGATGACCTCAACACCTTGATCGCCTACTCCCGCAAGAACGCCCTGCGCCGGCTGATTCGTTGCTTGTTTGCGGAAAATATCCTGGATCGTTCGGCGCTGGCGTTTACCCACGACGGCCAGCAGGCCACCTACCCGCTCAAGCAGAACGGCGCGCAGCTGTTTTTCTCCGAGATTGCGCTGGGCCCGGCCGACACGCTGGTCAATGACGGCGACGTGGTGCTACTGACGGCCGAAGGCGTGCGCCAGGTGATCACCCGCCATCAGGACCTGCTGGATGTACTGCGCGACAGTTTCGACTTCGAGCCCAGCGACGAAGGTGTGGCCGGTCTCAAGTCGGATATGGAAAACAGCCTGCTGAACGACGCCCACGCACGTCAGTTCCGCCAACACTGGAACGCGCGCCTGGCGCAGGCCGCTCAACGCCAGGGCCTCAGCAGCCTCACCGATTACCTGCGTCGGCATGCAAGCACCAAGGACGCCGCGATCTTGCTGGATCAGTGGGGCTCGCTGGAAGGCCACCCCTACTACCCGACCTGGAAAGCCCGCCCCGGGCTGAATGACGCTGAGGTCGAGCAACTGTCTCCGGAGTTCAACGCCCAGGTGCCCCTGCGGATAGCCGCCTTGCGTGCCGACATGGCCAAAAGCGAAAGCATGCCTCACGTGACCAACTACCACGCCTGGTTCGCCAGCAATTTCCCGGCACACTGGGAGCAATGGAAAGCGGCGCTCAACGCCAAAGGCCTGGATGAAACGCAATGGCTGCCCCTGCCGATTCATGCCTGGCACTTGCAGGCCTATGTGCTCAAGACGTTTGCTGCGGAAATCGAAGAAGGCCTGCTGATCACTGAGGGGCCGGATATTCAGACGCTGCCGACCATGTCATACCGCACGATGATGCCGGTCCTGGACCACGCTGCACCGCTGATCAAATTGCCCATCGCGTTGTGGATGACCAGCGAGTTGCGCAGCCTGCAAGCCAAGTCGATCCATATGGGGCCGCGCATCAGCACAGTGATCACGCAAATCCTGGAAGCCGAAAACGGTTTCGACCAGCAACTGGAAATCTTCCCGGAAGAAATCGGCGTGCGCTACCGCCACGCAATCACCCAGGACGACGTACCGGGAAAACACCTGTCCGTGGTGTTTCGTGCCAGCCGGCAAGCGTTCGAACGCAGCGATGAGCGTCTGCCGATCACGGTGGCTTCGTTGTTCACCCGTTTACCGGGCAGCGGTCGGCCGCTGTTTACCGACCTGATCGAACGCGACGGGGTGCGTGCCGACGCCGCCAGCGTAGAACAGTGGTTTCGCCACTATGCCAAGGTCGTCACCCACCCCGTGGTGGCAATCTATCTGCTGTACGGTATCGGGCTCGAAGCGCACCAGCAGAACACCATGGTGCTGTTCTCACCAGATGGCGTGCCGCGCAGCCTGCTGATCCGCGATTTTGGCGATGGCAGAACCTACGCCCCCCTGCTGGAAGAACGCGGTTATACGTTACAGCCGCATGTGCAGCCTGGCATTCTGCCTACGGTATTTAGCGGCGATATCGAGCCGGTGCGCATGTTTGTACTGGACGCCGCGTTCCTCACCCACTTGCATGAAATGGCCCTGTGGCTGACCAAGGAGTACGGCATGGACAACACACGTTTGTGGGCAATATTGCGCGAGGAAACCGAAAACGCCTTTGCCGCCGTGCGCGAGCGGGTCTCGCCGCAGGTGTGGGAGGTCGAGCGCCAGGCCTTTGTCGAGGATCCATGGCCTACCCGTTCGTTACTGCGCATGCATTTGATGCAGTATTCCAACTATCGTTTGCAGCACACCCTGACCAACCCGCTAGCTGCCGTTTAATCACTGAGGCCGTCTCATGTCCCAAGCAGGTGCCATCCAGGGTTCGCGTGTAAGAATCCTCATTTATCTTCTGTTCGCGATCCAGCTGGTCTCCATGGGCGCGATGGAAATGAGCGGGCCGTTCTGGCCCGTGCACCTGCGCGGGCTGGCGTCCTCGGAGTCGGTATTCAGCTTCGCCAGCATCGCCGTGTACGTCGGGCCGATGCTGGGCATCATGCTGACCAGTGCATTCTGGGGCCGTATCGGCGATCGCTACGGCCACAAGCTGATGATGATCCGCGCACTCGCGGGGTTGTCCCTGACCCAGCTCGGGCTGGCCTTTTTCAGTGACATCTGGGTCATCCTGGTCCTGCGTTTTCTGCAGGGCGCCTTTGCCGGCTATATAGCCCCGGCGCAGGCTTACGGGGTCAGTATCGAAGCGCCGTCGCGGCGGGCGCGGTTATTCGCGATCCTGCAGATATCGACCAATGTCGGCTCACTGCTCGGTGCGGTCGTAGGCGGCCTGATCCTCGATTACGCGACGTTTTTCTGGATCAACATCGTCGCCTCGGTGCTCTGTGCACTCTGTACCGTCATCGCCGCCGTGACCTTGCCGGATGTGCCTCCCGTACCAAAAAAGCCGACGGTGGCCACCCGCACGCCGGTCGCAGGCACCGACAGCGTATGGCGCAGCTCTCCGCTGCTGTCGCTGCTGTGCGTCATGGGCATCCTGCTGCTCGCGCGCATGCTGCCGCAGACCTCGTTCTCGCTGTATGTGAGCTCGACGTTCGAGGTCAACAACTCCGTCGTCGGCTTGTGCTACGGGTTGCTGGCGCTGGGCTTCATCCTGTCGGCAACGGCATGGTCGCGCTACTTCGAGCATCGTTCCCAGGCAGAAACCCTGCAACGCATCACATATGTCGTCATGGGCTGCATCGCCCTGACCGCCGTGGCGGGCGTAACGCGCAGCGCCGTGGTATTTATCGTCGCCTACTTCATTTGGGGGGTGCTGCTAGGGGCGACCACCCCCGTGCTGATGGCGTTGGTCTCGAAAACCGCCGACAGCTCGCGACAAGGCTACGTACTGGGTATTGCCCAAAGCACTGCGCAGTTCGCCTCGATTGCCGGCATCTCCATCGGTGGCTTGCTGAGCCAGGTCTACGGCCTGCAATACACCTATCTTTTCGTGTGCCTGGCCTATGCAGTGGCGCTGATTCCCATGGTCGCGCTGCGGTACTGGTCGGTGTCCGCGCCTTCCAATGGCGTTGCAGGCAGCGACTGAACAAGGAGTAAGGGTTTGAACATTGAACAACTGCGTGCCGATACACCGGGTGTCGAGCATCTGATCCATTTCAATAATGCCGGTGCGGCGCTGATGCCTGAGCCGGTGGTCCAGGTCATGACCGGGCACCTGCAACAGGAAGCCCGCCTCGGCGGGTATGAAGCGGCCGCCCGATGCGCGCCTGAACTGGACAATGTCTACACCGCCGTCGGGCGCCTGATCAATGCGCACCCCACTGAAATCGCAGTGGTCGAAAACGCCACCCGAGCCTGGGACATGGCCTTCTATTCACTGGCGCTCAAGCCCGGCGACGCCGTGCTGACCTCCATGACCGAATACGCCGGCAACTACATCCCATACCTGCAATTGAGGCAGCAGCGCGGGATCGAGATCCGGATCATCCCCAACGATGAACACGGCCAGGTGTGCCTCGCAGCCTTGGCGGCCATGCTTGAAGACGAGCGCGTCGCCCTGGTATCGCTGCCGATGATCGCCACCAACGGCGGGCCTGTGCAACCCGTCGAGCAGATCGGTGCCCTCGCCCGGGCGGCGGGTGTGTTGTTCCTGCTGGACGCTTGCCAAGGGGTGGGCCAGGTGCCGATCGATGTGCAAAAGATCGGCTGCCATATGCTCGCCGCCACCAGTCGAAAATACCTGCGCGGGCCGAGGGGCGTGGGGTTCCTGTACGTAGAACAATCCCTGTGCCAACGCCTGGAGCCGGTTTTTCTGGACCTGCATGCGGCGTCCTTGCTCACGGCAGACAGCTTTGAAATTCGTGCGGATGCGCGACGTTTTGAAAATTGGGAATGCAATGTTGCGGCCAAGCTGGGCCTGGGGGCCGCAGCGGAGTATGCGTTGGCGCAGGGTATCGAACCGATATGGCAGCGCATCCAGCACCTGGCGGGTTACTTACGCCATCGACTGACCGACGTGGCGGGTATCACCTCGCAGGACCTGGGCCCTGTAAAGTCCGGCATCGTCACCTTCAGTCATCGCCACCACAGCGCCCCACAGGTGCAGCAGTGGCTCGCAGCGCAACCCAAACGCATCAACGTGAGCACTTCGACAGCAGGCTCGACCCTGCTCGACATGCAGCAGCGGGGCTTGCTTGAGGTCAGCCGTGCATCGGTTCACGCTTACAACACCGAAGCTGAAATCGATTTGCTGATTGACGCCTTGATACGCCTGTCACACGCCTGATCACGGGACACGATGGCGCTTGCGCTCAAGCTGGTTTGTCAACTAGCATTGGGAATACTTCTCAATTACAAAAAAATCTGCCGCCATGAGCGAAATCTCTTCCGCAAATCATCTCAATCACCTGCGCGCCATCGAGGCCCTGTACAGCGGGCATCACGGCTGGCTGTATGCCACGCTGAAGAGAAAACTGGGTAACGCCATGGATGCGGCGGATCTGGCGCAGGACACCTTCACCCGGATCCTCGCCTCACAAGTCACGGTGATTGACCAGCCACGGGCGTACCTGAGCTGCGTGGCCAAGGGCATCCTGGTCAACTGGTACCAGCGCAAGGCACTGGAACGCGCCTACCTGGATGCGCTGGCGAACGTGCCCACCCACGAAGCGCCGTCGCCCGAGGCGCACTTCATGGTGCTGGAAACCCTGCACGAAATCGACGCCATGCTCGATACCCTGGCGCCCCTGGTCAAGCGCGCCTTCCTGCTGTCGCAGATCAACGGCCTCAAGTACGACGACATCGCCGAGCAACTGGGTGTATCGCTGATCACCGTCAAGCGCTACATGAAACAGGCCTTCGTACAGTGCCTGATGCTGGTGGAGTGAATGCTCGGTCTGCGCAAGGAGCCGCCGCTGGACCCGCAGGTACTCGAAGAAGCCGCCGAGTGGCTGATGCGCTTGAGCGAACGCGAACTGAGCGAGCACGAGCGCGCCGAATGGGAGCGCTGGAAGGTCAGCAGCCCGGAGCGGGATCGCGCCTGGTCCCGTGCGCAATTGCTGCAGAGCAAGTTCGGCGGCCTGCCGCCCGCCCTGGCGATGTCGGCGCTGGACCGGCCAGACAGCCCTGAACGTCGTGCAGCACTGGGCAAGCTGGCGATCCTGCTGGCGCTGGCGCCCGCGGGTTGGGGGAGCTGGAAGCTGGCGCAATCGCAGCAATGGTCAGCGGACTATCGCACCGACGTTGGCCAACGCCGCGAACTGACCCTGGCCGATGGCTCACGCATCACCCTGAACACCGCCACCGCCATCGACGTCGTATTCGACGACCGTCAACGGCTTATTCACCTGCGCGAGGGCGAAATCCTGGTGCAGACCGCCGTGGACACCGCCCCCCTGCCCCGGCCGTTCCTGATCAGCACCCGCCAGGGAAGCATTCAGGCGCTGGGCACACGGTTTACCGTGCGTGAAGTCAGCCCCCGCACCCATCTTGCGGTCATCGACGGCGCGGTGCGGGTGATATTGGCCGATAACCGCCAGACCCCGCCGCTGATCGTCAATGCAGGGCAGCGCACCGACTTCTCCTCACAGACCTTTGGTGACCTGGCGCCGACCGATCGCTACATCGGTTCATGGACCCAAGGCATGTTGATGGCCGACAAGATGCGCCTGGCGGATTTCGTCGCGGAACTGACGCGCTACCGCCGAGGTTTCCTGCGCTGTGATCCGGCCATCGCCGACTTGCGCATTTCCGGGGCCTTTCCGATCAGTGATACCGATCGCACCTTGAGCATGCTGGTGCACACTTATCCCGTGCTGGCGAACAGTCATTTGCGCGGTTACTGGGTCACCCTGTCGCCCGCCTGACTCTCACGCAAAAATAAACGGCGGCCGGGGTGATACTTTTTTCGATCTCGACTGGCAAAGACAGGAACAGCCTTTTCCTCTCGTCCATGGGTCATCCTTTCATGCTCGTAGCACGGCCCCTGCGTCCGGCTCGTCCGCTCAAACCGATGGTGCACGGCGTTGTGCTCAGCCTGCTGCTGGCCGGAGCCATGTGCCCGGTGGCGTTGGCGGATGCACCGGCCCAATTGGACTCAGTCGCTGTGCAGGCCTACCACATTGCCCCCGGCCCGCTCGGCGCGACGCTCTCAAGCTTTGCCGTGGACGCCGGTATTGCCCTGTCGTTCCAGCCGTCGATCACGGAGGGCCTGATCAGCCCCGAACTGAACGGCACCTACTCCACGCAGGAAGCCGTCACGCGTTTGCTCGAAGGCAGCGGCCTGGAGATGGTGTTGCGCAGCGATGGCAGCTACACCCTGGTACTGCGCCGGCTGACGCTGTCGGCGACCACGGTGGAGGCGGCGCAAAAACACACCGATAGCCTGCCGCCGGTGTACCCGGGCGGCCAGGTGGCCGAGGGCGGGCGTCTCGGCCTGCTGGGCAATACGGATGTGATGGACGCGCCGTTCAGCATCAGCACCTATACCGCGTCATTGATCAAAGACCAGCAGGCGACCACCGTGGGCGACGTGCTGGAGCGCGACTCTTCGGTCCGCTCCACCGGCCAGACGGGAGGGATCGTCGACTCATTCTTTATCCGCGGCTTTCCGGTGGGCGAAGGCAACCTCGGAGAACTGGCGTTCGACGGTGTGTACGGCGTGGCCTCCAATTACCGGGTCTTCACCGACTACGCCGAACGCATCGAAGTGGTCAAAGGCCCTGGCGCCCTCCTCTACGGCATGTCCCCCAACAGCGCCGTCGGTGGCGTGATCAACGTGGTCCCCAAGCGCGCCCTGGACGAGGACCTGACCCGCGTCACGGCCACCTATGCCCAGGACCGACAACTGGGAACCCATATCGACCTGAGTCGGCGGTTTGGCGAGGACCGGCGATTCGGCATGCGCGTCAACGGCCGCGTGCAGCAGGGTGACACTGTCATCGACAAGCAATCGCGGGATGTCGGGGTCAGTGCCATCGCCCTGGATTACCAGGGCGATCGCCTGCGCACCAGCCTGGACCTGATCAACCAGCAAGAGCAATTCGACGCGGCGTCACGGCCCTTCCTGATCGCGCCCGGCGTGCCGATTCCCCACGCCGCCAACGGGCGTACCAACGTCAGCCAGGCGTGGGGCTGGTCCAAGACTCGCGACGAGTCGGCATTGCTGGGTGGCGAGTATGACGTGAGCGACGCACTGACCCTGTTTGCCCATGCCGGCGGTGGGAAGTCGAACGTGGCACGCCTTTCCGACCAGACCCCGACCATCATCAACACCGTCGGCGACACCTCGTCGATCCCCGGCTATTACAAATTTAAAGTACGGCGCTACACGGTCGACAGCGGTGCCCGACTGCGTTTCGACACCGGGCCGATCAGCCACAGCACCACGCTGCAAGTGACGCGCTATCGCGATGAGTTGTCGCGCGGCATTATTTCCGGCCCGCCGATCCTGTCGAACATTTACCACCCTGTCTCACGACCCGAGGCCGACATTGCTACGCCTGCCACGCCGAAAGTCTCGGCGACCGAATTGTCCGGCGTCGCCGTTGCCGACACCTTGTCGATCCTCGATCAGCGCCTGCAGGTGACGGCCGGCCTGCGCAAACAGACCATCCGCTCCAACAACTACGACGCGGCGGGTACGGTGACCACGGCTTACGACGACGGCAGGACCACGCCGCTGTTCGGCGCAGTTGTCCGGCCCTGGGAGCATGTGTCGTTCTACTACAACTACCTGGAAGGCTTGAGCAAAGGCGATATCGCCCCCGCCACGGCCTCGAACGCGGGCCAGATCTTTGCCCCCTACGTCTCACGCCAGCATGAGGTGGGGGTCAAGCTCGACTACGGCACGGTCATGTCCACACTCGCGCTGTTCCAGATCACCAAACCCAGTGGCGAGCTGTCAGGTACCACCTTTGCGGTACAAGGCGAACAGCGCAACCGCGGCCTGGAGCTGAACGTATCCGGTGAGGCCGGCCAAGGCACACGCCTGCTGGGCGGGGTGACGCTGCTGGATGCGCAACTGACCAAAAGCGCGGTTGCGGCCAACCGGGGCAACACCCCAGTGGGGGTGCCGAAGGTGCAAGCCAACCTCTGGGCCGAGTGGGACGTGCCCTGGGTCGAGGGGCTGACGCTAACCAGCGGGGCGTTGTACACCGGCAGCCAATATGTGAACCAGGCCAACACCCAGCAGTTGGACCCCTGGACCCGCTTCGACATGGGCGTGCGCTACAGCACGCGCATCGCCCAGCGGCCGACGACCTTTCGCGCCACGGTACAGAACGTGTTCGACCGTGAGTATTGGTCGGGGGTCGCTTCCTATGGTGCGTTCTCTCAAGGCTCGCCACGCACCCTTCTACTGTCGACCACGGTCGATTTCTGAAACCTTCGGCCCGGCACGGCAAGCTGCACCGCCACCCGGCCCGACCACTGCAAAGGCTTTAACCATGGTTACCATTGTTCGACGCAGCCACGCCTTCGCCGGGCTGCTGCTTGCGGGTTTGTTGGGATGGGCTCTGCCGTCGACGGCCGCCGAGCCGCAGGCACCACGCAGCACCGTCACCGATTTGCTCGGGCGCCAGGTCAAGGTGCACCTGCCGGTCCGGCGGGTGATTCTCGGGGAAGGCCGTCAGTTGTACCTGGTTGCCGCGCTGGATACGCAAAACCCCATCGAGCGAATCGTCGGCTGGCGCAAGGACCTGATCCAGTCCGACCCGGACACCTATGGCGCTTACCTGCGTAAATTTCCCGCCATCGCCAAAATCCCCACCTTTGGCGGCTTTGAAGACGGCACCTTCGATATCGAGCAGGCCATCTCCCAGCGCCCGGACGTGATCATCCTCAATATCGAGGCCCAGCACGCGACCGAGGACGCCCGCTATATCGAAAAGCTCGATGCCCTGGGGATTCCAGTGGTGTACGTCGACTTTCGCAACCACCCGATGCAGAACACCGAACCGACCATGCGCCTGTTCGGCCAGTTGTTCGGCAAAGAGGCGCGTGCCGAAGCGTTTATCGACTTTCGCAACCAGCAGATCCGCCGCGTCACCGACGTGATCAACGCGCAACACCCTTCGCGCCCCAGCGTGTTCATCGAGCGTATCGGTGGCTACACCGACGATTGCTGCCTGAGTTTCGGCAATGAAAACTTCGGTCTGTTCGTCGATATGGCGGGGGGCAATAACATCGCCAGAGGCGTTATTCCCACCACCTTTGGCCAGCTGAATCCCGAGCAAGTGATCGTCGCCAACCCGGAACAGGTGGTGGTCACCAGTGCCAACTGGGAAGCCTTTGCCCCCGGTGGCCACTGGGTCGGGGTGGGGCCCGGTGCCGACATGGCCCAAGCCCGGCGCAAACTGGCCTGGTATACCCAACGCCCGGCCTATGCCGGGATCAAGGCGCAGGATGACCAGGCGTTCCATGCCATCTGGCACCAGTTCTACAACAGCCCTTATCAGTTCGTGGCCATCCAGCAGTTGGCCAAGTGGTTTCATCCGACATTGTTTACCGACCTGGACCCTGAAGCCTCGTTTCGCGAATTGCACGAGCGATTCCTGCCGGTGCCCTATGAGCCGGGTTACTTCGTGAGCCTCAAGCCATGAGTGCCGTGATCCAACGCGACACCTACCGGGCCCTGGTGCTGCGCAAACGCCTGATCCTCGGTGGCCTGCTCTTGCTGCTGTTGTGCAGTGTGCTGCTTGACCTGGCCCTGGGGCCGGCGCGCTACAGCTTCAATGAAGTACTCGGTGCACTGTTTGCGCCGGACAGTGCGCCGGCACAGGTTCGCGTGGTGATGTGGGACATCCGCCTGCCGATCGCCCTGATGGCCGTTGCCGTGGGTGCGGCGTTGTCACTGGCAGGCGCGCAGATGCAGACCATCCTCAATAACCCGCTGGCCAGCCCCTTCACCTTGGGCATTTCCGCCGCCGCCAGTTTTGGTGCAGCCATGGGGCTGGCGTTTGGTGTGGCGCTGTTTCCGTTGGCGGCGCAGTACATGGTGCCGGTCAACGCGTTCATCATGGCCATGCTGTCGGCGTTGCTGATTCACTTCCTGAGCATGCGTCGCGGGGTCACCGCGGAAACCATCGTGCTATTGGGTATTGCCCTGGTCTTCACGTTTAACGCGTTATTGGCCCTGGTGCAGTTTTTCGCCACCGAGCAAGCCGTGGCGGCCGTGGTGTTCTGGACCATGGGCAGCCTGACCAAAGCCACCTGGCCCAAACTCGGGGTGATCTGCCTGGTGATCGTGATCACCCTGCCGATCTTTGCCAAGCGCGCCTGGGCCCTGACCGCACTGCGACTGGGGGACGACAAGGCCGCCAGCTTCGGGATCAACGTACGCAGCCTGCGCTTTCAGACGCTGATCATGGTCAGCCTGCTCGCCTCGTTCCCCGTGGCCTTTGTGGGCACCATCGGCTTTATCGGGCTGGTCGGCCCGCATATTGCGCGGATGTTGATCGGCGAGGACCAACGCTTCTTCCTTCCGGCCTCGCTGCTGACCGGCGCACTGATTCTGTCCGCCAGTTCAGTGGTGAGCAAAACCCTGATCCCCGGCGCCATCTTCCCGATCGGGGTGGTCACTTCACTGATCGGCGTGCCGTTCTTCATATCACTGATCCTCAGCGGGAAGAAAAACACATGGTGAAGATTCAGCTGCAAGACCTGGGTGCCCGCTATGGCCAGCGCACGATCATCCGTGGCGTTACCACCGCCGCGTTCACCGGCGGCCAGGTGGTCGCGGTGGTGGGGCCCAATGCGGCGGGCAAGTCCACCTTGTTCAAACGCATGGCCGGGCTGATCGACGGGCCTGGACAGGTGATCCTGCAGGACTCGAAAAAGGGCCGGCAGGGCATCTGCTACATGCCCCAGGGCTTGAATGCCAGTGCGCGGTTGACGGTCTACGAATCGGTACTCCTGGCCCGCAAGCAACTGTCGCCGCAATGGACCGTCCACGATGACGAGTTGAACCTGGTCGACGAAATGCTCGAGGCCCTTGGCATCAGCGACTTGTCCTTTCGCAACCTCGGCGAACTCAGCGGCGGCCAGCAGCAACTGGTGTCCATCGCCCAGACCTTGGTGCGCGAACCGGAAGTCCTGCTGATGGACGAACCCACCAGCGCCCTCGACATGCATCGCCAGGTGCAAGTGTTGAACTTCATGGGCGCACTGGCCCGCCAACAGCAGGTCATCGTGTTTATTGCCCTGCATGACCTGAACCAGGCGTTGCGCTTTGCCGACCAGGTATTGGTGATTGCCGACGGCACCGCCCAAGGCAGCGGCGCGAGTCATGAGGTGATCACCGAACGCATGCTGCGCGAGGTGTACCAGGTTGAGGCGCGGATCGAGCAGTGCAGTCGGGGACAACGGCATATTTTGATCGACGGCATAACTTGACCGCGTACCCAGCACGAGCCATAGATTGATGCGAGAACATGCCGATAGCCGAAACCCGCGTCGTCAGCTTGGCTTGTTTCGTCCTCGCAGTGACTCCAGGCTTAACCCTCATTGACCGCGCGTTCGCATTGCACCTTCACAGGTCAGGCAACGACACGCTCTGGAGCGCCGTCAGCCCAAGCAACAGGTACCCTGGCTACTGCCGACGGCGCCAGGTCACTCACGCTATCAAGTCGACCAATTTGCTCCGCAGAGAGCTGCAGTGTCAGCGCTCCAAGGTTATCGGTAAGTTGGCCAAGTGAGCGCGGGCCGATAATGGGAACCGCACCATGCGTGCCTGCCCAAGCAATGGCAACCTGGCCCGGGCTGACGCCGTGTTCACCCGCTATAGCGACTACCGCGTCCAGCGTCTGCGTGCGCTGTGCCGAGTTCTCCGGCTGGAACACACGCCCTGCGAACCCTTCAGCACGCC
Organism: Pseudomonas sp. 8 R 14; assembly: GCF_900005955.1. Taxonomy (NCBI): domain Bacteria; kingdom Pseudomonadati; phylum Pseudomonadota; class Gammaproteobacteria; order Pseudomonadales; family Pseudomonadaceae; genus Pseudomonas; species Pseudomonas sp. 8 R 14. The sequence goes on along the minus strand of NZ_CVTH01000063.1, from coordinate 88,438 downwards.
CCTTTTCCCCTTGCCGGTACTTTCCGGTCAACATACCGCCCCCCAGGGGCGACCACGTCACGATGCCGAGACCGAGCGCATGCGATGCCTTGAACAAATCGGCCTCGGGCTCGCGATGCACCAAGCTATGTTCGAATTGCGCAGCCGCAATCGGAACGGCATGGGACAGTTCGGCCAACGTGACCGCACGGGCGAGGCGCCAGGCGGGGAAGTTCGACAGGCCCGCGTACAGGATCTTGCCGGCACGCGCCAGGTCCTCGAAGCCTCGGACGATTTCCTCAAGGGGCGTGGTGCCATCCGGGTGATGCGCCCAGTAAATATCAATCCGATCGGTTTTGAGCCGTTTCAGGCTTGCCTCCACGGAAGCCACCATGGCCTTACGGCTGTTGCCGGTGACCAGTCGGTTCGCATTCTGCACTGCGCCACTGCTGAACTTGGTGGCGAGCACAAAATCCTCACGCCGCCCTTCCAGCAAGGTACCGAGCAGTTCTTCGGATTGCCCGAATTGGTAGACGTCAGCCGAATCGATGAAGTTGCCGCCAGCTTCGGCATAAGCGTTGAACACAGCTTTGCTGGCGTCGGGATCGGCGCCATAACCCCAGCCTGTGCCGAAGTTGCCCGTGCCGAGCGCCACCTGTGAAACCTGCAAACCGGTCTTTCCAAATGATGTGTACTTCATGCTGTGCTCCGTCAATTGAATCGGCCCTGTTGTCGGGATCGACTGGGCGCATGACCGCCTCGATAGCGTTCCCCTGCGCTTTAGTGACTTTCTTCAAGATCTGTGTAGATAGGCCAGCAGTGAAGCCTATAGCCTTCATTGATGTCAATCGCAATCAAAGATCTTGACGACGAAGATTATGATCGACATCATTGAGGTGCTTGCCTCACAAGGGTGCTGGAAATTTGCGCGCCCATCTGACCGCGCCCACCTGCTTTCGTCGAGGCGGGCTTGGCCTTCGAGTTTGCCGCCATGGTCCAGGAAAACCTCGCTGGGACGCCCAAGGACAAGGGCATCGTCACCTTCAACTACCCTCAGGTGGGTCGCAGGCGAACCCAAGGTTTTCCAGCTGGGTCAACTGATTTAGCACAACGCACGTGGTCACCTGACCAGGAGAAGACGATGACATTCAAGGCACTGCTCGCCAGCAAGACCGGTGACACCCTTTCAACCCGCTTGGTTGACTTTGAGGACGAGGATTTGATGCCGGGCGACGTCACCGTCGCGGTCGAATACTCAACGGTGAACTACAAGGACGCGATGGCGCTCAGTGGCCGGTCACCGATCATCCGCAAGTTTCCGCTGATTCCGGGGATCGACTTTGCCGGGGTCGTAGAGTCGTCGACCTATCCCGGCATTGTGGCCGGCGACCGTGTGCTGGCCAACGGCTGGGGACTCAGCCAGACTCACCACGGCGGCTTCGCCCAAAGGGCACGGGTGAGCGGTGATTGGCTGGTCAAGGTTCCCGCAGCGTTTTCGGCCCGGGATGCCATGGCCATCGGCACAGCGGGGTACACCGCAATGCTGTCCGTGCTGGCACTGGAACATGGCGGTCTGACGCCTGCGCGCGGCGACATCCTGGTGACCGGCGCCAATGGCGGCTCTGGATCGGTGGCGATTGCCCTGCTGTCCAAACTGGGCTATCGCGTGATCGCGTCGACCGGGCGGCTTGAAGAAGCCGATTACCTGCGCGCGCTCGGCGCGAACGAAATCATCGACCGCCACACCCTGTCCGCACCGGGCGCACCGATTTCCGAAGAGCGCTGGGCGGGCGCCATTGACTCGGTCGGCAGCCATACGTTGGCTAACGTGCTGGCGCATACCCGGTATCGTGGCGTGGTCGCGGCCTTCGGACTTGCACAAGGCGCGGATCTGCCCGCCTCTGTGCTCCCCTTCATCCTGCGCAACATCACCCTTGCTGGCATTGATTCGGTCAATGCGCCTCAGCAGATACGGCTGCAGGCTTGGTCGCGCCTTGCCAGTGACTTGGATCTGGACAAGCTTGCCCGAACCTCAAAGGTGGTTGGCCTCGGCGATGTTCCTGACATCGCCAGCCGCGTGCTCGCAGGGAAAATTCAGGGGCGCACCATCGTTGACGTGAACGCGTGACGGGGCGGCGGGGTTTTCCAGTGCCACAACGCGCTGTTGTCCGAGGCGCTGCCTCTGCTGGCGAAAATCGATGATCAACCGAGGATCGACCGCTTGCTCTCTCGCACCCCCATGAAGCGCATCGGCAGGCGCGCTTGAGGTCTCCCGGACTATTGCTCGCTGCCTGGCGATACCGGCAAGGAAGCCGATATCCGGGCGTGGCAAACCTCGAGTATTTCATCGGCGAGCGGCGAATCATCCGGACACGCTCGCGACAACACCATCGCGCCAACGGCATGAGCCAGTACGTCGATCATCTTCGCTCTCGTCTCGCCCGGCGCAGCGTCTTCGACGGTCGGAGACTTTTGCACCAGCGCTTGCAGCATGCGGTCTATGCCTTCGGCGAATGCACGCTTCAGCTCATCCGACTGACGCGCGGCGTCTCCACACAGGGCCGCCATGGTGCAGCCCTCGCCACGCCGGTCACGGTGATCCCTCGACACGTAGATATCGATGAACGTCTGAATATCAAGCGCCTCGGTGCCGGCGAGCGACCGGGAAAGACTGCTGGCTGCAGCCTCGGCCATCAGATCGGCCTTTGAGCCGAAATGTTTGTAGAAACCTCCGTGGGTGAACCCGGCGGCCCCCATGAGATCCACCAAACCTACGCCGTCAAACCCCCGCTCACGAAACAACACGGAGGCCGTCTCGACGATGTGCTCGCGATTTGCCTGCGCCTGCGCTTTGGTCACTTTCACCTGCGATACCTCGAACTTGCACAAAAAACCTACGCCCATAGTACATAGATGTTGATTGCAATCAAAATAATTGACAGCTTTGATTATGATCACCATCATAAAGGAAAACCAAATCCCTCTTCCGCCACAGCCACAGAAGACACCTCACATGACCGATCAAAATCTGTTTACTGCCTATACCCTTGGCTCACTGACCCTCGCCAACCGCATCGTGCTCGCGCCCCTGACGCGCAATCGCGCCGGCACTGGACTGGTGCCCAGCGAGTTCGCCCCCACTTACTACAGCCAGCGCGCTTCGGCCGGACTGCTGATCACCGAGGCCACCCAGATTTCGGCGCAGGCCCAGGGTTACCAAGACACACCCGGTCTTTACACCCAGGCGCAGATCGACGGCTGGCGCCGGGTTACCGAAGCGGTGCATGCCAAGGGCGGCAAGATTTTTGTGCAGCTGTGGCACGTTGGCCGGGTTTCCCATGTGGAGCTGCAACCGGGCGGTGCCGCCCCAGTAGCGCCGTCGGCCATCCGTGCCCAGACCAAGACCTTCGTCAATAACGGCTTTGCCGACGTGTCCGAGCCACGCGCACTCGAACTCGACGAACTGCCAGGCATCGTCAACGATTTCCGCCAAGCGGCAGCAAACGCCATTGCGGCCGGCTTCGACGGCGTGGAACTCCACGGTGCAAACGGCTATTTACTCGATCAATTCATCAAGGACGGCGCCAACCAGCGTACCGATGCCTACGGCGGTTCGATCGAAAATCGTGCGCGCCTGTTGCTGGAAGTGACCGCTGCAGTGGTCGCCGAGATTGGTGCGGACCGCACGGGCATTCGCCTGTCGCCGGTCTCGCCCGCCAATGGTGTGTCGAGCAGTGAGCCGCAGGCTCAGTTCGATTACATCGTCGACCAACTCAATGCGCTCGACATCGTTTACCTGCACGTCGTCGAAGGCGCGACCGGTGGGCCACGCGACGTGGCGCCGTTTGATTTCGACGCGTTGCGCCAGCGCTTCCAGAACACCTACATCGCCAACAATGGCTACGACCAAAACCTGGCCAACTCGCGGCTTGCGCAGGACAAGGCTGACCTGATCGCCTTTGGCCGCCCGTTTATCGGCAACCCGGATCTGGTGGAGCGGCTCAAGGCCGGTGCGCCGCTGTCCGCCTTCGACCCCACCACCCTCTACGGCGGCGGTGCGACGGGCTACATCGACTACCCGACACTGGCCGAATCAAGCGCTGCCACCAACTAGGCGGTGCCTGACCGGGCCAGGTTTTATTTGTGCACCCCTCTCACTGCGTGACCGAAGCTTGTATCCGGGAAGGTCCAGGTAACTCCGTATAAATGGCGCGCTTGGTGTCGTTACCTGTGTTCTGGCACCAAACGAGCCAGCGTCGATTACAGAACGATCACGACTGGGGGCACAAGGGGTAAGGCAGGAGCGCGCAAAAGGCTGGAAAGATGAAGTTGAATAACGATAAGTGCGACATCGATGAGTGCGTTGAATCAACCGCAGCCGCACCACCCGATACAGGACACGCAGGCCCACATCAGGATCAAGCGCCACAACGTGACGAAGCGACACCTGCGCAGTCACCGACCAGCAAAGTACCTGAAGACGCGGCTCAGCCTGTAATCGTCTGGCGTAGCTTGATGTTGCAGCAGTAACACTGCGAAGTCGCATTGCTCCGTCAACACCCGTCGCAGTGCAACCAGACATCGAGCCCGGTGCGGACAACCCGCGCGGGTGCAATCTGTACCCAAACAGCCATGGTTTGCTGCATCAGATGACAACCCCTTGGAGGACTTCAAAATGAGCTATAGCCATCTAACCGCCCCTACCCTGTATATCGACGTCGATGGCGAGACATTTGCCTATCGCCGCTGGGGCAATGACAAGACAGATCAGCCTCCGCTGTTCCTCCTCCAGCATTTCCGTGGCGGCATGGATCATTGGGACCCCATCATGACGGATGGGCTGGCGGCAGGGCGCGAGGTCATCCTCTACAACGGTCGCGGCATTGCCTCTTCTTCCGGAGAGCCGCGTAACCGAATTGAGCTGATGGCCGACGACGCTGCCGCAGTGATCCGCGCACTCGGTCTATCAACAGTCGATGTGCTGGGTTTCTCGCTTGGCGGTTTTATCGCCCAGGACCTGACACGACGCCATCCCGACCTCGTGCGCAAACTGATGCTGCTGGGTACCGGGCCTCGTGGCGGTAATCCGGACTCAGACCCTGGCGTGCTGGAGGCCGCACCACGGCCCATTCCCACAGTGGACGATTTTCTGTTTCTGTTTTTCGGTCGCTCCGAGGCGGCGCGGCAGGCAGGGCTCGCGTTCTGGGAGCGCCGTCATCAGCGTGTCGACCAGGATCCACCCAGCTCTGTGCAGGTGATGCAGGCACAGATCGAAGCCCACATGCACTTTATGCCCAAGCTGGACCCAAATGATCCCTTCAATCATCTGCGCGCTATCAAACAGCCAACGTTCATCCTGAACGGCATGAATGACGTCATGATTCCAACAGTCAACTCCTGGTACATGGCCCAGAACATCCCGAACGCCCAGTTATTCCTGTACCCGGATGCGGGCCACGGCGCCCAATTCCAATGCCCTGAGCGCTTTCTGAAACACGCCATCGCGTTCCTCAGCGAATGACAACTTACGGAGCCAGCACATCATGCTGAAGTTTAAATTTTTGTTGTGGGCGCTGACCAAGCTGTTTCAGCGGGCCATCAAGAAAAACCCCGGCTGCGCAAAATTTGTTAAAGGCAAGTCGTTGGTCTTTCAGATTCGAACAGAGGATGGCGTGGGTCGCTACTTCACCGTTGCGAACGGAAAGATAAAATCCGCCGCAGGTTTAACGCAAAAGCCGGCATTCACGCTGTCGTTTAGAAACACAGAAAGAGGCTTCGCCATTCTGTCGGCTAAAGACAGCAAGGATGAATTCCTGACGGGGTTGCGTACAGGCGATCTGAAAATCAGCGGTGATTTTGTCGAGGTGATGTGGTTCCAGGGATTAACAGAATACTTGCAGCCGGCTAAAGACCCCGCGCAGGTCTTTTCACGACGCCTTGCATCGTGCGGCTGCCGATCATCACGATTCGGGCGCCGGGGTGCAGCCTGGCGTGCAGGGTGTTGACCAAATGGCTCGCCGCCGCCACGTGAACCTGCCACATGGCTTGGCCATCCTGCGGCTGCAACTGCCCCAACGGGGCGGTACGCATGAAACCTGCCGCGTGGACGATGGCATCCACCGTTTCGATGGGCTGCAAGGCTTGATCCAAGGCCTGCAAGTCACTCAGATCGCATTCAGTCCAGTGAAAGCGCGGATGGTCGATACCGGCAGCGCGGCGACTCAGCCCCTGCACACGCCAGCCTTCTGCCAGCAGGCGTTGCGCGCTGGCCATTCCAGGCCCAGTCGCCAGCGAACGTATTCGCCAGCGCCTGGGCAGGCCATCGGTTTACAGCGCCGGGGGTTTAGGGAATACGCCGCGGGCGTGTTCGTAGGCCTGGGCAACGCGCAGTGCGAGGGCGTCCTGGAAGCGCGGAGCAACGATCATCATGGCGACCGGCAAGCCGTCCGCAAGCCCCGCCGGGATCGATGTCGCGGGGTGCCCCGTGAGGTCAAACGGCGCGGTATTGGCAAGCATGTCCAGTGCACTGTGCACGTACTCCTCCACGGGTGCGTCCGCGGCGGTCAACGGCGTGGCTACGAAGGGCATGGTGGGCATCACCAACACGTCAAAATCCTTGAATGCCTCGTCGTACTGGCGCGTCAGCTCCGGTACCAGCATCCGCGCCTTGGCGTAGTAGGCGCCATGCAGGTTTTTCAGGCTGTAGTGACCGGTCAACGCAACCGCTCGCACGCTACTGGACAACGCATCGGCGTGTTCGCGGCGTTTTTCGCCGAAGTAACTCATGATGTCCGGGTCGTAATAACCGTCGACGTTCATGCCGTAACCATTGCCCTGCAACATCTGATACGCCGCGCCGTCAGTGGCAATCACGTTCCACAGATCCAACGCCACGCCCGTGTGCCACGGCGCGCTTGCTTCGCCGACGCTGGCGCCCAGGCCTTCAAGCTGGGCAACCGCCGCCTTGACCAGGGCATCCACCTGCGGCTCGGACATTCCCGGGATCGCAAAACCTTCTCGCAGCAAGCCGATTTTCAAGCCGGCCACGCCCTGCTCCAGCGTCGCGAGGCAGTTGACCGCTGGCGGATTTTTCTGCCGGGAATCAAGCCCATCGGCCCCCGCAATGACATCGAGCATCGCTGCCACATCGCGTACGTTATTGGCCATCGGGCCCACATGGTCGATGGTCCGCTCAATCGGAAAAGCGCCGGTGTAAGGCACCAGGCCGTAAGTCGGCTTGTGCCCGACGATGCCGCTCCAGGCCGACGGCATCCGGATCGAACCGCCCTGATCGCCGCCGATGGCCATGTCGACTTGGCCAAGCGCCACCAGCACCGCACTGCCGCTGGACGAACCGCCTGCGTTGCGCGTCAGGTCCCAGGGGTTTTTAACCGGGCCGCTGGCGGAGGTAAAACTTGCCCCGGAAAAACACAAGTCTTCACACACCGACTTGCCCACCACCGTGGCCCCGGCCGCCAGCAAGCGTTTGACCACAGTGGCGTCTTCGGACGGGATATAACCGTCCAGGCTCACTGAGCCGTTAGCCATGGGCACGCCAGCCACCGACACATTGTCCTTGATGACCACCGTCTTGCCGGCCAACGGGCCTTGCGCCGCGCCGACGATTCGGGTTTTCACGTACCAGGCGCCGTGCAGGTTGTCTGCCTCGGCGGCTTTGTTGTATTCGCGTTCAGGCGGTTGCTGCGCGACGTTGGCAGCGTAGAGCGCATCGATGGCTTCGTAGGAATTCAACGTTTCATCGGCCAGGTTGAGGAAGGCCTCCATCTGGCTATCTGTCAGGTGATAACCGTGGTCTTCGGCGGCAATCAGAAAGTCGGTTTTGCTGGGGCGTTTTACGGACATGGTGTTCTCCAAATGACGTTAAGAACCACCCGATCTCGGGCGATCATTGACGCGCGCCACCCGTGCCCACTGCACAGGTTACGGCTCGCTCCGGAGGACTCCATTGTCCACGCCGGTCGCCACGCGGTGATCCATACCTGCCAAGGGAGGCGTATGGCAAACGTCCACGCAGAAGAGGATCAAGCCCTCACAAGCTTGATGCTCAAAGGCTGTTCAGGAACAGGCTTGTCGGAACAACTCATGGGCCTTGACCAGCGCTTCGGCGATTTTTTCCACCGGTTCGCGTTTGGCCATGGCTTGATCTCGCAAGGCGTTGTAGGCATCGGTCTCCGACATGCCCTTGGTTTCGATAAGGATTATTTTCGCCTGCTGCACGGTGCGCATGACCGCCATGCGCCCTTCCAGGCGCTTGACGTGCCGTTCCCGTTCGCGGGCCTTGCGTGACTGACTCAGGGTGATCGCCAAAGCGGTCAGCAAACCGAACGACTTCACGGGCGAAGGGATGACAGCGCAAGCGTTCAGTTGCACCAATGCCTCGACGATGATCGGGTTCTCATAGGCAATCACCGGAATGATCGGCGGCGTGCTGGCGTGCAGCAGCCATGGCGTGTTGGTCGACAGGCTTTCCGGCGACACCGCCAATACGATCACGTCCGCCTCGGCGCTCAAGCGCTCCGGAATCGGCCATTGCACACGCACCTGACAACCGATGCGCTGCAACTGCTCGATCAGGTTGCGTCCATCCTCGTCATCCGGGTGGATCACCAATACGCTGACATCGCGCAGGTCCTTGATGCCTGTCGCGCTGTCGTTGCGCAGGCGTTTCTTGGCGGCGCGCAAGGTCATGGACGTCTCCCCACCGAGCCGGACCATTCATTGAAATTGGGTGCAATGGCATAAGGGTCAGGCTTGAGTGCACTCTGGCTTTCGTAAAGGATGTCGAATTGGCCCTCGACGTTGGCCCGGCCAATCCGCGAAAACAGGTACGTGTGGTGATTGTTGGCATCGACCCGAATGCGTCCTTGTGGCGCTTCGAATTCCAGCCCGCGCATGGCCTGCAGCACATCCTCCACTTGCGTGCTGCCAGCTCGAATGATCGCCTTGGCCAGCAAGTGCACCTGAAAGTACGCCGCCTCCCAGCAACGGTCAGTGACCTGGTGTTGACCAAACAACTCGCGGTATTGGGCGATGCATTGGCGGTTGGTCGGCGTGTCCACCGACTGAAAATACGTAGCCGCCGAGATATGCCCAGTGCCCAGGTGAACCCCCATTTGCTGGATGTCGGTTTCGCTGGTCGTCAGGCTGGCAATCGGCATCACCGAGGGGTCAAAGCCTGCGTCGGCGTAGGCCTGGTACAAATGCCCCATGGTTTCGCCGACGACCGTCGAGAAAATAAACGAGGGCTTGAGCTCCCTGGCCTTGACCATCAGTTTGGCAAAATCTTCCGGACGTGCATTTTTCAGCGGCAGGTAATACTCGCCCAGCTTGGTACCGCCACGCTCGTACAACAGGTCGCTCATCAAGCGATTGGTTTCGTACGGGTAGACGTACTCGGAACCGATCATCAACACGCGATTGCCGAAGTTGTCGAGCATGTAATTGCCCAGGGGCAAGGCATTGTGATTCGGTGTGGCGCCGGTGTAGATAATGTTGCGCGAATACTCGAAACCTTCGTAATACACCGGGTACAGCAACAGGGCGTCGTAGCGCTCGACAATCGGCAGTGCCGCCTTGCGTGCAGCCGAGGTGTAGCAACCAAAGAAAAACCGCAGGTGTTCTTCGCGGATCAGCGATTCGATATGCATGGCGTACAGCGCAGGCGTTGAATCGGGGTTGCGGGTGATCAACTGCAGCGGGCGACCACCGACCCCGCCTGCCGCATTGATCTGCGCAATTGCAAACTGCGCGCCGCGCATCGTCGAGCCCTCGGCAGCCGCCGTGACACCGGTATCGGAAAACAGACCGCCTATGCGGATCGACTGGTCAACCATGCCTATCAACCTTGTTCAACGTGAGAAAAGACACCCGCTCGTGGATTGGGGGTCTGGAGGCCTGTGCAAATAATGATTGAGCGAGACGCCGTATAACAAAATGGCTGCTCTCAGGCGGGTTGTGCCTGGGGCTGGCGCGACAACACTGTCAGGGCCAGTCATGCGAGGGGCCTTCCACACCTGCCGAGAATGGGCGTGTGACAAGGGACCCTGCGAGGGTGTTGCCTGTCGCTCATGCAGATAGTGGGCCACACGCAATGGGCGAGCTGCACCCGCGGCGCCGGCCGGTTTCAATCCTTGCCGTGGAGCCCATCCATGCCGCCCACACGCTCACGGTATTGGTGCATTCAGGGTGCATTCGCGCCAAAGCAGCGCAGGCCAGTGACACGCGACAATAGATGCAGGCGTCACTCGCACGCCCCTTCGACTGCCCGGAAAACGCCCTGGTCGCAATTGGCACTGCCCTTGCTATAACTCTCCAGAGACATCGCGCCAGCTGTTTGCCCTACGCCCCCTTGGCAAGTAGGGAAGCACCTCGCGTACGACTGGATCGGACACAGCTGTCCCGCCAGATTCGGCACAAGAAGCCTGATTTCCCGACTATTGATTTAGCCGGGATGTCGGGCTTTTTTTATTCCTGGAGAGAAGTGAATGCACAACGACAAACGCCGTTTGATCAAGCATGCCCTGTTGCTGGGCGCCTTCAGCCTGTTGCCGTTTTCCCTGGTCAGCCAGGTGCAGGCAGCCGAGACCGTGAAGGTCGGCATCATCCACTCGCTGACCGGCACCATGGCCATCAGTGAGGCCTCGGTGGTGGACGCGGAAAAACTCGCCATCGACGAAATCAACGCCAGCGGTGGCGTGCTCGGCAAGACCATCGAACCGATCGTCGAGGACGGTGCCAGCGATTGGCCGACCTTCGCCGAGAAGGCGCGCAAGCTGTTGGAAAACGATCACGTTGTCGCTACGTTCGGCGCCTTCACCTCGGCGTCGCGTAAAGCGGTGTTGCCAGTGTTCGAACGCAACAAAGCGTTGCTGTATTACCCGACGTTCTATGAAGGCCTGGAAAAATCCCCGGCCATCATCTACACCGGCGCCGAAGCGTCGCAGCAAACCCTGGCAGCCGTCAGCTGGTTGATGGCCAACAAAGGCAAGACCGTCTACCTCGTGGGCTCGGACTACATCTGGCCGCGCACCACCAACAAGCTGGCACGGGCGTCGGTGACCAAGCAGGGCGGATCCATCGTCGGTGAGGATTACCTGCCCCTGGGCAACATCGAGTTCTCCTCGGTGATCAACAAAATCAAGGCCGCCAAGCCCGACATCGTGCTGTCCACCATCGTCGGTGGCTCAAACGTGGCGTTCTACAAACAGCTCAAGGCCGCCGGCATCGACAGCAGCAACCAGACGCTGATGGCGCTGGCCGTCACCGAAGAAGAAGTCACCGGCATCGGCGCCGAAAACCTCACCGGCTTTCTCACCTGCATGAGCTACTTCCAGAGCCTGAAAAACCCGGTCAACGAGAAATTCGTCGCCGCCTTCAAGGCCCGCTATGGCGACAAACGCGTAGTCGGCGACCCGATGGCGGCCGCGTACACCGCCGTGTACCTGTGGAAGAAAGCCGTGGAAAAAGCCGGCAGTTTCGACGTCCCGGCCGTGATCGCCGCGTCCTCGGAGCTGACCCTCGACGCGCCTGAAGGCGAGGTCAAGGTCCACAAGGACAACCACCACCTGTGGAAGCGTGCGCGCATCGGCACCCTCAACGCCCAGGGCCAGGTTGACGTGATCTACGAGTCCGCGCCCATCGAGCCTAACCCTTTCCCGAAACTGTGATGCAGGGTCGGGCGCGATCTGACTCGCGCCCTCTCCCGCCCACGCGGTCCGCCAACGTGCAGCGACAGGTAGCGACGCAATGACTTTCGATATTTTGGTGATGCAGGTCTTCAGCGGGTTTTCGCTGTTCTCGGTGTTGGTGCTGATGGCCCTGGGGCTGACCATCGTGTTCGGCCTGATGGGCGTAATCAACATGGCCCACGGCGAGTTGATGGCGATGGGGTCGTACATGACCTACGTCACGTCCGTGGTGTTTGCGCGCTACTTTCCCGACTACATGGGCTGGTATTTCGTGATCGGCATCGGCGTGGCCTTCGTCGTGACCTTCGCGTTCGGTTTCCTGCTCGAACGCTGCTTTATTCGCTTCATGTACAACCGCCCGCTCGACACGCTTCTGGCGACCTGGGGCCTGTCGCTGGTGCTGCAGCAGGTGTTCCGCCAGCTCTTCGGGCCCAAGGAAGTCAGCGTGCCCACGGTGCAATGGCTGCAAGGCGCGTGGAAGATCAGCGAAGGCCTGGAACTGCCGCTCAATCGGATTTTCATCATCGGCCTGACACTGGTGATCGCCGGCGCCGTGTTTCTGTTTTTGTACCGCAGCCGCTGGGGGCTGCGCATTCGCGCGGTGACCCAGAACCGCGCCATGGCGGGGGCAGCCGGCATTAACACCGCCCGTGTCGATGCGGTCACGTTTGCCCTGGGCTGCGGGCTGGCAGGGATCGCCGGCAGCTCGTTCACCATGCTGGCCTCGACCGGCCCGGTCAGCGGCCAGCAGTACCTGGTCGACACCTTCATCGTCGTGGTGTTTGGCGGGGTGGAGAGTTTGCTGGGTACCTTCCTGTCGGCCTTCGCCATCGGCCAGACGCAGATTTCGCTGGAATACCTCACCACCGGGTCCATGGCCAAAGCCATCACGCTGCTGGTGGTGATCGTGCTGCTGTTCTTCCGCCCCAACGGCTTGTTCGCCGCGAAAGTGAGACGCTGAGATGAACGATATGACTGAGACGCCCCTCACCCGCCCCAGCACCTCGACGCCGACCACGCGCCGGCTGCGCACCGGGTTGCTGCCGTTGCTCGAGCGCCACAGCCTGGTCTGGCTGTCGCTGCTGTTGCTGGTGATATTGCCCCTGAGCCTGGGCGACTTTCGCCTGGGCCTGGCCGGCAAATACCTGAGCCTGGCGTTCTGCGCCGTGGGCATGGTGATGATCTGGGGCTACGGCGGGATACTCAGCCTGGGCCAGGGCATCTTCTTTGGCCTTGGCAGCTACATGATGGCGATGTACCTGAAACTTGAAGCCACCGCCAACGACGAAGCGGCGAGCGCGCTCGCCGCCTTCTACGGCTCGGCGTTGCCGGACTTCATGATCTGGAACAGCGTCGACGCGCTGCCCTGGTGGTGGAAGCCTTTCGAGTCGGCGACATTCACCTTTGCGGCGATCCTCGTCCTCCCGGCATTGCTCGCGTTTGTGTTCAGCTACGCGTATTTCAAGAAGCGCGTGGGCGGCGTGTACTTCTCGATCATCACCCTGTCGTTGGCGGCGATCATGTCGATCATGATCATCGGCCAGCAAGGCTACACCGGCGGCGTCAACGGCCTGACCGACTTCAAGACCGCCTTTGGCCTGAGCCTGCAAACGCCTCAAACGCCCTGGATTCTGTACCTGATCACCACCCTGTTACTGCTGGGCTGCGTGGCGTTGTGCGGGTTCATCCTGCGCAGCCGGCTGGGCAAAGTGGTGGTGGCGATCCGTGACCGTGAGGACCGCGTACGGTTTTCCGGCTACAACACGGCGCTGTTCAAAGCGTTCATCTTTGCCGTCGCAGCACTGATCTCGGCGCTCGGCGGGGTGATGTTCACCCTGCAGGTCGGCCTCGCGTCGCCGTCGCTGGTGGGCATCATTCCTTCGACCGAAATCGTGATTTACGCAGCCCTTGGCGGGCGTCTGTCGCTGGTCGGTGCGGTGTACGGCACGCTGTTGATCGGCGTGGCCAAAACCTACCTGTCGGAAAACTTCGTCAACTTCTGGCAGTACTTCATCGGTTTCCTGTTCATGGGCGTGGTGCTGTTCTTGCCGACCGGGCTGGCCGGTTTGCTGCAACGCCTTGGCCACAACAAACAGGAGGTGCAGTCATGAGTGGCCTGTTGCTGAGTGTCGAAGACCTCACGGTGTCGTTCGACGGTTTCAAGGCAGTGGACAGCCTTAATTTCTATGTCGAAGAAAACCAGGTGCACGTGGTGATCGGGCCTAACGGCGCGGGCAAGACCACCCTGCTTGACATGATCTGCGGCAAAACCCGCCCGAGTGCCGGCAGCATTCGTTTCAAGGACCTGCAACTGGCCAACATGATCGAATACCAGATCACCCGCGCGGGCGTTGGGCGCAAGTTCCAGAACCCTTCGGTGTATGAAGACCTCACCGTGCGCGAGAACCTCGACATCTCATCGCCCGGCAAACGCGGCATTTTCAACTGCCTGTTCGCCCGCAAGGACCCGGCCCTGCAAGCAGAGATCGAGCAGACCGCCGAGATGATTTTCCTGCAGGACCAGCTGGGGCGCAAAGCCGGGCTGTTGTCCCACGGGCAAAAGCAGTGGCTGGAGATCGGCATGCTGCTGATGCAGCGCCCGGAACTGTTACTGCTGGACGAGCCGGTGGCCGGCATGAGTGCAGGCGAGCGGGAAAAGACCGCAGGCCTGCTCAAGCGCATCGCCAAGGGCCGCGCCATGGTGATCATCGAGCACGACATGGAGTTCGTGAAGTCAGTGGCTGACAAAGTCACCGTCCTGCACCAGGGCAAAACCCTGGCCTACGGCTCGATGGATCAGGTGCAAAACGATCCTCGCGTCATCGACGTCTACCTGGGGCACTGAGCATGCTGACCGTCAATAACCTGAACGTGTATTACGGCGACAGCCATGTGCTGCGCAATCTCGACCTGACCCTCGCACCGGCCGAGTCCCTGGCGATCATGGGTCGCAACGGCATGGGCAAGACCACCCTGCTCAGAAGCCTGGTGGGCATGCTGCCGGCGCGCAGCGGCAGCATCACGCTGGCGGGCCGGGAACTCACCGCCAGCAAGAGCTATGAGCGGGTCGCCGCCGGGGTGGGCTTCGTGCCGCAGGGGCGGATGATTTTTCCGTACCTGACGGTGGAGGAAAATATCCTGACGGGCATGCAGGGCGCCCCTGCCGCACCGATTCCCGACTACATCTACGAGTACTTCCCGGTGCTGTTCGAGATGCGTCGACGCAAGGGCGGCAACCTCTCCGGCGGCCAGCAACAACAGCTGGCGATTGCCCGCGCGCTGGTCTCCAACCCCAAAGTGTTGATCCTGGATGAGCCGACCGAGGGCATTCAGCCGTCGATCATCAAGGACATCGCCCGGGCCCTGAACCTGCTGAAAAAAGAACGGGGATTTTCGCTGATCGTCTCCGAACAGGTGCTGTCGTTTGCGATGGCGGTGGCCGACCGTTACCTGATCATCGAGAAAGGCGAGTTCGTGCACAGCGAGGTCCGCGAAACCGTCGACCGCGAGCGCATCCTGCGCTACCTGACCATCTGAAACCGGACCTGGGAGCACACACCATGTTGATCCTCGACCGCATTCTGGGCCAGGCCAGCGACCCTGCCCTCGCCGACCGTTTGCATGACCTCAGCCACGCAGGCCTGGTCGAAACCCTCAGCCTGTCGGCCAGCGACATTCAGCGCCATCGTCGTGCACATGCAGGACGTGCACTTTCTCGACCTGCAACCGCGGGACGCTGCCGCCGCGCTGGAGCTGGGGTATTTCGCCGGCAACATGCACTGGGCCGTGCGCTTTGCAGGCACTGCGTTACGGATCCCGCTGAATGGCCCGGAGGCCGACTACCTCGAGCGTCTGGCGCCGCTGCTCGCGGACGGCCGGGTGCTGCGCCTATGAACGCCGCACCGGCCGAGTTGCGCAGCAGCCTGTTGGCACTGCAACAGGCCGACAGTTTTTTCCCTGGTGGTGCGGTTGCCTGGTCATGGGGCCTGGAAACGCTGGTGGCCGATGCGCGCCTGGGGCAGAACGCCGCGATGACCGACCCCGTCCCTGTCAGGCGCCGTCAGCGCGGCCTGCAGAATGATCGCAGCGTTCAGGTGCGGGCCTTCGTCGAAGGTCAATTGCGCCATCGCTGGAACAGTTTTGACCGGGTGTTTTTATGCGCCGCCTGGCATGCAGCGGCTGACCTCGCCACCCTGATGGACCTGGACAGTCACATCGAGGCCCTGACCCTGGCCGAGGAACTGCGCCAAGGCTCACGTCGCGTCGGCCAATCGTTGCTGGGCGTGCATGTCGCGCTCGGTACCCCCGGCGCTGCCGCTTACCAGCAACACGTGCTCGCCCGGGCAACGCCGGGGCATTTGCCGGTGTTGCAAGGGCTGCTGTGGCAACAACTCGGCATGCAACTCGAGCACTGCCAACTCGCCGCCGCCCATGGGCTGTGCACCGGATTGGTCAGTGCCGCTGTGCGCCTGGGCGTAATGGGGCATGTGGATGCGCAGCGGGTGCTCACCGACATCCAGCCCTTGCTGCTGCAACTACTGGCTCAGGCGCCGCTCGCCCTCGACGACGCCAGCGGCTTCACACCCATGGCCGAGATCGCCGTGATGCGGCACGAAACCCAGGACCTCCGTCTTTTCGCCAATTGAGGTGGCGGGCACGAAAACGCCTGCTGCCGACACAGGAGCTTGAACATGCTGCTGACGCCCACCGAACTTGAGCGGCTGACGCTATACACCGCCGCCGAACTTGCGCGCAAACGCCGCACCAAAGGGCTGCGCCTGAACTTTCCGGAAGCCTCGGCGCTGATTGCCGATGAAATCCTCGAAGGCGCCCGTGAGGGTCGCAGCGTGGCCGAGCTGATCGGTTTCGGCTCGACACTCCTCAACACTGACGACGTCATGCCCGGCGTGGCCGATCTGCTGCCGGTACTGCAGGTGGAAGGTACGTTCCCCGATGGCACCAAACTGGTCACCGTGCATCAGCCGATTCGACCCGGGCAGTTGCCGTTGGCCGTCATGCCGACGCCTGGGGAAATCATCTCGCCCGAGGGCGATATACAACTCAACAGCGGTCGCCCCACGACCACCGTACGGGCCATCAATACCGGCGACCGGCCGGTGCAAATCGGCAGTCACTACCACTTTTTCGAAGTCAACAAGGCGCTGGATTTCCCGCGCACCGCCGCCTTCGGCATGCACCTGGACATTCCCGCGGGCACCGCCGTACGTTTTGAGCCGGGGGAGCTGCGCGAAGTGCAGCTGGTGCAATTCGGCGGCACGGGGGACATCTACGGTTTCAGCGGTTTGACCAATGGCAACCTGCACGATCCGGCCTGCAAAGCCATCGCGCTTGATCGAGCCCGCGCACAACAGTTCAAGGGGGCGTGACCCATGGCAACAATGACGCGCAAGGAATACGCCGCGATGTACGGCCCCACCACCGGCGACGCGGTGCGCCTGGGGGATACGTCGCTGCTGGCCGAGGTGGAATTCGACTACGCGGTGCCTGGCGATGAATGCCTGCACGGCGGCGGCAAGACCCTGCGCGACGGCATGGGCCTGATGCCGGGGCATGACAGCGCAGACGGCGCGCTGGACATGCTGATCTGCAACGCGCTGATCATCGACCCGGTGATCGGCATCGTCAAAGGCGACATCGGCATCAAGGACGGCAAGATCGTGGCCATCGGCAAGGCCGGCAATCCGCAGGTCATGGACGGTGTCCATCCGCAATTGATCTGCGGCGTCGCAACCACCGTGCGCGACGCAGAAGGCCTGATCGTCACGCCGGGCGGGATCGACGTGCACGTGCATTTCGACTCGGCGCAACTGTGCGATCACGCGCTGGCGGCGGGCCTGACGACGCTGATCGGCGGCTCGCTCGGGCCGATTACCGTGGGGATCGACTGCGGCGGCGAATGGAACGTCGGCAAGATGCTGCAGGCCTCTGAAGCCTGGCCAATCAATTTCGGCTTTCTCGGCAGGGGCAATTCCAGCAAGCCGGAATCGCTGCTCGGCCAACTGCGCGGTGGCTGCCTGGGATTGAAGATCCACGAGGACTGGGGCGCGATGCCCGCCGTGATCGATACCTGCCTCAAGGTGGCCGATGAATACGACTTCCAGGTGCAGTTGCACACCGACACCCTGAATGAATCGGGTTTTCTCGAAGACACCCTGGCCGCCATCGGCGACCGCACAATCCACATGTACCACACCGAAGGCGCAGGCGGCGGCCACGCCCCGGACATCATCAGCGTGGCGGGAAAAGCCAACTGCATCCCCTCCTCGACCAACCCGACCAACCCGTACACCGTCAACACCTTCGACGAGCACCTGGACATGATCATGGTCTGCCATCACCTCAATCCGGACGTGCCGGAAGACGTGGCGTTCGCCGAATCCAGAGTGCGTCCGCAGACCATCGCCGCCGAAGACATCCTGCACGACACCGGGGCGATTTCGATCCTGGGTTCCGACAGCCAGGGCATGGGGCGCATCAACGAGGTGATCTGCCGCACCTGGCAGCTGGCCTCGAAGATGAAAGACCAACGCGGCCGTCTACCGGAAGAAAAAACCGGATTGGGCGACAACGAACGCATCAAGCGTTACATCGCCAAGTATACGATCAACGCTGCGCGGGTGTTCGGCATCGACAGTTACATCGGCTCGCTGGAGCCGGGCAAGCTCGCTGACCTGGTGCTGTGGCGGCCGGCCTTTTTTGGCGTCAAGCCTGAGCTGGTGGTCAAGGGCGGGTTTATCGTGCACGGCGTGATGGGCGACTCGGCAGCCTCGCTGTACACCTGCGAGCCGCTGATCATGCGCCCGCAATGGGGGGCCTTTGGTGAGGCCAAACAGGCACTGTCGGTGAATTTCGTCAATCGCCTTGCGGTGGAGGCCGATACCGCTGAGAAACTGGGCCTGAAAAAAGCCCTGTTGCCGGCCTTCGGCACCCGCACGCTGCGCAAGTCCGACATGTTGCACAACGACGCCTGCCCGGACATTCGCGTCGACCCCCAGACCTTCGATGTGTACGCCGACGGTGAGCGCCTGACCTGCGAGCCGGTCAGCGAAGTGCCCCTGGCCCAGCGCTACATGCTGCGCTGATCACAGCCAATAAAAGGAACCTGCTAATGAGCACTGCATTCAACGCCGCACCGCAGCAGCAACCCCACCCCGGCGCCGCGCGCGTCGGGATCGGCGGCCCGGTCGGCTCGGGCAAGACTCGCCTGCTGGAGCAACTGATTCCGCGCTTCATCGCGCGCGGCACCGAGCTGGCCATCATCACCAACGACCTGGCGACCCGCGAGGACGCCGAACGCGTGCAGCGCAGCGGCCTGATCGACCCACAACGGGTGCTCGCGGTGGAAACCGGCGCCTGCCCGCACACGGCGATCCGCGAAGACCCGACGCTGAACCTGCAAATGGCCGACGAGCTGGAAGCGCGATTCGAGAACCTGGACCTGATCCTGATTGAGTCCGGCGGCGATAACCTGGCCTCGACCTTCTCGTTGGATCTGGTGGATTACTGGATCTTTGTCATTGATGTCGCCGGCGGCGATGACATCCCGCGCAAACGAGGGCCCGGCGTGTTGAGCTGTGATCTGCTGGTGGTCAACAAATATGATCTGGCGCCCTATGTGGGCGTGGACCTGCCACGCATGCGTCGCGAGTCAGCCGAAGCCCGCAACGGCCGGCCCGTGCTGTTCACCAACTGCGCGACGGGTGACGGGGTCGACGCGGTCGTCGACGCCATCAGCCGCGCCGTGTTGTTTGACCGACCATGAACGCGCCGCAGGAACTGTTTCACCCGTTGATTGCACCGCCCAAGGCATCCTCGCAGGTGCAGGCCCGGATTGCCTTCAGCAAAGCGCCGTCCGGCGCCAGTTATATCAGCGAACAGCGCGTGGGCTATCCCTTTCATCTGGGCCGCACCCTGAAGCTGCCCGACGACCCGAAAGGCATGGCCGCCGTGTATGTGCAGTCTTGCTCGGGCGGGATTTTCGCAGGCCAGGATTTGCGGATGCACCTGCATGCCGGGCCGGACACTCAAGTGCATGTCAGCACTGGCGCGGCGACGGTAGCCCACAGTATGCTCGAGCAATCGGCACGGCAGACCGTCAGCCTCACCGCCGAACACGGAGCGCTACTGGAGTACCTGCCTATGGCGACGATCCTGTTTCCCCAGGCAAAACTGCACAGCCAGGTAAGGGTGAATCTGCACCCGGGCGCCAGGGTGATGCTGTGCGACGCGTTTTGCCTGCACACCCCCCAGGACAGTGCCGGCCTCTTCGATGTCTACCGCGCCGACCTGGAAGTGCGCTGCCCGGCAGGCCGCTTGCTGGCCGGCGATCGCCTGGCGCTGAACGGGCAAGACCTGCTGCGGCAATTACCGGGCGTCAGTGGTGCCTTCCAGACCCTGGCGACATTCATGCTCGTGGGTCAGGGCTTGCCTGTCGAAGCGCTGAAAACCGCATTGCGCAATGCCCTGCCCACTCACCCCGACAGCTATCTGGGTGTCAGCGCATTGCCCAACGATTGCGGGGTTTCATTACGCATCATGACCCTTGATGCCGTGTCACTGCGCAACAGCCTTCACATAGCCTGGGCGTGTGTACGTGAGCATCTGACCGGTGTGGCACCGCGTATGCGCCGCAAATGAGGAGTGACGATTGCAATCCACGCCGGCTGACGGCGTTCAGCGATTTTCTGTTCGACCGCTGGCAGGAGGCGCCGTGGGATCAATGACCTCATTCGCCGCAGCCGATGCATCGTAGGCATCTCGAACAGCCGCTAAGTTTCGTAGGAAATTTTGTAGGTCTTGCCTATCCGCTCGACATGTGCAAATCCAAGCTCGCCAAGGTGCATACCCGCGATAAGAATCTTGTCCGAGCTGACGACATCCAACAACTTTGAACGTGTGGCGGCGGAAAGCAGCGGGTCTTGGTCAAATGCAATGGATACGTCGGGACGCGCAATCTGGACTTGAGGGAAATGAACGATATCCCCCCAGATCAACAGACTCCTCTGATCGGATTCGAGGCGATAACCGGAATGCCCCGCCGTATGCCCCAGAAGGGGCGTCGCACTGATGCCAGGGAGGACTTCGTTATCAGTAAATGTGCGCATTTTCTCCCGATACTGATCGAACACCTTCCGAGCAAACAGAAAGTTGCCACGAGCACGCTCACTCGCTCGGCTGAGATTGCCATCGTCCTCCCAGAAAGAAACCTCACGCTGGTGCACGACCAACTCTGCATCGGGAAAGACAGCTGCCCCGGAAGAATCAACCAGCCCCCCAACATGGTCGGGATGTGCGTGAGTCAGGAGAATCGCGTCAATGTCAGAGGGTTGCACGCCAGCCAGTGCGAGATTGGCCTTCAGCTTTCCGCCCCACTGCTTGAAACCACCAGCCCCCGCATCGATGAGAATCGTGCGGCCCCTTCCACGCACCAGGTAACAGTTGATGTGGATCGAGGATGGGTCGCTCACGCCTGCGTCCTGCTGCAACTTGGACGCCTGCGCAGGATCGATATTGGAGAGGAGATCCAGACTTGCGCAAAGGTATCCGTCACTGATGGCCGTAATCGAAAACTCGCCGATCTGCTGGCCCGGAAATTTCATGTCGCTCATTGCAGCACTCCTTGCGCGTCATCAGTTCCGCGCGTAAATGGCAGCAGCTGGATAGCCGATGCAACGGATGCGCGCCGTTAGCCCCGCATGGCGCTCTACGGCCTCATCCAGTCGCGCCATGAAGACATCCATGACCGATGGCGTTCTGAGCGGTTCGAGGCGGTACCTGATTTCCGCGTAAGCAGGATGCCCGCGCCCTTGGCGAACAGAGACATAGATGACATGCACGTTGTCCAACGTAGCCTGGAGGACGTCCGTGCAAAGCCGAGTACATTCTTCAGTGAGTTCCGCCAGATTCGCCTCGGGCGGCATCTTTTCCGCCTGGATGAAGATTGTCAGGTTAGGCATGTCGGTTTTGCCCCGGCGTGTGGGGCACTGCGCCACTGCCACTCGTCAACTGCGCGGTCATCGGAGCATAGAGGTGTACGTGGTTCGGAAGGGTATCCACATCGAGACGGATGGAGCTATCCAGCTTCGCCAGCCATCTGATTTCAGGGCACTTCTCCAATGCGACGGCGCGCATCCGATCAGGCGCCAGCCCCCTCTCGATGAGCGGCTCGGGACCGACTGCGCTTACGATCAGATGCTCGCCTTCACCGACGGCAGGCGCACGTTCAAGGGCGCCATACAGATTGCGGTGCCAATCGGTGATGTGCTGCTGCCAGCGTGCAAAATTGCCGCCGCCCTTCTGGCGATACTCATCGCCTTCAAGCACGGCCAGGCCGTCGATCGAATGCATGGCAAGGTAGACAGGACAACCCGTGCTCAACGCCTTGAAGCGCTGCGAGGTATGGAACCCGCTCACGGAAATAAGCGCGGGTAGTTTTTCCAGGCTATAGAAATCATTCCACTCGGCTTCGCTGGCGGGGTCGGTAAAGCTGCACTCGACGGTATAGATCATGGATAACGTCGCGGCCGAACATCGTGTGTCCGGCCCTCCTTGTTGATGTTCCATCACGGTATGGCCTTGACATCAACGAATAAAGCGATTTTTCGGTATGCTTCAGTGATAAAAGCTCAAGCTTATCTGGATCACCACCCTTAGACCGAGAACGCTTATGCGAAAGAAGATCCCGAGCAGCACGGCATTGACAGCATTCGAGGCGGCCGCTCGTCACGGCAGCTTCGCGCGCGCGGCAGAAGAACTGTCTTTGACTGAAGGCGCCATCAGTCGCCAGATTGGCCGGCTGGAAGCCTTCCTCGGTGTCGCGCTATTCGAACGAGTCGGCAATCGTGTCCGGCTCCTGCCCAACGGGGAACGCTACGCGGCCCAAGTTCGCGAATCGCTGGACCGCCTGGATCGGGACAGTCAGTACTTAATGGGGCAGCCGAACGATGGTGCGAGCCTGGACATCGCCACTATCCCGACGTTCGCGATGCGATGGCTCATTCCTCGCTTGACACGATTCCAGCAAAAGCATCCGAACATCACTGTGCATTTGGCCGAGCGCATGGACCCCTTCGTCCTGGCCGGGAGCGGATTCGATGCTGCCATCCATTTCGAGCACCCAGCGTGGACGGGTATGCGGACTCACCACCTTTTGCATGAAGTGCTGGTTCCTGTTTGTCATCCTGCATTGCTCCAAGAGAGCACAGGAGCAGCAACACTGGACATGCTTCCACGCCTGCACCGACGGCAGAACCCGGATGCCTGGCAGCGCTATTCCCTGGAAACGGGGATCCCACTTACCAATCCAGCGATTGGTGCGCGCTACGATCTTCACGGCATGTTGATCGAGGCGGCATTGGCCGGCCTCGGTGTTGCGCTGGTCCCGCGTCTTTACGTTGAAACTGAACTGGCGTTAGGACGTCTGGTCGCTCCGTGGCCAGAGGGGAAAACCATTTCCAAAACCTTCTGCCTCATCCTCCCCGAGCCCATCGCATTGAGCAGAGAGCCAATACAAGCGTTTGCTCAATGGATGCTGGACGAAGCGAAGAAAACAACGACGGTTGAGTCGTAGGGAACCTCCTTTTGCAGGCCTGCCACCAGGTTGTCCCATACGTTTTTATGTATGCATCGATGCATGCCCCCGGTAATCAGGCAAGGTGCTTGAGCAAATCTAGTTGAGCTAAAATGCCGGAAACACAGACCTCAAGGACGCGCGATGATATTGCAACACAGGCCAGTGAAGGCTGACGACATCAAAACTATCTGTAGCTTTCCCCTGAACGCTCGGGAACTGTTTTATATGTTCCCGAAAGCTCAATACCCTCTGACTGAAGCTCAACTGTCTAACGCTATTACTCAACGATTCGACTCCACGGTTGTCGAGACCCGGAACAGCGTTGTCGGCTTTGCTAACTTCTATCGGGCTGAAACGGGTGGGGTTTGCTGTATCGGCAATGTCATCGTTGCCCAAGAGGCACGAGGTAAAGGTGTGGCGACCTTCATCGTGGAGACGATGACAGCTCAGGCGTTCGACCGCTACGACGCCACAGAGGTGCAGATCTCGTGCTTCAATGAAAATACAGCAGGCTTGCTGCTTTATCCAAAACTAGGCTTCTTGCCCTTTGCTGTCGAAGAGCGAATCTCCCTGGATAGTCGTAGATCAGCACTCATCCATATGACCCGCAGCAGAGCGGCCCGAGCATAATACTCACCTTGAAAGCCCGCTTAATGCAGCTGCTTTCAGGTATTCAGTCAGTTGCTTTGGTTCTGCTGTATCAGTGCTGAATGGGCAGCGCTGTGCAACAAGGATCAAGGGGTAGGTACTGCATTACCTCAGGTGGAAACAAGCGTTACGGGGTTTGATAGGATATTTATTACTTCTTGTCGAAGCATCCTGCTGAGTAGCCCAGCGGTCGCGCATAAACGTCAGTCCGGCTGTGAAAAACTGTCGAATCCACTAAGCCGCAGAGAAGAACGCCACTTTAGCGGTAAGACGATCCGCTAAATCTGATAGCTCGATGCTGGCTGCTGCCACTTGGCGCGCGCCATTGGCCGACTCAACCGTCGAGCCATGAATGCGGTTGATGTTTTCAGCGACCTCATCGGTCACGCTACTCTGCTGCACGGAGGCACTCGCGATCTGGGCGTTCATATGACTGATAGCGGCAACCTGCTCACTGATCCTTGCCAACGCCTCCTGCGCACTGCGTGTTTGTGTGACCGTTTGGCTCGCCAACTCACAACTATCGCGCATGGTTTGAGATGCTGTTTCGGTACCCGATTGCAACGTACTGATCATCTCTCGAATTTCTTCGGTCGACTGCTGTGTCCGGTTGGCCAAAGAACGTACTTCGTCCGCTACCACCGCAAATCCACGCCCGTGCTCGCCAGCTCTAGCAGCCTCGATAGCTGCGTTCAAAGCAAGCAAATTGGTTTGCGAGGCGATGGAGTTGATTACGTCGATCACTGACGCAATATTTTCACTATGTTTGGACACCTGGTTCACGGTAGCAGTCGTTTGCTCGAGGGTTAATGCCAGCTGTTCGATAGCAACCGTGGTGCTTGCAACCAATTTGTTCCCACTTCCCACGTCAGTATCAGCCAACCGGGAGGCATCAGCTGCCTGCGCGGCATACCCGGATACTTCATTAACCGTCGCCGCCATTTGCATGATGGCTGCGGCTACCTGCTCGGCTTCGCGGGTTTGCAAGCTGGTCTGCTCATTATTAGCCGATGATGCGGCAGACAACTGGGTGGCCGAGTAATTGACTTCTTGGGCCGCCTTACGTACTTGACGAATGGTCTCTGCGAGATGGCCCAGCGTGTCTTTCAGGACGCCCATGACACTGCCGGGATACTCTGTGGAAATCGTTTGATTCAGATCACCAGCTGCCAGTCGCTCGATGGCCAATGCAACGTCTGTGGGCTCAGCACCCAGCGTGGATGTAACAAAGCGAATAAGTACAGCCGACAACGTGATGCTCAGCAGCAGGGCAATACCTGTCGCGATAAGCATCAGCGTACTGAACTGGCTGGCGGTTGCCTGCACTGCGCCCAACTTCGCCTTGATTGATGCTTCCTCGTAGTCGATCAATGCATTGACGCGCTTGAGCCACTCACTGTAATCCAAAGACGTTTGACGCATCAGCAGCGCCTGAGCCCCTGGTATGTCACCCGCCTGGCGCAGGGAGATTACCGCTCTGGTGGAGTTAAGGGTTTGTTGTTCGATGTCCTTGATAGCGCTCAGTAATCGAACCTCCTCGCCAGTTACGCTTGCGCCCTTGAACAACTGATCCATTGGAGCTGCCGAGTCAGAGTAGGCCTTTTCCAAGGCTGAGACTTCCGATAAGTGTTTTGCCAAATCCAAATCAGTCGTTACCAGCACGGCATCCCGAATAGCGATGGCACGGTTATGGACACTGCCTCGGAAATTGATTGCGTAGCGCTGCACCTTTGCGGCATTTTCGCTTACGTCGCCCAAGGTGGAGTCAATGAACGCAACGCGGTGAATGCCGATGGTGGTTATCAATATGAGCAGCGCCAGGATGGCCGCGAAACTAAGCCCTATGCGTGTGGCCAACGAAAGCGTTTTCTTCATGGAAATCTCGGAAACATGACCTGTACAGGCCTGTGTTGATTTGGAAGACGCGAACGGTGCTACCAGCCCATCACGCTTAATACCTCCACGATACGTAGACGCAGAATGGTCATCCAGTTAGTAATACGCACGGCCATGATAGCTCATAGCTATCATGGCCGTGCGCATGCTTCACAGTGGGCCTCGCGAGTTAGACAGCAGGTACCAAGGCAGAGAGCGTATGGGTAAACGTCACGCCTGAGGAGCTTCACCGGAACCGTACTTAGCGAGCAATCATCCCGGCAGCTTGTTCGGTTGCTTCAGTCGTGCGAGTTGCGAGCTTGCGAACTTCGTCTGCAACGACCGCAAAGCCACGGCCCGCTTCGCCCGCGCGCGCCGCCTCAATCGCCGCGTTGAGCGCCAAGAGTGTTGGGGATCATCGCCCCATCATGGCACGCTCAGTCAACTCTGGCCGTTGCGCTCAAGCATCACCCACCACCGGGACTTAAAGTCGAAGTGCCAGGGGACATTCCCCCGCTCACAATTCCAAGAATAGAGCCACTTCGATGAGTCTGACTAAATCTTTGCCAGCGTGCCTGGCACTCAGCTTCGCGTCATTTGCCGCCCATGCAGCCGACGGCCCTCCTCCACCGTCCGTAAGCCAACCCAGCGGTATCAACCTGGGCGGCACCAGCTTCTACGACGGGTTTGCGGGGCCACCCGGGCTGACTCACCAGACCTACCTGAAGTTCAGCACCGCCAGTAGCATCAGGACCAACGGCGGCAAGAAAAACGGCGCCTTCGATGACCCGAAGATCAACGTCATCACGATGATCAATCAGCTGAGCTACTACTCACCCGACACCTTC
Organism: Pseudomonas sp. 8 R 14; assembly: GCF_900005955.1. Taxonomy (NCBI): domain Bacteria; kingdom Pseudomonadati; phylum Pseudomonadota; class Gammaproteobacteria; order Pseudomonadales; family Pseudomonadaceae; genus Pseudomonas; species Pseudomonas sp. 8 R 14. The sequence goes on along the minus strand of NZ_CVTH01000063.1, from coordinate 61,787 downwards.
GCGGGAGGGGCACACCTGGGTTGGAGCCTGCTGGTCCCCGTTGTTTCCCTGGACGGCGATTTCGGTGACAACGGTGCCAAGCTCAAGGACAACGCTACCGGCATGGGCGATGTCACGGTCGGGCCACAGGTCCAGTTCGATCCGATCGTCGACGCCAGCGGCCGGCCGGTTTTCGTCCAGCGCATGGCCTTCGACATCATTCTACCAACGGGCAAGTACGACAAAGACAAAGACCTGAACCCAGGCTCCAACCACTTCTCCCTGAACCCCTACTGGGCAGCGACCTGGATGCCGGCACCCCGTTGGGAAGTAAGCTGGAGGCTGAACTATCTGTACAACTTCAAGAACGACGATCCGGCGAGCAGTTCGCAGCAGTTCTTTGAAGGGCAAGCGGTGCGCGACACCCAGTCAGGACAGTCGGCATGGGCCAACTTCACCGCCTCGTACGAAGTGTTCCCGAAGGTCTCGGTCGGCATCAACGGCTACTACTTCCGGCAGATTTCGGATGACAAGGTCAACGGCAGCACCCTAACCGACTCCCGGGAAAAGGTGCTGGGCTTTGGCCCGGGCCTGTTCTGGAAAATCACCGAAGACAAAGCCTTCTGGCTCAACACCTATAAAGAAACCGGCGTCGAGAATCGCTCCCGAGCGGATTACCAGGTGCAGGTTCGCTACGTTCACAAGTTCTGATTGACGTGTAGGCCGGCTCACGCATGAGCGGGCTCTTTACCTGAGGTGATGCTTCATGAACGCACTCGACTCCATCGACAGCAAAAAATCACTGGGCGCCATCTGCCTGATGATGGTCATTTCCCTGGGGACGCTGCAGATCCAGCCGATCCTGGGCGGTGCCTTGATCGACCAGCTCGGCCTGCCGCTCAATGCAATCGGCGCGATCTTCGCTGCGGAACTCATGGCGATGGCCATCGCCTGCGGGGTCTGCGCCCTGTTCATGGCGAGCGTCGACCGGCGCCGCTTCGCCCTGGTGGCCTTGTTGATCCTGGCATTGGGTAACCTGGTCAGCACACAACTGCACAGCCAGGCCGGACTGGTCATTTCCAGGATGATCTGCGGCGCCAGCGGCGGCGCGGTCATGGCGGTGGTCTATGCCACCGCAGCGCTGCGCACGTCCAAGGATGCGACCTTCGCGGTCATCAACATCGGCAACCTGCTGTGGGGCATGCTGCTGGTGACCTCCATGCCGCTGGTCCTTCAAACATTTGGCGTGAATGGGGCGTTTTCCCTGTTGGCGATCACCAGCGTGCTCGCGGCGCTGGGTTGCCGGAGAGTGCCCAAGCGCTACCCGGACGCCCATCGCGCGGCCAATGGCTCGATCCAGCCATTCGGTCTCACCGCCATGCTGTTGATCCTGCTGTTTGCCCTGCTGTTCTTCGGTCACTCGGCCCTGTGGGTGTACCAGGAACGCATCGGCAAGAGCATCGGCCTGGAGCCCCAGCAGATTGGCGGCATCCTCGGCGGCAGCATTCTTGCCGGTGCCCTTGGCGCCGGCCTGGCCGGTCTGATCGGACGGCGCCTGGGCCTGCTGTTTCCGCAACTGTTGAGCTTCGGCACGGCATTGCTGGCGACCTTGATCATGGTCTATGGCACCAGCCCCGTTGCCTTTATCACCACGGCCTGCTTGATCCATATGGTCTGGTTTTTCAGCCTGCCCTACCTGCTTTCCATGGCGGCGGAACTGGACCCTTCCGGTCGATTGGCGGGCCTGGGTAACGCCGCCATTTTCGTCGGCCAGGGGCTGGGGCCATTCGGGGCTGCGCTGGTCGTCGGCGAGGGACACTTCCGGGCGGTGGGGTGGCTGGCCGCTTCCGCCTATTTGCTAGCCTTGATTATCTCGTGCCTGGTCGTTGCCCGCTTTCGGCGCGGCGTAAAACCTTCCGGGCCGGCCATGTCTGCACAATCGGCCTGACGCTGCACCTTGCAAATGAATGAAACCGCACACTGATGAGATTGCCAGATGACCATTCAATACCCCCAGACACCTGAGTTTAGCGGCGCACTCTACACACCCAGCCGGGTGGAAGCCGACGTGTTTGACCTGGAGATCGAAGGCATTCTTCCCGCTTCGATCCACGGGACTTTTTATCAAGTCGCGTCAGACCCGCAGTATCCCCCCATGCTGGGTACCGATATCTTTTTTAACGGTGACGGCATGGTTAGCCGCTTTCATTTTGCCAACGGTAAGGCCTCGCTGCGACGCCGCTACGTGAAAACCGATCGCCTGCTGGCCCAGCGCCGGGAAGGTCGCTCACTCAATGGTGTTTATCGCAACGCTTTCACCAATGACCCCCTCGCGGCGAAAAACAACACCACCGCCAACACCACCGTCATCCCTCACAACGGCGTCCTGTTGGCGCTCAAGGAAGATGCCCTGCCTTGGGCGATGGATCTCGAAACCCTGGAGACCCTCGGCGAATGGACCTTTGATGGGCAGATCAAAGCCGCGACGTTCACCGCCCACCCCAAGCTCGATCCGGTGACAGGCAACCTGCTGGCCTGCAGTTATGAAGCCAAAGGCGACGGCACGCCAGACCTGGCCTACTTCGAACTCTCTCCGGACGGAAAACTGCTGCACGAGATCTGGTTCCAGGCGCCTTATGCGGCGATGGTGCATGATTTCGCGGTGACCGAACGGTACGTGGTGTTCCCGTTGATTCCGTTGACAGTGGACGTCGAGCGCATGAAAAACGGCGGCCCGCATTTCCAGTGGCAACCCGATCTGCCTCAGCTGTTCGCGGTCGTACCGCGTAACGGGTGTGCGCAAGATGTACGTTGGTTCAAGGGGCCCAAGGACGGCTTCCAGGGGCACACACTGAATGCGTTCGATGAGGACGGCAAGGTGTATGTCGACATGCCCGTCACCGGCGGCAACATCTTCTACTTCTTCCCCCAGGCCGACGGCTACGTACCACCGCCTGAAACCCTGGCCGCCAGCCTGATGCGCTGGACCTTCGACCTGAATGGCGCGCAGGAGAACGTTCAACCGCAGCCACTGACGGAATATCCCTGCGAGTTTCCACGGTGTGATGATCGCTACATCGGTCGAAAGTACCAGCATGGTTTTCTGCTCGCCTTTGATCCTGAGCGTCCTTACAACCCGGCGAATGGGCCGATTCCCTTCCAGTTTTTCAACCTGCTGGCGCACCTGGACCTGCAGACAGGTCGCACCGACGCCTGGTTTCCCGGCGACAGCGGATGCTTCCAGGAACCCATCTTCATACCGCGCTCGGCGGATGCAGAGGAAGCCGATGGCTACGTGGTTGCCATGCTCAACCTCATTGCCGAAGGGCGCAGCGAACTGGTCGTGCTGGACACCCGTGACATGGCCAGCGGCCCCATTGCCCGCATCAGGATTCCCTTCCGGATGCGCATGTCGCTGCATGGCTGCTGGGCACCAAGCGATTGATTGGCATCAGGCCCTGATATCCGTCAATTAAGCACAATCCCTGTGGGAGCGAGCTTTCTCGCGATGGCGGCGGTTCAATTACATGAGTATTGAACTGGCTGACCTCATCGCGAGTAAGCTCGCTCCCACAGGTTTAGAGCCTTTTGCGCACCTCTCGCGGCCCCTGCCATCTGCGGTGGCTGCCTGCCTCCCCTCCCTTTGCTCCCCAAGTCCGCCAAAGGGACAGTCGCGCAAAAAAACACATAAATTCCATATTTTAGGATTTTTGTATAAATCCCACTTTACAGGATTTTATAGCAAGATTAGATTAACCCTCATTGCACCCTCCCTCTTCCTAGGAGCCTCCATGAAACTCACAAGCTTTATTGTCCAGGGCCGTAGCAGCTACGGCGTGGTCGAAGGTGATCAAATCATCGACCTGGAATCGCTCAAGCCAACCCTTGGCAGCGATCTAAAACAGGCTATCGGCCAGAACCGTCTGAACGAACTGAGCGCTGCGCGCCTGGCAAGCCTGCCGCGTATCCCCCTTGCTGAAGTGACGTTCCTGCCGGTGATCCCGAACCCGGGCAAAGTGCTGTGCATCGGCATCAACTACGCCACTCACGTGCGCGAAACCGGTCGGGAAATGCCGACCTATCCGATGATCTTTACCCGCTTCGCCGACAGCCAGACTGCCCACCTGCAACCCATCGTTCGCCCGACCGCGTCCCACAAGCTTGATTTCGAGGGCGAGTTGGCGGTGGTGATCGGTAAAGCGGCCCGCCACGTCAAACACGCCGACGCGCTGGACTACGTCGCCGGTTATGCCTGCTACAACGACGGAAGTGTCCGCGACTGGCAGAAGCACACCATTCAGTTCGTCCCCGGCAAGAACTTCCCGAACACCGGCGGTTTCGGCCCCTGGTTGGTGACCGGCGACGAGATCGGCGATCCACAGGACCTGGAATTGACCACCCGCCTCAATGGCCAAGTGATGCAGCACACCCGTACCAGCGACATGATTTTCGATGTGCGCCAGCTGATCGAGTATTGCTCCACCTTCACCGAACTCGCCCCGGGTGACGTAATTGTCACCGGCACCACCGGCGGCGTCGGGGCGTTCCGCGAACCACCGGTGTGGATGAAGCCGGGCGATCAGGTGGAGGTCGAGATCGCTGGCATCGGCACCCTGCGCAACAGCATCGTGGACGAGCAATGAACATGGAAAACCTACACACCCCTGAACACCTGCCCGAGCAGGATGGCGACAGCAAAGGCTCGAGCCTGGAGCGCATGTTGCGGGTACTCGACCTGTTCACCGAACAGAGCCCGATCTGGGCGGTGGACGACATGGGCGGCGCCTTGGGTTTTACCCGTTCGACGATCTACCGCTACGTGCGCGAATTGGCCGAGGCCAATCTATTGTTCCAGGTCGAAGCCGGGCGTTATGCCCTGGGCGCACGGATCATTACCTGGGACCGCCAGTTGCGCCTGAGCGACCCCCTCTTGCGCGCCGCACAAGCGCTTGAGCCCAACTTCCCACAGTGGAGCGAACAACAGGTCTGGCTGATCTGCCGGCTGTTCAAGGACCAGGTCGTGTGCATTCACCAGCACGGGGACTTGTTCAGCGAGGTCAGCTACTCCCGTGGTTCGCCCAGGCCGTTGTTCCTGGGTGCGACGTCCAAGGCGATCCTCGCCAACATGACCTCGCGTCAACACAGCCAGCTGTTTCTCGACCACCCCGAAGAGGCGCGCGCCAGTCAACTGGGCCAGACCTGGGAACAGTTCCGTCGTTCGTTGCAGCAACTGCGTCGCCAAGGCTATGTGGCCAGCGCAGGTGAAGTCGACGCGGGCGTCTATGGCCTGGCCGCGCCGATCTTCGATGGCGATGGCAAGGTCGTTGGCAGCATCAGTTGCGTGCGCCCGGTGCGAGAACGCGACAGTGCCCAGGAGGAGACACAAGGACAGCAGATCCTTGCCCTGGCCCAGGATCTGTCGCAACGCATGGCTGCGCTCGCCAACCGCGCCAAGCCATTGGGCTGAGCCATCCGGAAGGGAATAACAATGACAACCCTCAAACGCATCAACACCCAGGTACTGATCATCGGCGCCGGTCCTACCGGGCTGACCCTGGCCAACCTGCTCGGCCAAGCCGATGTGGACACCCTGATCATCGACCGCAAGCCGGGCACGGTTACCGAGCCACGGGCGGTTTCAATCGATGATGAGTCCTTGCGCACCATGCAGGCCATCGGGCTGGATGCTGCCGTGCTGCGTGATGTCGTGCCCGGCTACGGCGTGCATTACTTCACCCGGCCCGGCGGTCGCTGCTTCGGCAAGGTCGAGCCGACCGGCAAGCTGTATGGCTTCCCCAAGCGCAACGCGTTTCGCCAACCACTTTTTGAAAACACCCTCAGGCTAGGCCTTGAACGTTTTGCCAGCCTGACGGCTCGGTTCAGCCACGAGCTGGTGGAATTCACCCAGGACCCACACAGCGTGTGCGCGCTGGTGCGTGACGCCGAAGGGCAACTGATGGAAGTCCACGCGGCTTACCTGGTGGCATGCGACGGCGGGCGTAGTCCGGTGCGCAAGCAACTCGGGATCGAGATGGTCGGTTCGAGCTTCTCCTCACGCTGGCTGGTGGTCGATACCGACCAGGACGACGACCCCTTCTGGCAAACCCGAGTGTATTGCGACGCCAGGCGTCCGGTGGTGGAGGTGCCCGGCCCTCACCGTACGCGCCGATTCGAGTTCCTGCTCAAGCCCGATGAAACGGACGAACAGGTGCTCGACGAAACCTGCCTGCAAGCATTGCTGCGCCCGTTCAAGGGAGACACGCCGGTTTCCATCGTGCGCAAGACGGTCTACACCTTCCATGCCCGGGTCGCCGAGCAGTGGCAGGTGCAACGGGTATTTCTCGCCGGCGACGCTGCGCACCTGACCCCGCCCTATGCCGGGCAAGGCATGAACAGCGGCGTTCGCGATGCCCACAACCTGGGCTGGAAGCTGGTCGGCGTGCTGAAGGGAAAAATGGCGGAAAGCGCACTGCTGTCATACGAAAGCGAGCGTCGTGATCATGCGTGGGCATTGATCAAGTTGGCCTTGAACCTCGGCGTGGTCATGGCTCCGGCCACCGTCCTGCGCGCTCGCTTGATCAGTGGCGCATTCGCCTTGATCGGCCTGTTGCCGCCGTTGCGCGATTATTTCCTGCAAATGCGCTTCAAGCCCAAACCCCGCTTCACCCGGGGCCTGGTGCTGACCGAGGGGCAAGCAGGCACCTTGTCCTGCGGACAGATGTTCCCCCAACCGAAGCTCACCGATGCCCACGGCCAGGAACGCCTGCTCGATGACACCATCGGCGCCGGCTTCGCCTTGATTCAATACGGCGACCCGACCCGCCAGCGTATCGATGAACTCAAGCATGATCTCTGGAGCCACCTTGAAGCCAGACGCATCCTGATCCTGCCCGCGTCCGTCCATGCCATACCGTCGATCCCGGGCTGCACGGTGCTTCAAGACCGTGAAGGCCAGCTCAAAACCCTGCTGGGCGATTCCCACCCGTTTCTGCTGCTGCGCCCGGATCGCTACATCGCGGCGATTTTCGACAAGGCGACCGAGACCCAGGCCGCAGAATCGCTGCAGTCACTGTTCGGCATCGCCATGCCCCACAACAGCGAAATCGAACCGAGCAGCGCGCCCGTCTTTCACTAAAACCTTCAAGCACAGAGGTGGTTATGCAAACACTCCAGACTTCCACACCTGCACGCCTGTGCTACCTGCACCTGGCGAGCAAGGACGCGCAACGGCAAATCGATTTCTATCGGCGGATGCTGGACATGGGCAGCCAGGCGCAAGCCGATGGCAGCTGGATGCTCAGCGGCCCGCAACGCGCCATGCTCGTTTCCCCCGCCGACCACAGCGGCCTGCTCGCGGCAGCGTTCGACTTGGGAAGCCAACCTCGACTGCAAGAACTGCGGGTTCGCCTGCTCGGCAATGGCTGCGTGATCGAAGAGACCAACTCGCCGCTGCTTGAGCCGGGGGCGTTCCTGATCCGCGACCCCCAGGGCCGGCAAACGATATTTGGCGTCGCTCCCCCTGCCCTCCACGCCCCTCACCCAGGCATGCCGGGTCGCTTGCAGCACGTGGTGTTCCAGACCACGGAGCTGGAAGCCATGATTGATTTCTACGTCAACACGGTGGGCTTTACCGTTTCGGACAATGTCGTGGACGAGCAGACCGGCCAACTCACGACGTGCTTCCTGCGCTCGGACGACGAACACCACACCTTGGCGTTTTTCCGCGGCTCGAAAAACGAGTGGGACCACCACTGTTACGAAACCAACGAGTGGAATGACATCCGTGACTGGGGGGATCGTTTCGCCAAGGAGCGCATCACCATTTTCTTCGGCCCTGGCCGACATGGGCCTGGCAACAACCTGTTCTTCATGGTGGTCGATGCCGATCGCAACCGCCTGGAGTTCTCGGCGGAGCTCGAAGTCACCGATGCCAGCCGCCAGCCCGGTGTCTGGGCACAGGAGGAATACACCCTCAATTCCTGGGGCCGCGCCTGGATCAGGAGCTGAGCAGTTTCCCCCATCGGCGTTTGCCCCCTTAATTTCTAAACGAGGCGACCACCTGCCTCCAAAGGTAAAAGACCATGACGACTCAACCGCTCGGGCCCTACGCCATCAACGGCAACCAATACATCAACGGTACCTGGCGTGCAGGGCGCTCCGCACGCCGCCTGGACGACCGCAATCCCTTCAATGGCGAACAATTGCTGGAGATGCCCCTGGCCTCGATTGCCGATCTCGACGACGCCTATCAGGCGGCGCAGCAGGCGCAGGCCGCGTGGGCACAACTGCACCCCACCCTGCGCAGCGCTCAACTTGAAAAGCTCGCCCAAGTCATCCAGAACCGCCGTGAAGAGATCATCGACTGGCTGATCGACGAGTCCGGCAGCACCCGGATCAAGGCGAGCATGGAATGGCAATTCACGCTGAACCTGGTGCGTGAATGCACGACGATGCCGATGCAGGTTGAAGGTCGAATCCTGACCAGCTACAAGCCCGGCGAACAGAGTTTTGTCTTCCGTGAGCCCTTGGGTGTGGTGGGCGTGATCAGCCCATGGAATTTCCCGCTGTACCTGAGCATGCGCTCGGTGGTGCCGGCACTCGCCCTGGGCAACACGATCGTGCTCAAGCCCGCCAGCGACACAGCGGTGACCGGCGGCCTGCTGATTGCCCACCTGTTCGAAGAAGCCGGCTTCCCCGAGGGCTCGCTCAACGTCGTGGTCGGCGCCGGCTCGGAAATCGGCGATGCCTTTGTCGAGCACCCGGTGCCGAGCCTGATTTCCTTCACCGGTTCGACGGATGTGGGACGCAATGTCGGTCGTATTGCCACCGGTGGCAAACACATCAAGCGCGTGGCCCTGGAACTGGGCGGCAACGCGCCGCTGGTGGTGCTGGATGACGCCGACATTGAAGGTGCGGCGCACGCTGCGGTGGTCGGGCGTTTCCTGCACCAGGGCCAGATCTGCATGAGCGTCAACCGGGTGATCGTCGACCGCTCGCTGTATGCCGATTTCGCAGCGCTGGTGGTGGAGCGCGTGCGCAACCTCAAGACGGGCGATCCGACCAAGGCCGACACGGTGATCGGGCCAGTGGTCAATCAGAGCCAGCTCGATGGCCTGCTGCGTAAGCTCGACGGTGCCCGGAGTGCTGGCCTCAAGCAGCTTTGCGGCGGCCCGGCATCCGGGCTGGTGCTGCCCGCCCATGTGTTCGGTGAAGTGGGAGTCGATCAGGAACTGGCCCGCGATGAAACGTTCGGCCCCCTGCTGCCGCTGCTGGTCGCAGAAAACGAAACCCATGCATTGGCGTTAGCGAACGCCAGCGAGTATGGCCTCTCCAGCGCCGTGTTCACCCGGGACATGGCCCGCGGCTTGAATTTCGCCCGGAGCATTGTGGCGGGCATGACCCATATCAACGACATCACCGTCGATGACCAACCCAATGCCCCGTTCGGTGGTGAAAAGAATTCCGGCCTCGGTCGCTTCAACGGTCACTATGCCCTGGATGAGTTTACCCGTGCCCATTGGGTGACCTGGCAGCCCGGAGGCCATCACTACCCGTTCTGAGTCTTTGGCACCCTTGATCACACCCGGATCGGGCAAATCGACCCCTTTGCCCGATCCGTCAGAAAAACAATAATAAATAGAGGCGAAAAATGAACCATTTAGCCTGCGTGTCCACCGATCAGGTTGTTCGCTCCGACCGCTTGATGAAATGGAAAGAGTTCATGAGCGATCACCTGGGGCGTACGCCGGACTATATAAAACGGCTGGAATCGACGTTCATCGACCCGTTGCATGACAGCAACTTCCAGGGTCGGCTGGAGTACGGGGACCTGGGCCAGTTGCGTTTCTGTCGAATGACCGCCAGCGCCCATCGATATTCGCGCCACCTGAGCAAAGCGATTGATGCCCTCGATACGCCGCGTATGTTGATCATGCAGGTGGCTGGTGTCAGTCACTTCGAGCAGGGCCAGCAAAGTAGCGTGCTGGCCCCTGACGAAATGCTCTTGGTCGACTGCGGCAAACCTTTCAACGTGACCAGCATGCAAGGTTGCGAACACTTCATCCTGCTGTTCCAGGGGGCATCCGGGCAGCTCGCGCAAACCGCCGACATGCATCTTAACGGTCGCAATGGACTGGGGCGGATGCTCATGCACCTGATCAGCGATGCCTACAACCAATACCCCTTGCTGAACAACCATTCGGCCGGGCTGATCGGCGACAGCATCACCGGGCTACTGGATAACGCGCTGAAGAACAAGCAGGAAGAAAAGCAACTCGAACACGACTTCCGCTTCTTCAAGCAGAACCGCCTCAAAGCGTACATCGAGCGCCACCTGGCCGACCGCGACCTGACCATCGAACGCATCGCCAACGCCGAACAGTGCTCGGTACGCAGCCTGCACCGCGCCTTCCAGGATGAGCTGGGGTGCAGTGTCAGCGAGTACATCTGGCAGCGGCGCCTGTCACGTTGCGCCGAAGACCTGCGCAATCGGGAACATGCTCATCGCTCGCTCACCGAGATCGCCTACGCTTGGGGCTATGGCAGCAGCTCCCACTTCAGCCGGCATTTCAAATCGACGTTCGGCATGTCGCCCAGACTGTTCCGCGACACTGCGAGCGGCAGTCGGGAGAAATCAACAGCGGCTTGAGCCAGTTTCCAATTCATCTGGGTTCACGATATCCCCTGTGGGGGCTGAGCTTGCTCGCGGTTAATTTTCTTTGCCATAGATTCACCGCCAAATCGGCTCATACAAAACGCTCAAAATCCAAAGCTGACTCAAGGCTGGTCAAGCATGTTATTGCGCGATACCTACCAGCACGAATACCGATTGGTTTGCGGGTTAAACCTGGCCTTATATTTTGGTGTTGAAAAACAATCAGATGAATTACAACAGCATGAAGTGCATTTAAGGTTCAGGCGCCCTTCACCCTGCCAATAGCGAGAACGCCTCATGATCAAAATCCTAGCCGCTGTACGCAGAAAACCCGGAATGACGCATGCCGAGTTTATAAACTATGTAGAGCACACCCACGGAGAAATCGCTAAAGCCAAACCGTTAGGCGTCAAACGGTACGTGCAGAACCATGTCATCGACGCGGCTTTCGGGGTTGACGCCGACAGTGCCTACGCACAGTCCTTCCACAAAGACTCCATTACGGAGCTGTTTTTTGAAGACGTGCCAGGTTTGATTCGCACCTTCAGCGATCCCTATACCCAGCAAACCGTGGGCCCTGATGCAAAGAACTTCGCTGACCTTTCCGAGCAGCTCGCTCAATTGATGGATGAAGCGGAGACGGCTAGCACCGCTACAGCGCCTCTCCCATGGAAAGTGATGATCCTGCTGAAGAAAAATCCATCCATGGCGCTCGATCGTTTTTTCGACGTTTGGGACGCAGCTCACGAGAGCATTACCCGCGAACAGCCCGACTTCCAGAACGCCCTACGCCGGTATGTTCGCTCCCGGTATCTGCCCGAGGGTGACAAGGTGACGGCCTATTTCGGGCCAAACATCGCCGTATACGAAGGCGCCTCTAGCCTGTGGTTTGAAAATGAAGCGGATTTTTCGACCTTTCGGCAGTATCAGCGAGCGCTGTTTCAAAAACTTGCCGAGGACGGCGTGGCGCTGACGTCGGCGTCTTTTTTCGCTTACGTCAAAGAGGTCGTTATTTTCGATCACTGCTCCTAACGACCAGAAGCGCGACCCTTCTCATCCAGCAGGGTCGCAATCAATCAGATAGGCTCAGCCAGCGTCGCAGTGGACTCACGCATGATCTGCGCATGCTCTTCCTTGTCCCCGCCACTTTTCTCTATCTCGCACAGACGCGCGGAGTTCTCGACCACGAGTTGGCAACGCTCCCAGCGCCGCGTTTCGAACCGGCTCAGGGCCGTCTGTAGATTGCTATTGCCGAGCAACTCTTCGGCAAGCACGATGGCGCTCTCAATACCGATTCCAGCCCCGGAAGCCAGGTGCGGTGTGGTGGCATGCACCGTGTCTCCGATCAGCACGATTCGGCCCTTGTGCCAGGGCAACGGCACCAACAGATTGGACAGCGGACGATAGTCGATATTGGCGTCCGCCTCGTACAGTTGCGGCACCAGCGTTTGCAGGATCGGAGCTGGGAACTCACTCAACAGGCGCGCCATTTCACCCGGCCAACTGGCCGGGTCGATCCACTCGGAAAACTCGCGGCTTTCCATGAGGAACATGTACATGTGCGTTTCGGAGATTGGATTGACGCCAACCTTGGTGCTACCCAGCCAATGAGTGGGGCGCACGATTTCCGGCGGACGCTTCAGCACCGCGCGCCAGACGCTCTGATGAATGGGTTTTGGCGAGGGTGCTTCCGGGAAAAACTCCTTTCGCGTGCGCGAATGCACGCCGTCAGCGGCGACGACCAGGTCATAGCGTTCAGTGGTCCCGTCGGTGAAAGACACATCAATGCCATCATCATGCTCGATGACGCTGTCGTAGGTGATGCCCAGGCGCACACGGGTCCCCACTTCCCGCGTCCTGTCGGCAAATATTCGAGCCAGTACCGGGCGCAGGATGCCGCCACCACAGGGAATCGGCTTATCGCTGACCGGCGGTCGAAGCGCCAATTGCACGATCAGGTCGCCCACCGGTGAAAACACATCGAAATTGGTCGACAGGTACCCTTCCCCGGCGACCCTTTCCAAAATCCCAACCGTATCAAGCGCTCGCAGCGTGGGCCCACTGAGCGTAATCCCCGCTCCCAAAGGACACCACAATGGATCGATTTCGACGAGGTCCACTTCGACGCCCTGGCGGGCGAGCTGGATAGCCGCGGTCATACCGGAGAACCCTCCCCCGATCACCAGGACCTTGTTGACTGCTGCAATCATCACGCTCTCCTAATTATTCTTATTCACTCGGGCAGACATTGCATGGCGCACCAACGAGCGCTGCGGCGTCATTGCGTCAATGCCGCAGCAACATGGAATGCCGACGAAAAATGCCGGATCAGCCACGAGACTATCGAATCGGCTATCAGGGCTGAAATCGCTTTGCACAATCCGAGGTATCGCTGGCGGCGATGGGTCTCGCAGGTAAGCCGGGGGCATTGCTCGGAGTGCCTGCCTTTGCGGCAGAACAAATACAAAAGCCGATGAACGACGGCTCACACGAACCGCCGTCCACCGGCCTTTAACGACGGTTGTTTACACGCTTTCCAAGCCATCCCAGCAGAGGTATTTAACCTCTAGGAACTCGTCTATTCCCAGGTGAGATCCCTCTCGCCCAAGACCGCTCTGCTTCACGCCACCGAAAGGTGCGACCTCATTTGAAATCAAGCCACAGTTGATGCCCACCATGCCCGACTCGATGCGCGCGGCGTTGCGCCAGATACGCGCCGCGTCACGGCTGAACAGATACGCGGCCAGGCCAAACTCGCTGTCGTTGGCCATGGCAATGGCTTGGTCATCGGTGTCGAAACGCACCAGCGGCATGACCGGGCCGAAGATCTCCTCACGAGCAACCCGCATCCCATGGGTCACATCAGCCAACAAGGTGGGCTCGAAAAAACACCCGCCCAGCGCATGGGGCTTGCCGCCAGACAGCAGTCGAGCGCCTTGGGCCAGCGCATCATCAACCAGCGCCTGGGATTTTCGTACCGCCGCGTCATCGATCAACGGCCCGACTTGTACACCCGGCTCCAGGCCATTGCCCAGCTTCAGGCGTGCCATGCGCTCGACGATGCGTTCGGCCAGTGCGTCATAAACCGCGGACTGCACCAGCACCCGATTCGCGCCGATACAGGACTGTCCACCATTGCGAAACTTGGCCAACATCACCCCGTCAGCCGCAGCATCCAGATCAGCATCATCGAAGACAATGAACGGGGCGTTGCCGCCCAACTCCATGGAGCATTTCTTGACCGTCTGCGCCGCTTGCGCCAGCAGCAGCCGGCCCACTTCCGTGGACCCCGTGAAGGTGAGCTTGCGCACCAGCGGGTTGGCCGTAAGCTCACCGGCAATGTCGCGGGTGTCGTTGCCAGTGATCACACTGAAAACGCCGGCGGGCACGCCAGCGCGCTGCGCCAGTTCGGCGAGTGCCAGCGCGGTCAGCGGTGTCTGGCTGGCCGGTTTCACCACCATCGTGCAACCGGCCGCGAGGGCCGGAGCGGCCTTGCGTGTAATCATCGCAGCGGGGAAATTCCAGGGCGTGATCGCCGCGCAGACGCCGATGGGTTCGCGCAGGACCACGATGCGCTGAGTGTCCTTTACGCCCGGAATCAGATCACCGCGCACCCGTGTGGCTTCCTCGCCAAACCAGCGCACAAAAGACGCCGCGTAATCGACTTCCCCCCGTGCCTCCTCCAGAGGCTTGCCCTCCTCCAGGGTAATCAGCGTGGCAAGGTCCTCCCGATGTTCAACCATCAACTCATACCAGCGGCGCAATACCTCGCCACGGCGTTTGGCCGTCAGGCGACGCCATGGGCCAAAGGCCTCATTCGCCGCGTCGATGGCGTGCCGAACTTCAGTTTCACGACAACGCGGCAACTCGGCCAGCACCGTTTGGTCCACCGGATTACGCAGCGTGTAGTGACCGTGCGGCGTCTCGGTCAGCCACTCACCGGCGATATAGGCACCGTCACGCCACAGTGTGGGATCTTTAAGTAAATGCTTCACTGTGCAACCCTCCTGATCAGCACGGATGACGCCCGATCATGAAGGCGCTGTCAGGATCCGAAGTCACCGGCAACCCCGACGCAACCAACCCTTGACGCAGCGACTTCATGAAGCGATCCGGCACGCGCATCGCCGGGGCACGCAGTGGGCCGCCGTTGAAGCCGGCGAGCCAGTCCTGGTATTTCCACATCGTGCGATTGAGCACACCAGTGCCGCCGGCATAGCTTTGCGCGGCGGCGCCGTTGGCGCTGCGTGCCGGATTGACCTTCCAGTACAGTTCCATCGCCTCTTCAAAGCGGCCCGTGCGTGCCAGTTCGAAAGCTTTCGGGTAGTAGTCGCTCATCCAGGCGGTGTTGCTGGTGCCGGAAAACTGCAACTTCATCAGGCTCATCAAGGGGATTGCGTCGCCTTCGATCGGGCAACTGATCACCACCTGATCACGGAAGTGGTAATACATCTCGCAAATGCCCGCCGGCAGCGGGAACCCTTGCTCGGACTTGATGGCCGCGATATTCGGGCAATCGGCCAACAGCCGACTGACCAACTCCAAGGACATCCCTGCCGGATGCACGCGCTCAAAGCCCCAGAGCGGAATCGGGAAGAGCATGACGGCGAGGTCCGTCGCGTCACAGAACGACTTGGTGTAGTCGTAGATTTCCTGCTCGCTGGTCGGCCAGAACTGTGGTGGATAGGAGAGTAGGACGATGTCCGCACCGGCATTCTCGGCGAGCTTCACCGCCTCGATATTCTCGGCAAGCGTGCCAAAGGCCGCATGGAAAAACAGGATCAGGTCTTTCCCTGACTCACGGGCCCAGGCAGTGAACTGGGCATTCTCCTGGATAGAAATCGCCAGCTCGCTGCACAGCAACGTAGCACTGTAGCCCAGGCCAACCGTATGTTCGATGTCGTGGCGTATGCCACGCTCATTGAGACGCTTCAAATCAGCACTGAAACTTGGAATGGTGACAGCCGAGCAGCCCACCAGGTTTTCCCGCGCCCAGGCACGGGCATCCGCTTTCTTGTATGTGGCCATGATGATGTTCCTTTGCACAGTGAAGGGAGTTATTTCGAGACAGGGACAATGCTGGCGGGCAACTCGATGCCGAGGCCTTGTTGCCGGGCGCGCTCGTACAGCGCTTGGGCGATGACGACGTCCTGCAGCGCCGAGCCAACAGACTTGTAGAGAACGATGTCGCTTGCGTGCTGGCGCGGTATGACACGGCCCGCGACGAGGTCCGACAGCGCGACCAATTTGTCGGCGACATAAACGCCGGCACTGATCGCCGCAATGGCGTCACCGGTATCGTGAAGCACCTCTTGCGGCATATCGGCGACGATGCAGACGGCTCGCTCCATCGTGACCGGGTCAACTTCCCTTTGCTCAGGCAAGGTGGATCCCAATGACACGACCGTGACACCTGCAGGGAGCCATGCTCCTTGCAGAACGGGAGACTCGTCACGACTGCGGGCGGCGCAAATCACCACGTCACAGTCCCGCACGGCCTCTTGCGCGCTGGTCACCGCTTGGATATCCAGCCCAGGTCTGAAGCTTTCGGCAAAACGCTCTCGGCTCGCGGGCGTTGGGCTGAACACCCGGACTTGAGTCACATCGCGCACGGACTTTAGGCAGTCCAACGCGCCACGGGCCTCGAATCCCGAGCCAATCACACCCACCCGCAGCCCGCGCTTGGGCGCCAGTAAATCGACTGCCAGCGCAGCGGTTGCCGCGGTGCGCAAACCCGTCACCCGGTTACCGTCGATCAGGGCACTGAGCGCCATGGTTTTCTGATCGAACAACGCAATCAGGTAGCTGGCGCAGCGCGCCCGCATGGAGGCTGCGATCAACTTGCAGCCCATATGGCCGCCAGCCGGAGGTACGGCAGTCAAACTGCGCAGCCAGATGCCATCGCCCCGGGCCATGGAGCGAGGCGGCACCATGGCATCCGATGCAGGGTGCGCGTACGCCTCGGCGAGCGCGGCAACGGCGGTGCTCCAGTCGGCGAGCGAGGCCACATCGGCATCGCTGAGAAAAAGCGTCGGGGCAATGACTTGGAGTTCTTGGGCGTGATGCATGGCGCAAACCTCGCAATCGGGGATCAGTCGTTGGTTGACTGACACCCTACGAGGCGCGCCCCCCACCGAATACTGCTGGGGATGCAAAGCAGCTATCGCTTAAATCGATGGCATGGACAGATTGCAAATCAGCCGGCGCACTTCACGGGAAGCACGGGTCAAGGGGCGCCGGGGCGATTCGACCAGCACGACAAAGCGCTCCAACACGGGCTCTATAATGCGCGATGAAATAAGTCGTTGATCCAGTGAGCCCGGCAACACCGAGGCAATCGCATAGCCTCCGCCTGCCGCGACGACTTCGTACTGGAGCTGGACCGAGTCGGCTTCCACGGCCACGCACAGTTCCACGCCTTGCTCCGCAGCCAAATGATCGAGCCTGGCCCTCAGCAGATGCGGCCGCCCAGGCACGACCAATGGCAACCCAGATAGATTTTCCAGCGCAATATCTCGATTTCCGAGCAGAGGATCGGAGGCGGGTCCGACCAGGTGCAGCGGTAGCCTGACCAACAGATGGGCTTGCCCGATGCTCGCCTCGCTCTCGCGCAGCACCAGCGCCATATCCAGACGACCATCGTGCAACTGCTCTTCGAGTTGAGCACTGGCGCCCTCGATCAGGTGCAATCTCACCCCGGGCATCTGCGCGCGCACCGCAGAAAAGAGCGTCCCCGCAAACCGGCGCACCGCGGAAGGCAACATGCCCACAACTACCTCCCCCACCGGCTTTCCACGCAGGTTGCGAATGTCATCGACAAGGCTTTCAGCGTTCGCCAGAAGATCCGATATACAGGGCAGCAACTGCTCGCCAAATTCGGTCAGAACCACCCCACGTCCGTTGCGATGGAACAGGCGTTCGCCACATTGCGATTCGAGCAGGGCAATATTGCGACTCACCATGGACTGCGGCATGTCCAGCAGTACGGCCGCTTTGCTGAGACTGCCAGCCGCCACGACCCGGACGAACAAAGTCCAGCGGGGATCGATGATGGTGAGCGCCGTGGCAGTAGGCTGCGTGGCCATGTCCGGCACCGGGTAGCTCTGGTTCTGCGTCATGTCATCAACTCTTGGCGGGCCTGGTGCAAGTATTCGCGACTGTCCTGGAGATGCAGGCGCATCGCGGCACGCGCACACTCAGTGTCCTGATGGAAGATCGCCTGGTAAATCTGCTCGTGCTCGCTTTGCATGCGCTGTTCGTAATGCAAAGGCTCATCGTGAAACAGACGCGCAGAATCCAGTCGGCTGCGGGGGATGATGACCTCGCCCAGGTTGAGCAGTGTGCTGGCGATGTAGGGGTTGCCGGTCGCCTGGGCAATGCCCAAATGGAATTGAAAATCCAACGCCGCCCGATCATTGACGCTGACATCCGGCTGCCCGAGCTGATCGAGAAGTGCCCGCAACCCCGTCAACTGATCCGTGTTGCGTCGCTGGGCCGCGAGCCCGGCGGCTTCGACCTCAAGACCGATCCGAAACTCCATGATCGCCAGCGAATCGGTGATGAGACCGATCGTCTCCGGGTCGATGAAGGCCCCCAACGACAGGGCGCTACCGCATACAAAGGTCCCTATGCCGTGGCGTGTCTCGACCATTCCCCCGGCCTGTAGACGCGACATGGCCTCGCGCACCACGGTCCTGCTGACGCCATGCTCCAGCATCAGGGCCGACTCGGTGGGCAACTGTTCACCGCCACGCAGCCGTCCCTCGATAATGTGCTCCGACAGCAGCGCCTCGAGCCCCTGGGACAGGCTAGCGCGCTTTTTCCCACCGGCAGCCGGCACGCTCATTCCTCGAAAATCGCTACGGCGCGGACGAAACCGGCCGAAGCGTGCCTGATCTTGTAGGGGAAGCAGGACACCTGGAAACCATGGGCCGGCAGGCATTCCAGGTTGGCCAGCTTCTCCATCTGGCCGTAACCGATGTCGCGTCCGGCCTTGTGCCCTTCCCAGATGATCGAGGCGTCGCCTGTGGCGGCGAAGCGTTCGCGTGTGTACTTGAACGGCGCGTCCCAGCTCCAGGCATCGGTGCCCACCACGCGCACGCCGCGTTCCAACAAGTACAACGTGGCCTCACGGCCGATGCCAACCCCGGCGTCCAGGTACCCAGGCTGGCCAAACAGCGCGCCGGCACGGGTATTGACCAGGACAATGTCCAGCGGCCGTAGAACATGGCCAATACGCTCCAGCTCTGCTTGCACTTGGGCAGCGCTGACCACATGGCCATCCGGCAAATGACGAAAGTCCAGTTTGACGCCGGGTTGCAGGCACCAGTCCAGCGGCAACTCGTCGATGCCAAACGCCGGCTTGCCACCGTCCGTGGTCGAGGCGTAGTGCCAAGGGGCGTCCATGTGCGTACCGCTGTGCGTGGTGATCTGCAGGCGCTCGGCCGCCCAGGATTCGTCGCCAGGCAGTTGCGCCTTGGACAGGCCGGGAAACATCGCGGCCATCTCCGGCCAGCCTTGCTGATGGTCCATGTAGTCGATTTTCGGCAGCAATGGCGGCGGATCGGTGTAGGGGTTGTTGTCCAGGGTGACGGACAGGTCCACCAGGCGACGTTTAGCTGTTTGCATGATCAGTCACTCCAAGCGCCACCCGTCCACGCATACGACGCGCCGGGGCAGCAGCGTTCAAACTGTTTCGTATCAAGGCGCCGGCAGAGCCGTCATGGCGAAAGCCAAGGGCGCGGGCCAGAGGGGTTTTCATTGCAGGGAAGTTGCCGAACAACGCTTGCAGCCCGGCATCCGGCGCGAAGCTGATCAGCGCGCGGCGTTCCTGGCCGTAGGCAGCGGCCAGGGCATCCATGACCTGGGCAATGGACAGGTGCAACAGCGGCAATTGCCAGACACGTGACTCACCAAGCTCAACGGCGGGCAGTTCGGCGGCCCGCAGCAGGTTATCCACGCAACACCGCACGGACATCCACCATGCCTGTGCCTGCGGCGACACCGGGCAGCAATACGGTTCACCTTGAGCGAAGGCGTAAAGTAGATCGCTCATGAACGCCGAGCGCAGCCCATTGGGTTCACGTGGACGGGCGACGATGCCGGGCAGGCGCACGGCACGACCGTCCACCTCGCCCCGTCGGGCAAGGTCATTGATCGCCATTTCCACCATCGCCTTGTGCGCACCGTAACTCAACTGCGGGTGCGGCACGGCACGCTCATCCATGCGAGCCGGCAGGTCGCCGCCGTACACCGCCACGCTGCTGGCATACACCAGCACCGGCGTACCAGGCTGCTCGCGCAACTGGTCAAGCAACTCCAGGCTTGCCAGCAGGTTGACCTGATAGCCCAGTGAATAGTGCTGCTCGGCCGCGCCACCCGGGATGCTGACCAAGTGAAAGACCACATCGATGCCATCGGCCAAGGCCCGGCGCAATAACGCGGCGTCGGTGACACTGCCGCAATGCCGGCGCAGGCGCTTATCCTCAGCAAACCCCACCAATTCCTTATCCAACAATATCAACGCGCTGATCGACCGGCCTCGCAACTCATTGGTTTGGAGCAATCGTGTCACCAACGCCCGGCCGACAAAACCATTGGCCCCGGTAATCATTACGCGCATGGGAGGCCTCCGCGCACGATGCACTGGTCTATCGCCCCGAACACCGACTGCCCTTGCAGATCGAAGACCTCCATGCGCACGCGGTCGCCAAAGCGCATGAAGGACGTCCGTAGCGCGCCGTGCTCAATCATCTCAACGGCACGACGTTCGGCGATGCACGCAGCGCCCACCGTGGGATCGGCATTGGAAACGGTGCCGGAACCGATCACGCAGCCGGCCCTGAGTCGCCGGGTCAGCGCCGCATGGGCGATCAATTGATGAAAGCCGAAATGCATGGCGCCACCGTGGGCATGACCGAACCACTGGCCATTCCATTCGACCCTCAGCGGCAAGTGCACACGCCCGTCGCGCCAGGCCTCGCCCAACTCGTCGGGGGTGATCGCCACCGGGGCAAAACTTGACGAGGATTTGGCCTGGATAAAACCGAAGCCGGTCTTCATTTCCCGAGGGGCGAGCGCACGCAAGCTGACATCGTTGACTTGCACGATGAGCCGGATATGGTCGGCGGCCTCTTGCGCCGAGCAGCCCATGGGGACCTCATCGACCAATACCGCGAACTCACCTTCGAAATCGATACCATGGGTTTCACTAGGCAGCACAATGTCATCGCGAGCGCCGAGAAAATCATCGCCAGAGCCCTGGTACATCAGCGGCGTGTGTTCAACACCTTCGATCGGATCCAGCGCGAACGCCTTCTGCATGCGCTCGCCATGACTGAGGAAAGACGAGGCGTCCAGCCACTGCCAGGCACGTGGCAAGGGCGCGGCGGCTTGCCCCGGATCAAAGGCGAAGGCACCGGCCAGCGTGCCTTCGTTCAAGGCGTCATACCGCAAGCGCAAGGCCGTTTCGACGTTCGACCAATGCTCGAGGGCGGCCTGCAGCGTCGCGGCGATATCGCTGGCCTCCACCGCCCAGGCCAGGTCGCGCGACACGACCAAGAGGCGACCGTCGCGGCTGTGATCTTTCAGGGTGCTGAGCTTCATGCCAGTTCTCCTTGCAGCTCGGGGGCGAAGCGGCCATCGAGCAGCACGAACAACATGCGCGCCATCTGCTCGGTGCGATTGCTCCAAGCGTGGTTGGTGCCGCGCTGCACGACGATGTCACCGCGCTTGAGATGCACTTCCTCGCCATCGAGCACCAGCCACACCTCGCCCTCCGTGACAACGCCGTAATCGAGCGTTTCGGTGCGGTGCATCAGCTTGTGTTTGGAATCTGCCTGTCCCGTACCGGCATGGGCCTGGCCAATTTCGACAAAGGCCGCCGCGGCATCCTCGGCGCTGATTTGGTTCTGCATGCTGTCGGGCGGGATATCCACCACGCGAATGACGCTGCCCAGGGGTGCCGGACTCAATTGAAGCGGCTTGCGGGTGGGGTCGTCGCCGTTATCCAGCACGGCCGGGCTGGCGCCACTGCTCCAGATCTCATGGAAGACCGTGCCAGGCACGGCCTTGAGCGGGAAGCTATTGGGCGTCGGTCCGCTGAGCGCGACCACCGCCTGGCCCTGGGCATCGTGCCCGGTGACCACGCGTTTGAAACCAGGAAGTTGTTGCATGTCCGACTCCTCAATCAGTTGGCGAAACACCGCAGCGGGTAAAGATGGATGCATGGAAAAACCTTAAAGATCGAGTACCAGCCGCGCGCTCCTGGCGCGCGAGCAACACGGCGTGAACTGGTCGTTGCGGGCTCGCTCGACATCGGTCAAGAACATGTCACGATGCTCTGGCTCGCCTTCCAGCACGCGCGTGATGCAGGTGCCACAGATGCCCTGCTCGCAAGACAACGGGATCTCGATGCCGGCCTCCGACAGCACCTGGGCAACGCTGAGCGCGGCCGGCACTTGGAAACACTGTCCGGTGCTCGCCAGTTGCACTTCGAACCCGCCCGCCTCACCCGCCGGGGCAGCGGCGGCGGTAAAGTACTCACGGTGCAGTCGCGCCTCGGCCCAGCCCTGCTCGCGAGCCGTGCCAAGCACGTGTTCCATGAAACCGTTGGGGCCACAGACGTACAGGTGACGGTCGGCGGCTGGCCCGGATAAAACCCGAGCGGCGTCGAGACGCTGGGCATCCTCGCCATCGTCCACATGAACCTGCACACACTTGGCAAACGTCGAATGGCGCAGGTACTCGATAAAGGCCATGCGCCCGACCGAGCGACCGCAATAGTGCAGCTCGAAAGGCGCGCCGATCCGCGCCAGGCGCTCGGCCATGCAGAGAATCGGCGTGATGCCGATACCGCCGGCGAACAGCACGCTGTGCCCAGCCCCATGCTCAAGCGGGAACAGATTGCGTGGCTTGCTGATGCGCAGCCGGCTGCCTTCGTGCACTTGCTGGTGCATGGCCTGCGAACCGCCGCGAGACGCTGGGTCGAGCAACACTCCCAGCAGGTAGCGGTGGCGTTCTTCCGGGTGATTGCACAGCGAGTACTGGCGCACCAGGCCATTGGGCAGGTGCACGTCGATATGCGAGCCAGCGATGAAGGCAGGCAGCATGGAATTTTCGACCGGGGCCAGTTCGAAGCTGTAGATGCCCTCGGCTTCGAGGCGCTTGCGAGTGACGATGACTTCAATCATCACTGGGCACCCGCAGGCTGTTCGGCAGCAATCATGCGGTCGAGGACACGCCGCGCCCGGACCGCTCCTGCATCACCAATCAGCAGGACCGGCTTCAAGTCCCAGAACGATGCAGCGCCCATCATGCGCTGCTGCGCCTCGAGCATTGGCAAGTCTTCATCGGCAAAGGGCCGGCTGATCGCGGCCGCCTGCTCATCAGCGAATCTCTCGGCAAATTCGCCCATTGCCTTGGGGAAACAGACTGAGAACCAGTAGTGAGTCGTGGTCTCGGTCTCTGGAGTGAACAGATGCGGAATCGGTGTGGAAACGCCCTTATCCCTGGGGAGCCCGGTCGCCACGGCGCCGGAAAACAGCAACATGTTCGCCGGAGCATCCCAACGCACATCGATCCAACGGTCCACCGGTGTGCCCTGAGGAATGTTCCAGGCGGTGTAGAGAAACTCCGGCATGATTTCCGCAACCGTCTGGCGGTTGGACCAAACGGTGTTGCCCTCCTCTTGCACGCTGGTCAACGCGCTCTTGACGCCATCGCCACCCAGCGTAGACGGGTGCAAGAATTCGATATGACTCAGGTCCATGATGTTGTCGGTTTCCAGCACGTAGTTGGCTCTGGCGTGCAGGTAGCGTTTGCCGACATACCAACGGTCTTCATCCATGCAACTGAAATCCGGAATCAGCGTCGCATCGGCCAGTTGTGCATCGCCCATCCAGATCCACAGCAGGCTGTAGCGTTCAACCAGCGGGTAGGCCTTGACCTTTGCCGCCTTGGGAATTGCACCATCACCATGAGGGTTATGCACACAGGTGCCGCTGCCATCGAATTCCAGGCCGTGGTACGGACAACGCACCGCATCGCCTTTGAGGATGCCCATGCCCAGGGGCGCGAAACGGTGGGGACAGCGATCGGCAATGGCTTGGGCATTACCTTGGGTGTCGCGAAAAAACACCACGGGTTCATTGAGCAAGGTTCGTTGGAACAACTCGCCAGCCTTGATCTCGTTTCCCCAGGCGGCCGCGTACCAGACGTTGCGTAGAAAGCTCATCGCAGTTCCTCTTTTTCATAGTTTGATGACCGACTGGCTTGCGTCTCCGCTCGCTCGGCTTCCATCAATCGACGCAGAACACGTCGACAGCGCACGGCCCCTGCATCGACTGGCAGCAACACAGGGTTGAGGCCAAGCAGTTCAACCTCACCAATCTGGCGCTGTTGAGCCTCGACCATGGGTTTGTCTTCACCGGCGAAAATACCGATCAACATCTCCTGGACGAAGGCATTCAACTGCGCATTGTCCTGCTCGAAACTGCGCGTGTTGGCAAAGAAATAATGGGTGTTGGCCGCGTCCTGCGGCGTCATCAGATGCAGGTTCCATGTCACTGGTCCCTCGGCCCTGGGCCGCCCGGGAGGCGTGGCGCCGCTGCCCAGCAACATCAGGCCGGGCGCGTGCCAGATCACTTCAGCCCAGACGTCCGCCCGGGTCGGGTCTTCAAGGTGAGCGCCGAAAGCCGGAGGAGGCACATCATCCGGTGCCCACCAACTGATGCGCACACGGTCGTTGGGCAGCTCCTCGATGGTGGCGCGGGTGCGTGACAGCGCCCCGCCACCGAGCGTATCGGGGTGGAGGAAATCAACGTGGCTCAAATCCATGATGTTGTCGGACAGCAACTCGTAGTGCGCGCGGGTTGGCAAATACCCGTGCCCCTTGGCATGGGTGGGCGCCTGTTCGAAGAAGGAAAAATCCGCGATCAGCGCATCGTTGGCCAGGCTCGCATCGCCAGGCCAGACCCAGATCGCGCCATGGCGCTCAACGACTGCGAACGCGCGAACACAGGCGGCTTTGGGGATATTCCCATCGCCGTGGGGGTTTTGCGTGCATTGGCCACTGCCATCGAAACGCAGGCCGTGGTACGGGCACTGGACGCTGTCGCCGACAACCTTGCCCATGTGCAGCGGGGCAAAACGGTGCGGGCAACGATCGGCGAGCGCCTGGATCACACCGTGGCTATCGCGAAAGAACACGATGGGTTGCTCGACGATGGTTCTGCCCAGCATGCCACCTTGCGCCAGCTCGTCTGCCCATCCAGCGATGTACCAGGTGTTGAGCAAATAACTCATGATGTTCTCCTCGTTGTTCTTATTTTTATGAAACGTCGAATGGGCAGGTCAGTGCTCAGGGTCTGCGACAACCGCAGTAGTAAAAGCAGCCCCGCTGCCTCGCAACCGAAGACAGGCCAGGGCTACCACCAGCTGAACGCCCGCGACGATGCCCAGTGCGGCTGGCAAGGCGCCGATTACCCCGCCGGTGATCGCCAGCACCACCAGCGGGCTGGCGAACTCACCGGCGAAGAACATCGCCGTGAAGCCGCCGGCCGCGCGGCCGCGCTGCTGGAAGTCGACCTGGCTCATGATCCAGGTGAGCAGGGTCGGCATCATCAGGCCGATGCCCAGACCGTTGATCAGGACGGCGATCACCACCAGCCCGTGACTGTCGGCTACCGCCAGCAGCCCGCCACCGATCCCGGCCGCGACGAAGGCCAGGAGCATCTGCCGCTGCGCCGGCACACCGCTCAACAGACGAAAACTCAGGGCGCCGACCAATACGCCGAACTGACTGGCGCCCATGGTCAGGCCGATCTGCTGCGAACCTTCGACATGCAGCAGGTTAAGCAGGTAACCGACTTGTACCGGCACGATGAACAGGCTCAGGCCCGCCAGGAATGCCAGGGCATACAACGGTGCCAGCGGGCGCCAGGGTAATGCCCTGCCCGCCGTTGTGAGGGTGGCCGCCTGCGCACGCGGCTCCCATAGCAACCAGGCCATCAGCGGCAGGAACACCAGCCCCAACCCATACAGGGCAAACGGGGTACGCCAGCCGTGCTCGCCGAGCACTCCACCGATGGCAATGAAGATCGCCGCCGACAATGAGGTCGCGACCATTTGCAGGGCGAACATGCGTTCACGTCGCGCGCCGCTGTAGTAGTCGCCCATCATCGTGGTGCAGCAGGTCATGATCGCCGCTTCGGCCACACCGATGCCGGCGCGGCTGATCACGATGACCTGCAGCGACTCCAGCCATAGCGGCAGCACGCCGCAGACGGTGTAGAGCACCATCGCACCGATCAACAACGGTTTGCGCCCCAGCCGGTCAGCGATGATTCCGGCCACGGGAGCCAACAACGCAATCATCAACGCCGGCAGCGTCAGGGCGATGGGCACCAGCACGGCCACACCCGGTGTGTCGGCGAAGTGTTCCTGCATACGCGTCAGGACGGGGGCCAGCAGCACCGCACCGAGCACTGGCAGGCAACTGCCGAGCAACAGCAACAAGGATTGCGGTAGCCGCGCCTGGCGTTCAACGTTCATCGCACACCTCCGCAGGTTGCGCCGCGCAAAATGCCATACCAAAGGCGCTCAGGCCGGCGATGAGGTCGAACCATAGAGACTGCTGGAACAAATGCACACGAGGCATGGGAACGTCCTTTTTTGTTGTTATGACGCGACGGGATTGGCGTCTTTTATCGTTTGATCGTGCTCTGAAGTCAGGCGTAGCGAGTGCTTCACGCAAGCCCCCTCCTCGGCTACGGCAGGCATCATCGGCAAGCTCGTCGAATGGCTGGGTCTGGCTTCGGCCTGCCCCGCGCTCACCCGCTTGCTCGGCAACAGGAAGTGAGCCAGGGCTGGCAATAGAACCAGCGCACCGACCATGTTCCAGACGAACATGAAGGCCAGCAGCACGCCCATATCAGCCTGGAACTTGATTGGCGAAAACATCCAGGTGGCCACGCCGATCGCCAAGGTCACGCCAGTCAGCATCACCACCTTGCCGGTGGACAGCAGTGCCCGGTAATACGACTCAGACAAGCTTGTGCCCTGGCGCATATGACCGAGCAGGATGCTCATCACGTACAGCGCGTAGTCGACGCCGATGCCCACGCCGAGGGCAATCACCGGCAGGGTCGCGACCTTGACGCCGATGTTCAGCCAGACCATCAGCGCCTCACAGAGGATCGATGTGAGCATCAGCGGAATCACCGCGCAAATCGTGGCGCGCCAGGAACGGAAGGTGATCAGGCACAGCAGGATCACCGCGCCGTAGACCCAGAACAGCATTTCGCGGTTGGCCTGCCTGACGACGATGTTGGTCGCGGCCTCGATCCCGGCATTGCCAGCGGCCAGGAGGAACTGGACGTCATCGGTATTGTTCGCCGCGGCGAATTGCTCGACGTGATCCACCAGGCGGCTCAAGGTTTGCGCCTTGTGGTCGGAGAGGTAGACGTACAGTGTCAGCAGGCTGCAGTCTTCGTTGTACAAACCGCGCGGTGCCCCGGCGGTGACCATGTTGAGCATCGCCTGGTTGTTCTGCAGCTCATACCATTTCGGGCTGCCTTCGCTCAGGCCCACCAGCATGCGGCGGTTGAGCAACGCCAGGGAATTGGTCGAATCGACACCCGGCAAGGTGCGCAACTGCCAGTCGAGGGCATCGACCTTGTTCAGGATGTCATAGCGCGAACAGGCGCTGGCGGGTGTCTTGATCATGACCGCGAACAGATCGCTGCTGGCGCCGTAATGCCGGGTCAGGAATGCATCATCCTGGTTGTAGCGCGAGTCGGCCCGCAGCTCAGGCGCGCCCGCATCCAGGTCACCGACTTTCAATTGCAGGCTGACGATGAAGCCGAGCGTCGCCAGCGCCAGGCTCAGGGCGATGCACAGCGCCGCCCACCGGCGCTGGGTGAACAGGTCGAGGAAGCGCCAGAATCCGTGGCGATTGTGGCCGGCCAGTTCGGCGTGTTCGCTTTTCAGGCTCAGTTGCGCCGCACGGCGGCTGACCCCCACATAAGAAAGCAATATCGGCAGCAGGATCAAATTGGTGAAAATCAGCACCGCCACGCCGATACTGGCAATCATCGCCAGGTCCTGGATCACCTGGATCTTGATGATCATCAGCACCGCGAAACCGACCGCATCACACAGCAGCGCGGTGAGGCCGGCGAGAAACAGGCGGCGGAAGGTGAAGCGTGCGGCGACCACCCGGTGCATGCCGCGCCCGATATCCTGCATGATGCCGTTCATCTTCTGTGCGCCGTGGCTCATGCCAATGGCAAACACCAGGAACGGCACCAGCACCGAATAGGGGTCCAGTTGATAATTGAGCAGCGGCAGCAAGCCGAGCTGCCAAACCACCGCCACCAATGAGCAGAACACCACCAACAGAGTGCTGCGAATGCAGCGGGTGTACCAATAAAGCACCACCGTGGTGATCAGGATCGCCACGGCGAAGAACATCAGGATTTGCCGTAGGCCGGCAATCAGGTCACCGACTTTCTTGGCGAAACCGGTGATGCGGATGTCGATGCTGTCGCTCTGGTATTGGCTGCGCAATGATTCCAACTGTTGCGACAGTTGGCTGTAGTCCAAGGGTTTGCCGTCCGGGGTGCGCTGCAGCAGCGGTACCTGGATGATGCTCGAAGCCTGGTCGAACGCCACCAACTGGCCGATTTCGTTGGACAGCTGCACGTTGCGCCGCAATGCCGCAAGGCTCGCTGCGCCGCCATCGTAGTTATCCGGAATGACCGGCCCACCCTCCAGGCCCGCCTCGGTCACCGCCACCCAGCGCGTGGCCGGCGTCCAGAGCGATTTCATGTACGCACGGTCGACACCGGGCAGCAGGTAGATCTTGTCGCTCAACGCCTGCAGGGTCTTGAGGTAGGCGCTGTCATAGATGTCGCCCCGCTTGTTGACCACTGCAATGCGCACCGCATTCCCCAGCCCGCTCAACTCCTGCTGGTGCTCAAGGTAGTTGGCGATATAGGGCTGATGGGTGGGAATCATTTTTTCGAAGCTGGCATTGAGCTCGACACGAATGGACTGCCACCCCAGCACCAGCGTGGTCGCCAGGCACAGCAGCAACACCCACAGACGATGGTTGAACAATGCTCGTTCGAGCAGCGAGCCGGAGCGTGGATCAAAGTCATCGAACGTACTTGCACGAGACGGGGAAAATTTATCAGGGGACGTCATAACCTCACTCCGGAGCGGCAGTGGCTGGCTGCGCAAGACGCTGCAGCCCGGTGAAACCGGCAACGATCAAGCTGCCATCGGCGGCCTCGATCACACTTGAAACAGGTTTGCCCAAGGGCGTTCCCAACGGCAGCAGCGCCGCCCCGGTCTGCTCGCTGTTGCGAAACAGCATGCCGCCCTGGTTGACCAGCAGTAGTTGGCCGTCGGCCAGGCGTGTGGCGTCGTTGAAGGAGATCGGTACGGGCACCGAAAGACGCTGGAAACTTGCGCCGGCGTCGTGGGAGACAAAGGCATTGCCCTTCAGACCGGCGACCATCAGCGCGCCATCCGCGCGGTTCTGCAGGGTGAAGAAACTACCTTCGTAGGGGCTGTCCAGTTGACTGAACGACAGCGCATCGTCGTCCGAGCGTGCCAGGTAGCCCTGCTCGCCAGCCAGGAACCAACGTGTGCCGTGGCGACTGATGGCGTACAGGTGCAAGCCGTTGGGGTTGGCAATTTGCCCCATCAGCGATTGCCAGGTGGCGCCACCATCGGTGGTCAGCAGCGCCAAACCGTAGGCACCGACGATCAGCCCGCGATGTGCGTCGACGAACTCCAGTGCCAGAAAGGGTTTGTCTGGACCATCGGCGACAAGACGCTCGGCATTTTGTACCCGTATCAGGGCGGCATCCGGGTCGACAGCGGTGGCTTGTTCCGCCTTGGCGGCGTCCAGTTCCAGCTGTGCCACGCGTACGCCGTCGAGCTGCAGCGTCCAGTGCTCGCCGCCGTCCAGCGTCGCCAGCACCACGCCCGCATGACCGACTGCCCAGCCCTTTTGCGCATCCACGAACCGCACCGCCGTCAGGCTGACCGAAACCGGTACCGAAGCCTGGTGCCAGCTTTGCCCATTGTCGTCGGAGAACAGCACCAGGCCGCGCTCACCCACGGCCACCAGGCGTGTGCCGGCACGCGCCAGGTCGATCAATACGCCGTTCTGCGCAGCCGGTACCCGCATGGCCGGGGTATTGAGCGGCACGCCCACCGCTGCCGACCCGGCCAGACACTCGCTCGTGGCGAGGGGCAAATACAAGGCCAACAGCAACGCGCTCGCCTGACTGATTCTGTTCATAACCTACCTCGGACAAACACTCGTATCCCAAGGGCAGACCGGCAGGCCTGCCCTTCACTCTCGGCTCAGGTCTAACGCACGCCACGCCCCGCCATCGCCGCGGGCGAGAACTCCGAGGACTTGTAGCGATCGACCGCGCGATACTGATCCGGCAACCCGGCATAGAGATTCTGGATAAACCACGCACCGGAGGTCAGGTCATAAAAACCTGAAGAGAGTTGCACCAGCCCAGGCAGGTCGGGCAATACGGAAGGCAGCGACCAGAGGGTCTTGGCCAGTTGGCCGCTGGCATCCCAACGGTCGCCGAGCAGGGCTTGCCAAGTGTCTTCATCGAGGTAGTAACGCCCCTTGGGCAACTGGTGGCGCTTGCCGGCGGCCACCGTCGATTCGAGCACCCAGACGCGGTGCAATTCCCAGCGCACGTAGTCCGGGTTCAGATGGTGCTTGCCCAGCAGGTCCTGCGGCTGGGCAGCGTTTTGCACCTTGTTGGTGTTGTAGGGGACATACATCTCCTGCTTGCCCACCAGTTTCCAGTCGAACCGGTCCGTGCGACCACCCCACACACTCAACTCATCGAAGGACATGACCCCGGCAGTGGACGGCGTCGGCGTATCGCAGCAAGCATTGGGCAGCGTGCGTACCCGGCGTTGACCGCTCAGGTAGACATGGGCCTGGGATTTGTCACCGTTGATGTTTTCACGCCCCAGGATCTGCTCACCGGCACGAATCGCCGGGCCGAGATTGACAAAGTGCACCTGCCAGTAGTCGCCCGAATAGTTCTCAGGGCCGCCCTCCTGAAAGTAGTAGGGCATTTCCTGGGTCAACAGGCCGTCGCTGGTCATCACCTGGTTGCCGTCAGCGGTCATCAGATAGTGGCGAAAGTGCCCCGCCACCGAAGTGCCGCGCCAGTTCAGCACATGGTTCCAGATGGCTTCGGTACCATTCTGTGGAATCGGGAACGGGATCCCGCCATAGGCACCGTCGGGGATCAGTCCGGCGCTGCTGTCGACCAGTTTGGCGCGGGTCGCATTCTTGAACGTGTTGTCATAGACCCACTGCGGCGCGGCCGCCGTGCGCCGGGTCGGATAGACATCGATGCGATAGGTGTCCGGGAAACGCTTGAACAGCTCCTTGGTGCCGTCGCTGAGTTTGTCGGCGTACTTGGCCAGGTTCTGGGCGGTGATGCTGTACAAGGGTTTGTCCGCAGCAAATGGATCGCTGCGTTTGCCGCCCGAGACGTAGCCTGGATCAACCTTGGTGTAGCCACCGTCCCAGGCCGGAATACTGCCGTCGGCATTGCCGGCTTTCTCGGCACCGAAGGGCGTCAGGGTCTTGCCCAGCGCGGCCGCTTGTTCGGCGCTGGCGGCCAAGGCCATCGGCGCGGCAGCGGCCAGCAGGGTTAAGCACAAGGCCTTTAGAGTGAACTGAATGGTCATGCGCAAATCCTCTTAGAACGTGGTCTTGACGGAGAAAGCCAGGTAATCCCGATCCTTCAGCGACTGCTTGTAATTGAACTGGTTGGCGGCGTTGAGGCTGGTGTCCTCGGGACCGTAAAAGTGGGTGTAGGTCAGCCCCACCGTCACTTGGTCCAAATAGGTGGCGGAGACGCCGATGTTCATGTCCCCGCCTCTGTCGGGGCCGAACCCGCTGATCACAGCCGACTTGCCCATGGGGAAATAGCTGATGCCCAGCGGCACGCTGATATCCACGCCCGGAAAGAACTGGCGATAGGTGGGCGTGTAAACCAACTTCAAGCCCAGGCCATCATCAGTGGCGTTAGGGTCTAGGGCGGCGCGGTTCCTGGTTACGGCGAGCAGGCGGTTCCAGGCGATTTCCCCTACCAGGCTGGCTTCATTGGCGACGAAGGAAGGGCCCAGCGATGCCAGGACGTTGAGGTTGACGTGGGCCGTACGGCCGACGGCATAGAGGGCGTCGTCGTTGTTGTCCGCCTCGGCGCCCGGCAGGACGGTCTGGGCGTTGGACACCAGCGGCATGTTCCAGCGCATCGATGCCTCGCCGGCAAAGCTGTACTCGTTCACGGAGGTCGCGAAACTGGCGCCCAGGACCCGGATATCTTCCGGGTAGACCCAGGAATATTCGCCGACTTGCCCGGTACTGAAGTTCGGCCCGGTGGCATTCGGCTTCAAGTACAGCGTTGGGGTTTTCTCGTGATATTGGAGTGCGTACAGGCCGTAATCCGTCGTCCCGGTGTTGTACTTGAGCTGCAGGCCGCCCTGGCCGGAACTCCTGGCTTTCTTGTCCTTGCCATGGAAAAACGCAGCCGGGCTGTTGGCATTACCGCCGAGGAAATCCGGGAACGGCCCGCCGGTGATCAGCCGTTCATTGCCGTCGCCGATGGTATCGCTGGTGGAGAAATAGCTACCGGCGCCCGGCAAGCGGGTGGCTTCCCACTCCAACTGGTAGAAGGCGCCCAATGACACATCGTCGGTTAGTTGGTAGGCGGTCGAGAGCTGGTTGACCGGTCGGGTGATTTCCTTGAATTGGGTGTTGGGCACCGATTGCGCCTTGACCACGTCCACCGGCGCCATGGCTCCGGCAATGCCGTTGCCGCCGAAGAACAGGCTCTCGCCCCAGATCAGCCCGTGGCGCCCGGCGCGAACCGACAAGGTACGGTCGGCCAGCTCACCGTTCCAGTAGACGAACGCATCCAACAGTTCACCGTCACCGCCGTGCAGTTGACGGGTATCACTGGTGAACTCGTTGAAACCCACCGAACGCTGGTTGGCACTGGCCGCGTCGTTGTTGTCGTTGCGGTCCTGGTAGACAGTGTCGTACCAGGCCGCACCGCTCAGACGGGCACCAAAGTTGTGAAAACCGATGTCCAGTTCGGAAAGAATATCCAGGCGATTGGAGATCAGGCCCTTGCCGAAGTTGTGATCACCGTCATTCTGGTTCAGCGCCGTCTGCCCCTCGCTAAGCTTGCTGCTGGGCTCCTTCAGGCGCCAGGCCGCGCTGTACTTCAGCGTATTGTCCCAGCGCAAGCTGAGATCGGGACTACCGGTGTCGATCTGAAAGGCCTGGGCAGCCGAAGCGCCAAGCCCCAGGCTGGCCGCAAGGGTCAGGGTGAAGGGGACGCGCCGCGACGCAGCGAACTTGCGAGTAGCCATCGAAGTAACCCTCTTTATTGTTGTTGTATGTCAGCTCTTCTGGTGGAACGGCGCCCGCAGTCGAACCGGGCCAAGCCTGCACAGGCATGAAGCATCCATGGGAGAGCAAATTCAGTTTTGCCGGCGCCTCAGATAGGCGCTGCCGTGACGTCGAGCATCCGCCTGACCAGGCCGATCCGGTCGAAGCTGCTGTCGTGGGCCATTTCCTTGTCACCGGCCAGCACCGAGCTGTCGCTGATGAATTTGCAGCGCTCATAACGGCGCGCCATAAAGCGTTCGAGCTGCTGTTCGACGTTGCCGCCGGCGACCAACTCTTCGCCAAGCACCACGGCATCCTCGATGGCCATGCCGGCACCCTGGCCCAGGTGCGGCGTCGTGGCGTGCACCGCATCGCCAATCAGCACGACACGGCCGCGGTACCAGGGCTCGCTGACGAACAGCACCTCCAGCGGCTTGTAGACCACCTGGTCGCTGTCGGTTATTTGCTCGCGCAGTTCGCCGATCAGCCCGGTGAAACCACTCAGGCGCTGGCGCATCTGGGTCGCCAGCGTGGCAGCCTCCATCCTGGGGTTAGCGGGCTCATGGGAAGTCACGAACAGGTACATCTGGTCGCGGCCCAGCGGCACCAGCCCGGCGTTACCGGCAGGTCCCTGGAAGGTGGCCAGATGATCAATTCCAGCGGCACGAGGAAAGTTGTAGCGCCACACCGATTGACCGGTGAAGCGCGGCAGGTACTGCTCGCCAAACAGCAGACCGCGCAGGTGGGAGTACAGGCCATCGGCGCCGACGACCAGGTCGTAGCGACCGCGACTGGCATCGGTGAACAGCACATCGACGCCCTCGCCCATCTGCTCCAGCGACTCGACACTCAGGCCCAGACGAACCGAGACGCCAAGGGCAGCAACGGTTTCGCTGAGGACTTGATGCAGGGCCAGGCGCGAGATGCCGACGTTGGCTGGATACTCGGGCCCCGCCAGGCGCTTGCCGGGAATTCGCGCCAGTTGTTCACCGGCGGTGGTGTTGATGGTCACATCCTCGAACGCGTAGGCGGCATCCAAGTAGCCGTCCAACACACCCAGCTTGGCCATCTCACGGACGACGTTACTCTGCTGGATGATGCCAACGCCATAGACTGTCCACTGCGTCTTGAGCTCGACAAGATCGACGTCGATGTCCTGGCGACGCAAAGCGATTGCCGCACATAGACCACCGATACCACCACCGACGATAAGCACCTTTTTCACTGCGTTCATGCTCGTCTCACTCTTATTCTTGTTATTCACGCTAGCGTTCTGCCGGAGCGATCCCAGGCTTGACCACCGGCTGTGTTTGCACGCATTCGCTACCGCGTTGTGTTCACTTTCTCGGCAAAGCAGGCGTTTGACTAATCGCATGTAGGGATACGATGTATCAGCTACCGCGATACGTTAATCAGGATGCATACGCCTCCAACTGATCCGCTTCGAGCACCAGCCAATCGGCCTCTGCATGCCATTGCAGTGCGCTCAGGCTGTCCCCCAGGCACGGCCCGTAGACGCACAGACCACTGTCCGGAAGGAACCGGGCACCATGGGCGTAACAGACGATCTGGCGGCCATCGACGCTGAGAAAACGATCCTTGCGGTACTCCAGGCGCACCTCCAGGTGCGGACAGCTGTTGCGATAGACCCGCACTTCGCCGTCATGGCGCAGGGCGAACACACTGTCCTTCCCCGTGCCCAGGGGATCGAACCCGCGGGCCTGCCCTTCCACCAGTTCATCCAGGCAACAGAGCACCAGGGCCTCGTGACTCATGGACAACCTCCACACTCAGGCCTGCTTGGGCGGAGGGCCGCTCGGGAACCATTTTTCCCGGGAGGTGAACAGGAACAATTGCGAATTATCCGCCGACAGTGGCGCCTGGCGCGCTTGCCAGGCGTCATCGTGCTTGTCCATATCGGCGTCGTATTCGATGTGACAGCCCAACGGACTGTTGAAGTACCAGAACCAGTTGGAACCGAAGAGATGGCGGCCCGGCCCCCAGAAGCTGGTCCAGCCTTGCTGCTCGAAGCGACGTCCGGCCAGCAGGACTTCCGTGCCGCTGCCCATGTGAAAGGTGAAATGCTCGCAACCCTTCATGTGTGGCGGTGTCTGGATCATGAACAGGCAGTGATGGTCATCGGAACCGGCCGGCCGCATGAACGGACCCGCGCCGACAAAGGTGTCGGTGGTCACGAAGCCCAGGCGCTGGTAAAAAACCTCGGCCTTGGCTGCATCCGGCACGAAATACACCACGTGGGACAGGGTACGCGGCAAAGCCTGCATATCGGGGCTGATGCCCGGCTGGTTGACCGGCCGCTGGGGGACATGGCCCGGTGCGTTAGTCAGGTCGGCGGGCGCGCTGTACGCACGCCGCACGCTGATCTGGAAACCAATGGCAAAGCCCATATCGTCCACGCTGTGCACGGAGCCATCGGCACCGCGGGTCACCGGGCGGTCGCGCCCCAACTCATCGGCGATGGCCTCGAGGTCAGCCACGCCGGCCACGCCATAAACGGTTTCCCGAATCGAGGGAGCAGGCCCGATGGCCACCGGCAAACGAGCATCGTCTGCATGACGGATAATCACCGCCGTGCCGTCGAGGGCTTCAAAACGACCGCCCTCGCTGTCGACATCGACAGGGCGCAGGCCGTAGTCACGCAGGCAATGGGTACAGGCTTGAATATCGTCGACGCCAAAAATCAAGGCATCAAGGCCAATGATGTTCATTGAGTTACCACTCCATTGTAATTATTCAGCGCAGGCCAGCACCCCGCTTACGGGAACCGTGCCAGGCGGAGCGCTGCCGAGGCGGGTCTTGAAGTCGATGAAGCGTCACGCCAACCGACTGTGGGCCGATACTGAAGGGGCAAAAACCCACTGACTAATCGCTTGTCGGGATGCGACCTATCGGCAAATGCGATACCTGGCTGCGCGGCGCAAGTGACATGGAAAATCGAACCAGGCGTCGTTCGATTCATCCATTCACGGGACTTGACGCCGCGATAGGAAGGCCGGAAGGTATTTACAAAATAAATACAAGAATCGAGACCGCCATGCGCTTCAACCACCTGGATCTCAATCTCCTGGTGGCGCTGGATGTGTTACTGGAAGAGCAGAACATCACCCGCGCTGCCGAACGCCTGCACATGACTCAATCCGCCACCAGCGGCGTACTGGGCAGGCTGCGCCTCTACTTCGAAGATGAACTGCTGGCGCAGGTCGGGCGCAAGATGCAGCCCACGCCCTATGCCCGCGAGCTGGCGGCGCCCGTACGCCAGGTGCTGCTGACGATCCAGTCCTCGATCACCGCCAAACCGGTGTTCGATCCCGCCACCAGCAAGCGCCATTTTCGCCTGATCACTTCCGACTATCTGATCAGCGTCCTGTTTGCCCGGGTGATCCAGAAGATCTCCCTGGAAGCCCCGCACATCACCTTCGAATTGCTGGGTCCCGGTGACACGTCCACTGAGATGCTGATGCGCGGCGAGGCCGATATGATGATCGTGCCTGAGCGCTACCTCATCGAAGGCCACCCCTCGCAGCTGCTGTTCGAAGAAGAGCACGTTTGCGTGGTGTGGGACGGCAACACCCAGGTGGGCGACAGCATCACCCTCGATCAGTACATCGAGATGGGCCATGTCTCGGTGATTTTTGGCCGCAACCGGCAATTGAGCGTCGAAGAGTGGTTGATGAGCCAGTATGGATTCACCCGTCGCATGGAAGTGGTGACCCATGACTTCAACACCCTGCCGCAGTTGATTGTCGGCACCCAACGTGTCGCCACCATGCTCCAGCGCATGGCCAGGCTCTACGCCAACTACCTGCCGCTGCGCATCTTGCAGCCTCCGGTGAAAATCCCGGTGATGCGTGAGTTCATGCTCTGGCACCGAACCATGGAAGGAGATCCGATGCACCGTTGGTTGCGGGCGAAAATCAGTCAGATCATCAACAAGCTGGAGCAGTAGTCGCTCCCGCTGCTCGGCGGCGGGCCAGGATTCATGCGCGCGCCGAGACTCAAGCCAATGGCGCATATGCGCCCTATCGCCGTTCGCAATACCTCCCATCCTGACTCGCGATTGGCCAAACAATGGGCCTCCCCTTAGCCTGCTTCGAACCGTCAGGTCTGGCGTACCCCGCTCCGGATTTGGCCGCCTGCCTTTGCTTGCACAAGGACAATAACAATCATGTTTCGCTACTTCCCGACCAACTACGTGTGGAATCTTTCCGTCGACCTGGCCATTGAAATGGGCGCCCGCATCGGCGAAATCGAGGAAATGTGCGCGCCGCTGCAAGAAGCCGCCAAACAGCCGGATGCCGCCGGCAGCAAAGCCTTCCGTGAAACCTGGGCGAACATGGCCGACAAGCTGTGCGGCCTGGCGGAAGAAGACGAAGGCAAGGGTCGACTGTTGTCTGCCGGTGAAAAATACAACCGCGCCGCGACCTATTACCTGAGCTGCGAACGCCTGCAGGCCCACGGTGCACCGGGCCGCACGGAGCTGTACCAGCGCTTTCTGCACACCTTCCAACGGAGTATCGAACTGGCACGGGAAAATTGCGAGCGCGTTGAAATCCCTTACGAAGGCAAACACCTTTCCGGTCTGCTGGTCCGTGCCGAAGGCGTCAGCGGCCCAGCGCCGATCCTGGTGCAGGTCAATGGACTGGATTCCACCAAAGAAATGAAATACCGCGTCGGCCTGCCCGCCTGGCTGGCCAAACGTGGCGTGTCATCGTTGATCATCGACCAACCCGGGACGGGCGAAGCGCTCCGGCTACATAATCTGACTGCGCGTTTCGACAGTGAGCATTGGGCCAGCCGCGTGGTGGATTGGCTGGAAACCCGCGACGATGTCGACGCCAAACGCATCGGCCTGGAAGGTGTGTCGCTTGGAGGCTACTACTGCCCGCGCGCGGTAGCCTTCGAGCCGCGCTTCGCGTGCGGCGTCGTATGGGGGGCCAACCATGATTGGCGTGATGTGCAGAAACGTCGAATGGAAAAGGAAGGCAGCTTCCCGGTGCCGCATTATTGGTCGCATGTGTCTTGGGTCTGGGGTGCCAAGGACACGGACGAGTTCATGACCATCGCCGAGAACGTTCATCTGGACGGCATCCTGGACCGCATCAAGGTGCCCTTCCTGGTCACCCACGGAGAAAAGGATTCGCAGATTCCATTGAAGTGGGCCCACCGCACTTACGAACAGTTGGTCAACAGCCCCAAACGCGAACTGAAAATCTTCACCGAACGTGAGGGCGGCGTGCAGCATTCGAGCTTCGACAACAGTATCAATGCCGGCCAGTACATCGCCGACTGGGTGGCTGAGGTACTCGGCGGTCGTACTGCATGACTATTCGTTTCAAACTTGAGCCAACGCTCGTTGCGGAAATGCTTCTGTGCCGGGCAGCGCCTATCGCTCTGGAATCGATGACCCGCCACTACCGTTAAAAAAGCTTCCCCGTCTGGCCTGCCGCAAAATCTTCGCAACGGCCAGATGGGGAAGCACACAGCATGATGGGACAGCTATCGAGTGGATAGGTGTCCGCTTCGGTGTAGTCGATCAGGTGTTGAGCGATGCCGAAACCTGCACTGCAATCAAGGAAGCTGAAGCCCGGGGTAAAGCCCACACTTCTGGAGGTTGGTCTGGGTACTGTCGAACAGAAACAAGCCGATTGCTACGATGGCAATAACGGCAATACTCTGGAATAGCCATGCACGCACTTTTGGGATCAGTCCAGACTGATCCACATGGGCGCGAGCCATCTGCAGGAGTTTGCATAGGACCCTCTCCATCAGCACGCTGGCAGAATACGATGGAGCAGGGTAAAGAAAAAATGGTGCTGGATCGGTTAGGTACTGCACCTGGTCTCGACCGACTCAAACCAGAAACTGTTCAACTAACCGAACCCAGTAACTAGCCCCAGTCCCCAGGCAGTCATCGTTGAAGTCGTAGCCTGCGTTATGCACCATGCACCCCCCCTCCCCATCACCATTACCGATAAAGAGATAGCTGCCAGGACAATGCTCAAGCATCACTGCAAAATCTTCACTGGCAGCGATGGGTGCCATGTCTTGAATCACCCCTTCTTCTCCCAACCAATCTACAGCGACCTGACGGGCAAACGCAGTAAGCTGAGGATCATTTATCAGGGGCGGCAATGATTCTCCCCTATCAACCTCCACACTGACACTGGCGCCGAAGCTAAGCGCCTGAGCTTGGGCAACCTGAACAATCCGCTTGAGAAGGTCAGCTCGAACGTTAGGCTTCAAAGCGCGAACGCATAGTTGGAGTACCGCATGCCCCGGAATAACGTTGGGCGCCTCACCAGAATGAAAGGAACCCACAGTGATAACCGCCATCTCCAGAGGATCCGTATTGCGCGACACAATACTTTGCAGCGCCATGACAATTGCCCCTCCAGTAAGTATGGGGTCAATGGCTTTATGTGGCATTCCTCCATGCCCACCCATACCATCAATTCGAATTTCAACAGTATCAGTAGAGGCCATGAACGGCCCGGCCCGAAAACCCAACTTCCCTACTGGCAACCCAGGCATGTTGTGCATGCCGAACAACGCATTACAGGGAAATCGCTCCAGGAGACCATCATCCAGCATTTTCTGCGCGCCCCCATCGCTTTCTTCGGCAGGCTGAAAGATGACCACCAGCGTACCGTCGAACTGCCGGCTGTTGGCTAGGTGCTTCGCGGCAGCCAGCAGCATTGCAGTATGGCCGTCATGACCACAGGCATGCATGGCACCTGGATGCTGGCTCGCATACGGCAATCCAGTCTGCTCCAGAATCGGCAACGCATCCATATCTGCCCGAATACCAATGATCTTACGTCCACAACCATGCTGCAAACGCCCTACGACACCGGTCCCCCCAAAACCACGATGCACCTCAAATCCCCACGACTGGAGCTTGGCAGCAACCAGATCTGAGGTTTTGAACTCCTTAAGGCTGAGCTCCGGATAAGCATGAAGATGGCGGCGCAACTCAATCATTTCAGCTTCAATGGCACGGATACCAGGCAGCATGGGTCGAACGATCATGGACTTCACCCGTTTCAGAGAAGGGAGGCTCGCCTGCAAAGTGCGAGAATATAAAATTTCTTCAACGTTAAGTGCTGCGAGCTCTGCCCAATCATAGGGAGGCAGAAAGCAGTACTTTATGACTGAACTTCTGATTGGCAATCATCATGGTTTATCCATAGGCTTGGAGTGTTGTAATTGTTATTCGATACCAAGGTGCGTCGATGAAGGCTTGATGACGGCCAACTCTGGATAGGCCGCCAGTTTCTCGATATACAGCTCAGCACTTTCCAACCAACGTTCAGTGAGCGAGCGGAAATGCCCCATATCCCGGCAACGCATGCGTAGACAGTAATCAAGCGCACCACTGATGAGCTGGCACTCAATGACTTGCGGGCAAGCAACGGCTACGGCTTCAAACGCCTTTTGCCCGCAGAGCCCCTTGCCATCAGCCAATCCAACCAGCACCAGCAGAGATAAACCAGGTGAGAGCTTGTGCTCGTCGATGAAGGCCCCATAGCCACGGATGACCCCTAGCCTTTCCAGCTTACGTACACGTTGCTGGCAAGGGCTCTCACTCAGGTTCACCAATGAGGCGAGTTTTTTATAAGTGATACGCCCGTTATGGCGCAGCACATCAACGATCGCCTCGTCGATACGCCCCAACGTTGCAACAGCCATCTGGGTTTCACTTGCAGTTTTCATACAGAAGGTTTTTCACTTCAGCCCATTAGACAAAAATTGTTGCAGACGCTCACTGCGCGGGTTATCCAGGATCTCCGGCCCGCCTTGCTCTTCGACAAGCCCCTGATGAAGAAACAGCAGTTGGTTCGAAACCTTGCGGGCAAACCCCATTTCATGGGTCACCATGATCATGGTCCGCCCTTCTTCTGCGAGCCCTTGGATGACTTTCAACACTTCGCCCACCACTTCAGGGTCCAGCGCAGACGTAGGCTCGTCGAACAGCATGACTTCAGGCTCCATCGCAAGTGCGCGAGCAATGGCCACCCGTTGCTGTTGCCCCCCGGACAGAAACGCTGGGAATTGATCGGCAACACGGGCAGGCAGTCCCACCTTTTCCAAGTATCGCCGGGCACGATCTTCCGCATCTTTTTTGCTCACACCCAGCACCCGCCGAGGAGCAATGGTGATGTTGTCCAACACGGTCAGGTGGCCCCACAGGTTGAAGTGCTGGAACACCATGGCCAGGCGGGTGCGCAATCGTTGCAATTCACGGTCATCCGCCACGCGCAGCCCCAAATGGTTTTTGACCATGCAGATCGGTTTGCCATCCAGACTCATGGCACCGTCGTTGGGTGTTTCGAGAAAATTAATGCAGCGCAGGAACGTACTCTTTCCAGAGCCACTGGCGCCGATCAGGCTGATCACGTCGCCTGTTTTGGCATGCAGGGATACGCCCTTGAGCACTTCATGGCTACCGTAACTTTTGTGTAGCCCTTCAACAGTCAATTTGTACATGTTTGCAGTCATCCTCTAACGCGGATTGGAGCAGCAGTGTCAGCTACTGGGCTCAGTGAGTCGGACCAAGAAAAGCCAACCAGTGACGCTCGGCGATTCGAAACAGGCCGACCAGGGCAAAGGTCACCGCCAGGTAAATCAATGCCGCAATCCCAAACGATTGAAAGGTCAAGAAGGTCGCGGAGTTCGCGTCGCGGGCGACTTTAAGAATGTCCGGCACCGTTGCGGTGAATGCCACCGTGGTCGAGTGCAGCATCAGGATGACTTCGTTGCTGTAATACGGCAGCGAGCGACGCAAGGCTGATGGCATGATCACAAACGCATAGAGCTTCCAACCTGAGAGGCCATAAGCTTTCGCAGCCTCAACCTCGCCATGGGCAATGTTGCGAATTGCCCCT
This sequence comes from Pseudomonas sp. 8 R 14, assembly GCF_900005955.1. Classification (NCBI taxonomy): domain Bacteria; kingdom Pseudomonadati; phylum Pseudomonadota; class Gammaproteobacteria; order Pseudomonadales; family Pseudomonadaceae; genus Pseudomonas; species Pseudomonas sp. 8 R 14. The sequence goes on along the minus strand of NZ_CVTH01000063.1, from coordinate 19,786 downwards.
GCAAATATCTCCGTGGTGTAGGCGCAAGTATTCAGGGCAAAAGCAAGAATGGTGCAATTCATCGCATCGCGAAAAAACGCATCAAGCACAGGTTGTGTTCGTATGGCAGCCAGGCTGTAGATCCCCGTGTAGCAGATCAACAACTGAATGTAGAGCGGCGTCCCCCGGAACAGATAGGTGTAGAACTGCACCGGCCAGCGCACATAAAACCTGGGCGACACTCGAGCGATGGACAGCGGAATCGACACAATAAAGCCGATGAACAGTGAGGCACTGAGCAGCCACAAGGTCATGGCCAGCCCGGTTATTTGCTGACCATCGCTGTAGAAGAAAGGCCTCCAGTACTCCTGTAGAAGTTCAATCATCGCACCGCCTCCCTTGAACCTGCTGCGTAGTGCCTTTCCAGGTAGCGCAGTACAACATTGGAGAGGCTGGTGATGACCAGGTACGTCAAGGCAGCGAGCACCAGGAAAAAGAACAACTGGTAGGTGCTTTTCCCCGCATCCTGGGCGGCTTTTACCAGGTCAGCCAAGCCAATGATCGAGACCAGTGCAGTGGCCTTGAGAATGACCATCCAGTTGTTGCCAAGCCCAGGCAAAGCGAACCGCATCATTTGCGGGAACATCACGAAGCGAAAACGCTGAGTACGGCTTAACCCATAAGCCGTGGCCGCTTCGACCTGGCCGCGAGGGACTGCCAGCATCGCGCCGCGGAAGGTCTCGGTGAAATAAGCACCGTAGATGAAGCCAAGGGTGATAACCCCCGCGACAAAGGGGTTGATCTCTATGTATTCCCACCCCAGAGCCACTGTAATCAGGGTCAGCCAGGTTTGCAGGCTGTAGAAAATCAATAACATCAGTACCAGATCCGGCACCCCCCGGATCAGTGTGGTGTAGAGCTGCGCTGGCAGACGTAGTAGCTTGAGGCTGGACAGTTTGGCGCTGGCCCCGATCAGCCCCAGCAGCACACTCAGCGCCAGGGAAGAAAGGGACAGCTTGACGGTCATCCAGGCGCCTTCGAGCAGTAAAGGGCCAAACCCCTTCAGGCTGAATGCAGAGAGCCCCAGCACGCCTAATAGTGTGTCGAACATGATCAGCAACCTATAGCGAAAAGCGCCCATCCAGGGGGTGAGCGCCGGGTGGTTATTTGCCGCTGTAAAGATTCAGATCGCCGAAGTGCTGCTTCTGGATCGAATCGTAGGTGCCATCTTCGTGCAGGGCCTGGATCGCTTTATCGAGCAATGCCTTGAGTTCCACGTTGCCCTTGGCAACGCCGATGGCGGTTTTGGAGGGAAGATAAGGGCTCTCGACGGACGGGCTGATTTCGTAATCGGCACCCTGCGGCGAGTTGAGAAAACCTAACTGGGCCTGTAATGCGTCCTGCAGGGATGCATCCAGCCGCCCCGCTACGAGGTCGTAATACACTTGGTCCTGGTTCTGATAGGACTGAATTTTAACGCCTGCTTTATCCAGAACAGCTTTTGCATAGGCTTCCTGGATGCTGCCCTGGAAGTAGCCGACCGTTTTACCCTTGAATGACGCTACGTCTGCGTTGAGGCCCGAACCTTTTTTGAACACGTAGGCCGTGAACCCAGAAAACAATTCATTTGAAAAGTCGATGGCTTTTGCGCGCGTTGGCGTCACTGTCATGGATGAGAGAATACCATCGAACTTACCGGCTCTGAGGCCTGGGATCAGACCGTCAAAATCGCTCTCGACCCAGATGCATTTAACTTGAAGTTTGGCGCAAATCGAATTACCCAAATCAATGTCAAAGCCCTTGAGGCTGCCATCAGCCGCTTTCGACTCGAAGGGCGCGTAGTTAGCATCCACGCCAAAGCGCAGGATTGTGTAATCTTTGGCCCACGCCACATTCAAACACAGTGGAAAGAGCGCGATAAAACACATTTTTCTTAGCGAGTTCATATGTACATCCCTAGGTATTGTAATTGGATTCAAGGGCAGTAAAAATTCTATAGCTGAACACATAGCTCCGTAAGTTATTATTATGAGGCGATCGCCTTATTACCAACACTACATTGGCAATGCCACTTCAGAGAATATGGCAAACTGATCAATTTCATGAGCAAAATGCTCGAAAATTTATGTCGAAGCCACTTTCATCATCACCAAACCGGAAACAATTAAAATCGCGGCAGCCACTCGCAGAATACTGGCTGGCTCTCCGAGAAAAGCAATGCCAACTAAAAAAGCGCCAACCGCCCCGATACCCGTCCAGATCGTATAAGCGGTGCCTAGCGGAAGACTTTTCATCGAGAAGGAGAGCAGCGCAAAGCTGGCTACCACCATAACCAAAGTCACAATGGTGGGTACTACGCGTGTAAAGCCCTCAGATTGTTTCATTGAAAACGCCCAAACCACTTCGAGCAGCCCAGCAACAATCAAGCTTATCCAAGCCACAATTAATCCCCCTAAGCCCCGTTAACTAAAAATCACCTTTCTCGTTTCAGGCAAGATTCGGCAACACATGCGAAAACTTATCTAAAATTAAAAAGACCCCCGCATGTACGGGGGTAAAGACGGGTTGACCAAACCCTGTGCGTGATACTGTAAGACAAAAACCAATAATCAAATTTGCCAGGTCATTTGAACGTTTCATCCAAGGCAAGGCAAATATCTTTAATCAGATCATCTGCGTCCTCAAGCCCCACCGATAAACGCAAGTGGCCGTACTCCTGAAATTCCTTGGGATACTTGTCAAAGCCGCCACGGCCCTCAGCGCCTACATGAACAATGAGCGTCTCATCATGGCCCAGTGAAACGGCAGACGTAATAATGCGCAAGTTAGAAACAAAGCGATTTTGGGTGTCTGGATCACCTTTCACTGCGAAGGCCATCATTGCCCCAAAACCACGACCGGCAAATTGCCGCTGAGCTAATTCATGCTGCGGATGAGAGGCAAGCCCGGGGTAATAAACATAGGCAATACGGTCATCTGACTCGAGATACACAGCCAGTTTTTCCGCATTGCTCAGGTGCTGCTTCAAACGCAAAGGCAGGGTGACTGAGCCCCGCATGATTAACCAGGCATTGAACGGCGAGATGGTTGCCCCAAGGTCAACCAGTGCATCGTGCTTGATGTGATTCATCATCTTGGTAGAACCCAAGACCACACCGCCCATCGAGTCACCATGACCGTTAATGTATTTGGTCAACGAATGAACAACCAGGTCTACACCATGCTCACTGGCACGGAAAAAAGGTGGCGGTGTAAACGTCGCATCTACAGAGATCAACGCGCCCTGAGCGTGCGCAATCTCGGCCAAGGCAGCAATGTCCGCGACCTTGGTCGTAGGATTCGCGATCGTTTCAGTGTGAAGCAGCTTTGTATTGGGCCTGAATGCCTGCCGGACAGCGTCCAGATCGCCCATATCTACAAACGTTGCTTCAATACCATAGCGCTCAGGCAGAAGCTCGGCGAACAACCGCCATACGGCTTCATAGGTGACATCACTCACAAGGACATGGTCACCACTTTTCAAAAATGTAAAAAACACTGCATGCAACGCAGCTACGCCGGTTGCAAACACAACACTAGACTCAGTCCCCTCAAGTGCTACGAGCTTTTTCTCCAGGCACACTTGGTTGTGCCCTTGGTTACGGGTATACACAAGGCCATCTGGGCTGGACCAATCCATTGTCGAAGGATCCTCCGGCAGTAGATAGGAGTTGGCCATGACTAATGGCGTACGCACCGCGCCGGTCGTCGCGTCGATTACGTTACCCCCATGAACAGCCAGTGTGGCTGCAGATAGCGTGGTCAGATTTTTCTTGTCAGGACGCATGGGTCTATTCCTCCAAAGGGCATTGTCGTTGTGCTTGTTCAATTTTGAAGTGGAGTACCTGAGTGGCGGAGAGCCTGATCAACAGGGACCAAATCCTGGTTCTCATCGAATACCAGTGCCCCTGATTCAATCCCACGCACACGGCCACGTACCATGTACCAACCGACTACAAGCACTGCGGCGTAGATGGGCAGCGAAGCAATTGAATACGTCCCTACGGGATAATCCATCGCAATCAGTACCAGCACCAAACCAAAGAAAATAAGCGTGGCGTAACCACTGTACGGAGCGAAAGGCATACGAAACTGCGGTCGTTCCAACTCCCCAAGCTGGGCATACTTGAAAAGCTTGATTTGGCACAAAATGATCGTTGACCATGAACCAATCAGCATCACAGCGGTGAGGGTCAATGCAATTTCGAATGCTTCCCCGGGAACAATTGCATTGAGAAAGACCCCGATCAGGGATGCGACGGTTGTCAGCATGATGCCGGCGAATGGAACCCCCTGACGATTCATCTTCGCCAGAAAACCAGGCGCTGAACCACTGATGGCGAGGGACCTTAGTACTCGACCGGTTGAATAGATGCCCGCATTCAAAGATGAAACAGCCGCCGTGATGAGGACCATATTCATAATGGCGTCCGCGCCCTTGATTCCCAGTGAGCCAAAAAAGGTTACAAATGGACTGACACCTGCTGAATAGGCTGTGTGGGGGAGTAGCATTGCCAACAGCAGTATGGAGCCTACATAGAAAACAATGATGCGGAACACCACTGCACGAATGGCCTTCGGCATGACTTTAGCAACATCCTGGGCTTCACCCGCGGCAGTACCGACTAACTCCACACTTCCGTAGGCGAATATCACCCCTTGGATCATGATGACTGCGGGCAAAAGCCCTGCTGGAAACCATCCGCCATTGTCGGCGATGAGTTGGAATCCAACTTCATGTCCCGGAAGTGGCGTGCCAAACAGGACCATATACACGCCTATACCTAGAAAGGTAGTCAAGGCAGCCACTTTGATCAGGGCAAACCAGAACTCGAGTTCCCCGAAAATCTTTACCGACACCAAATTAATTGCGGTGACGAGGGCTAACGCGGCAAGTGCAAGCAACCACTGCGGAATATCGCCCATAACGGGTAGATAGGCCTTGAAGAAGTTCAGATAGAGCGCGATGGCAGTAAGGTCAGCAATCGCTACCATCACCCAATCGGTCCAGTACATCCAACCCACTGTAAACGCCCATTTCTCCCCATAAAATTCTCGAGCGTAAGAAACGAAAGAACCGGATGAAGGCCTGTACATCACAAGCTCGCCCATAGCTCGAATGATGAACCAGGCAAAGAAACCACATAGTGCAAAGACAAATACTAGAGAAGGCCCCGCCTCTGCGAGACGCGCTCCGGCGCCCATAAAAAGCCCGCTGCCAATCGCACCACCAATGGCTATCATCTGGACCTGGCGCGGCTTGAGCACTTGTTGGTAACCCGATTCCTCAGCGCTGAAGTCTGTTCTTCGAGCGACACGGGATGCCTGCTCGGGCGCAGGATTAAAATCGCTGATACTCATCTCTGTTACCTTTTTATTTTTATTCTGAACGCGACTCTTCAAGGCAGAAGAGTCTCGCCAAGGATCGCACTGAAGCGTCAAGTCCTGCAGGAGCGACTTGTTTAGTTCTCACTCACGCCGTTAATGCACACCACTTTGGGTTGCGTCATATCTTCATAGGCGAAACGCACACCTTCGCGGCCCATGCTCCCGTACTTGAAACCACCGAAAGGCATTGCGTCGAATCGATAGTCCGAGGAGTCGTTGATCATGACGCCGCCCGCTTCAAGTCGCTTGGCTGCCTTCATCGCAACATTCAAATTACTGGTGAAGATCCCCGCGTGCAGGCTGTATTCAGGTTCGTTGGCAAGCGTCAGGGCCTCGTCCAGGGAACCAATGCTCTGAAGTATCACGACAGGACTGAACACTTCCTCGCACCACAGTTTGCAGTGGCGGTCGACGCTTTCCAGAACAGTGGGCGAATAAAGCGAACCGTTACGTACATTGCCGAACAGCAGCGCCGCGCCTCTGGCAATCGCGTCATTCACTACTTCTTCAGCATGCTTGGCTGACGCCTCAGTAATCATAGGACCGACATCCGTCTGATCATCTGCAGGATTACCCACGATCAACTGACTGGTTTTCTCAACGAAGCGCGCCTTGAACGCTTCGTAGAGTGGCGCCTCGATTAAAATCCGCTGAGTACCAATGCAATTCTGCCCGGCCGCCCAAAAAGCCCCCGACACACAAGCGTCGACTGTTTCATTCAGATCGCAATCAGCCATCACGATAACCGGGGCATTTCCCCCAAGGTCCATCGCCAGCTTTTTAAGCCCAGCCGTGCGCGCGATTTGCTCCCCGGTAACGAAACCACCTGTGAAAGACACCATACGCACCGCACGGTGTGCGACCAGGGCCTTGCCCAATGCAGCCCCTCCTGTGGCGACTGTTACAACAACAGGCGGCAGGCCAGCCTCGATCAGGCAATCCACCAGCTTGATCGCCGAGAGTGGTGTGAGCTCGGACGGCTTGAGAACAACCGCGTTCCCGCCCGCAATGGCAGGGCCCAACTTATGGGCGACCAGATTGAGGGGATCGTTGTAAGGAGTAATCGCGACGATTACACCCAGGGGCTCGCGAGTGAACCATCCCTGGCGAGATTCGGATCCCACATAAGCATCGAAAGGGATCACTTCGCCCGCATTGCGCTTGGCTTCTTCCGCCGACAACTTCAACGTATTGACGCAGCGCAATACCTCTTTCTTTGCCTGCTTCAGTGTTTTGCCCGACTCCGCCACAATCAGTCGGGCAAAGGCGTCCTTATCACGCTCAACCGAGAACGCCGCCTGTTCCAATATACGTGCACGTTCGTGTCGTGGCAGGTCCTTGGCAATCAACGCACCCAAAATAGCGGTGTCGACTATTGTGGTGGCGGATGAAGCAGGCATGTCGACCACCTCACCCACTTTGCTACCGTCAAACGGGCTATGTACAGTGATCGCTTTATAATCAGCAGCCAGTGAAATACTCAAGCTATTCATGATTACTTACCTGACTGGGTTTTGTGCTTGTGAATGCTCACAATATCGGCGAGTAGAGCGAAAGCCGTTTCAAAACGACCCGCACCCGCGCCCACCACAGTGACAGGGCCAAGAATGGCGGTATTGAAAGTGATGGCGTTGGTAGCCCCGCTCACACCGGCAAGTGCGTCAGTGGCGGGCAATAACTGCGGGCTCACGGAGGCATAAATGGAGCCATCACTCAGCTTTTCTGCGCTGCCGATAAGCTTCCATCGAGCATTGGCTTTTGTCGCTTCGGTAATGTCCTGGGCGGTAATCTCGGAAATACCCTTGCACAGGACATCGCTAGGCTTGAGCTTTGCGCCGAGTAACTCATTCGCCAAAATGACGACCTTTAGACGAACATCATGCCCTTCCACATCGGCTGTTGGATCTGCTTCGGCATAACCTAGCGCCTGGGCCTTCGCAACAGCACTGGAGAAGTCCAGCCCCGTCTCCATACTGGAGAGGACAAAGTTCGACGTGCCGTTGAGAATTCCTTTGAAACCGCTGATTTCCGAGCCTGCGAGAGATTCCTTAGCCAACCGGATAACTGGCGTTCCGCTCATGACAGAACCTTCGAACTCAAACTGAGCACCGGTGCTTTGGGCAAGCGCCTTCAAACTTTGCGCATGCAGCGCCACTGGACCTTTGTTGGTAGTCACGACGCTGATGCCCTTCTCCAGGGCCCAACGGCAGAATGTAGTGGCTGGCTCGCCGTCCACGGGATTGGTAAATGTAGCTTCAGCAACGATATCGGCACCCGCAAACCGAATGACGGACTCATTGGCAGGTTCATCACTGCCGCCTCGCAGGGCTTTGAGACTGCCTTTGGCTGCAGGCACCGCGGCCAGCTCATGAGCATCCAGACCGTCTTTGTTGATAACCGAGCCAAGAAAGAGATCACTGACGCCTATAATCTTCAGAGTAAACCCCAGCTCATCTGCCCAGCGCGAATTCTTATCAGCGATAAGCTGAGTCAGCGCGCGGTTGACGCCACCGAAGCCAAGCAAAGCAATTTTATATTCAGTCACGACAAAGATCTCATTGTTATGTTTGGGTGCTGAAATAGTAAGTCGCCAACGCATTTTCACGAATATGGCAAACAGAACGTAATTGCGAGCAAAATGCTCGTTCGGCAGCGCACTTTGCTTTATCCATACTACTTGGTGCAGGATAAAACGAAGGACGTCACAGTATTTAGGACGCCTGGCAGCGCTGAGATTTCACTCCAAACTCTATGGATACGGTCTGAACTCATCGCCTCGACCGTCAATACAATATCAAGGTCGCCGCTCATCACATTGCATGAAATAACCTCAGGCATCGCTATGACAGAACGAACAACGTCAGCATCACGCATTCTATCTTTACGATAAACGAAGATTAAAGCGTTGATCGGCCCAGCATCCGCCGAGGGCATTCCTTTAATAATCGTATACCCTCTGACGTACCCATCACGCTCCAATCTTTCGATTCGCAGCCTGACCGCATTCCTCGACAAGTTAACTTTCATCGCAATATCATTGTGAGCAAGCCGCGCGTTACGCGTCAGCTCTTCCAATATTTTCTCGTCAACCTTATCTAACACACGTTTCATCTCTAACTCCAAACTTATAACGAGCGAGACTCCGTGTCTGTGGACAACGTCCCGATGAGCTGCTTAAGAGCGCCAACATCGTTAGGGATTGAAACACATCGATAATCAGGCCCAGGAAGAGCGCCGATCCCTTTGATGACCCCCAGCGCATCTGTTTCATCAGCCGCTGCGGCACTCTTGGAGGGATGTGTCGTCGCCAGACAGATCATCGGGATAAGCAAGCTACGCCTACTGGCACGCGCCGCTCGCAAACCAATTGCAGTATTGGGGCTGATCAGATAACCACTTTGCGCAAACACCTCATGAATGGTCCGGAAAGCATCTGCGTCCTCCACGGCCAGCGAGTCGAAAAGCTTACGTGCCTCCAACCATTCATCTTGCTCTAACTGAATCGAACCCTCCCCCTCTAACAACTCCATATTCCTGGCTACTTTTTCTCCGCGGCGGTTAAGAATACTCCACTGCATGCGTTCAAAATTCGAGGCCAATGAGACGTTCATACTAGGCGTATTAGTAATACGAATCTCACTTCGGCTATAGAGATTAGTTTGCAGAAAATTATGCAATCCCGCATTGACATTGGTGGCAACGATCAATTGCCGAATCGGCAATCCCATTTCCCTGGCAATATAACCCGCGTATAACGCTCCGAAATTGCCGGTGGGCACACTGAAGGCTACTGCCCTGTCAGGCGCGCCTAATTGAAGTGCTGAGTAAAAATAGAAGGGAAGATGTGCAAGCACTCGCACCCAATTCACGGAATTGAAGGATATCAGTTGCTGCGTTTCGGTATTGTGTTTGAAGAACTGTTCGCAGAGGCGATGACAATCGGAATAATCCCCTTCGACAGCAACATTAACTATGTTTTCTTCACCCGCGCTCAATAAGCGGCGTCTATGCTCTTCCGTTATTCCTCTCGAGGGATGCAGCACAATAACGGTCACACCTTGCATACCGGAGAAGGCTTTTATAGCCGCAGCGCCTGTGTCTCCACCGGTGCAACCTACAACAAGCGCTTTCTTGCCAGATCTCAACAAGTCGTGCCCAACCAGGCGAGCCATCAATTGGAGACCAAAGTCCTGATAGACGCCAGCTGGCCCATGAAACAATTCCAATATCCACTCGTTGCTCGCCGTTTGGTAAAGCGGTGCAACCGCTCTGCTTTTGAAGCAGTCGAACGTTTCCTCGAGAATCTGAGGCAGCTGATCTTGAGGTATCCAACGGCCTACAAACGGCTCAATCACGTGACGTGCCAGTTCATGGAAAGGCAGCCATTCCAGCTTGGAGAGATCTTCCCTTTTGAAGTGAGGAACCTTGAGAGGAACGAATAACCCTCCATCCGGGGCATACGCCCCCATGAGCACATCACCAAAGTCGAATGTTTTGCCGGGTGTCCGCGTACTGACGTATTTCATAACTTGAGACACCCTCTCGCAATCTCTGAGCTAGCCGCCTCTCTGGCGGTGCCCTGCTGAAATCCAACACCACGATTTAAATCGCTTGTCATCCAGCTTCCATCTATTGACTATAAAAGTCAATATAGTGACCATTGCATTTATCCACCAGCTTTTTTCAGCCAACCGCAACGAAGTCTCTGGCGCTACCTCGCCAGGTAGCGCGGGACACCTGTCAGCTAGAAATCAGGGAGAACACCATGAGCGCCAAAAACCTTCTGCATTCGCTTTACCAGTACAAGGCATGGTCTGAGGAGGAACTATTCAAATACTTGAAAGCCTCAGCGGCAAAATCCTATCCAGACGAAATGGCGAAAGCGATGTATTGGCTCAACCACATCAACATTGTTGATCAGTTGTTCATCGCCAGACTGAAAGGAAAGCCGGACGAATTTGACTCCGTCGTGACCGACCAACCGCAGGACTTGAGTCAGCTTGAAGAGCAATTCTCCAAGGCGAATCAATGGTTTGTCGAATACACCAAAGCCGTCACGCCAGCGGAACTGGCTGATCACGTGACGTTTACTTTCAAGGACGGAAAGCCTGGCAACATGACTAAGGAGCAAATACTGGCGCATGTGCTATCCCATGGCCTGCAACATCGGGGGAGTGTCGCAACGATCTTGCCAGGCGAGATCCTGCAGGATCACAAGGACCACTTCACAACGTTTTTGAAACGCTAGAAACCTGCGCGCTTGCCTCATGGAGCATGATTGGCAAGCGCCCTCTTTCTAAGTAAGAAGCCAGGTTCAGCTCAGCTCCAGCTCGTCGATCACAGCGGCAATTTGCTTACGCCCTTCTCATCCACGCCCTGTTCATTCATAGGCGTCAAGGGAAATGCGCTAAGGCCGGTAAATATCATTCATGACTCCAGGGTTTCGTCTTTTGACTAATTAGATCCAGGACCAATCAGTGAGCTTTCAATTTGAACGCCTGGCATCATCAGTTGCAGGCCTTCGATAAGCTTGTCGCCTGCCTCTGTCAGCGCTTCAAGAGGCATCGCCGGCAAACTTTCCAGAATGAACCACATCTGTTTTGCACCAGAACCCAGGCGTGTTCTGACACCTTGCCGCCAATTCCAACGACGGCATGTCACGCCTTTATCATCCCGCCATACCACTTCGCCGGCGTCTGGATACTCGTGAGCGGGAGCGCCTTCTTTCACGGTGTCAAAAGGCTCGGTACCGTCTGCGACGACGAGCCGCGGAGTGCCCACATAGGCGTCTATATTTTCCCCGCCTACAGGGATCGCGTACTCGATACTGATGGCATTGTAGAGGTCAACGATGGGGTCCAGGCTCGGTAAGCTGCCGTCTCGTAGAACACGCTTGCGCAATGCTTCAGCCGAGCAAGGCGTGCGTTGTGGCTTGGCCCCAAACTTTCGGAAGGTCTCAGCCCAGGCTGCCAGATGCGCCTCTCCCCAAGCGGGCCCGCTTGCCAACACTGCCTGGCAAGCGCGGTCCAAGGCCTCTTGAGCGACACCAGGGTTGGTCAGGGGCGCAGCCTTCACAACGATACTCAGCGCCCGGAAGCCCGGTGCCAAATCTGCAACAGATTGGTCAATTAACGGCAGTACGGACAGCATCAAAAACCTCCAATGATCTACATGTGGTTTCATGCTATCCATTAGCGACCAAATAAGTCAATATATCGACTATACCAATAAGATCCCGCCACTGAGCAGATTGACGACACCAGCAGCAAGCGTCGAGAATCCCTCCAACTCTCTCTCATGACCCTGAACAATGACCCTAAACAACGTTATATCGACCACGCCCGGCGCCGATGCTCAGACTGTGGGCCTGGCAGTTGCGCGCACGCTCAAACAGGCACGAAAGAATCAGAAAATCACCTTGGATGAGCTATCTCGCCGCTCAGGCGTAAGTAAAGGAATGGTCGTCGAAATTGAGAAATGCACGGCTAACCCGAGCATAGGCATCCTGTGCAAAATCGCCGCCGCGTTGGGGCTTTCTGTTGCAGACATCGTCAATGTGACAGACGCCCCTGCTGCCCATATGATCGACAGCCAGGAGATCCCCACTCTCTGGACTGGTGATCTGGGCGGGACAGCCCGTCTTCTTGCAGGGACCACAGGGCCTAACATGATTGAGCTGTGGCGCTGGGAAATGTTTCCAGGGGAGTCCTTTTCGTCACAAGGGCATCCTCAGGGCACAATTGAATTATTTCATGTCGAGAAAGGGACGCTTAAATGTGTTGTCGGGGACACTGAATTAGTCATCCACGCAGGTTGCTCAGCGGTCGCAAAAACAGATGTTCCACACTCCTACGCCAATGCGGGTAGATCCAAGCTGGTTTTCACCATGTCAGTTACAGAAATTCACCAGTGAGCAAACCTCCAGCTTATGAGAGCTGGCAATCCCGATCGGACAGCGCTAATTGTCACCCTACCGAATCGCTTCAATGTTTCCCAAGACTCATTCAGATCATTGGCTCAGCATTGCTCTTGGCCAATAGTGCCTGGAGCAACACATCTGCGCCCGCCGTCGACCACTCCGGCGAAATCTCCTCTGCCTCGTTGTGGCTCAGCCCGTCCACGCACGGCACGAAAATCATCGCCGTCGGCGCCACCTGGTTCAGGTAGCAGGCGTCATGCCCGGCACCGGAAATCATCGGGCGATGGCTGTATCCCAGTGCCTCCGCAGACGCCTGCACCACGGCCACGCAATCACTGTCGAAGGCAATCGGCGCGTACAGGAAGATCTGCTTCACGTTGTGCTGCAAACCGATGCCCGCAGCAATACGCGCCACAGCGTCGCGCAATTGCTGGTCTTGACGCGCCAGCACTGCTTCGTCCGGGTGACGGAATTCCACGCTGAAAAACACCCGCCCCGGCACCACGTTGCGCGAGTTGGGAAAGATATTCGTCATACCCACCGTGGCCCGCCCTTCGGCGCCCTGCTCCAGACCCAAGCCATTCACCGCCTCGGCCACGCGGGCAAAACCGAGCAACGCATCCAGGCGGTGGTCCATCGGTGTGGTACCGGCGTGGGCGCTGCGCCCGCTCAACTCCACCTCATACCAGCGCTGGCCCTGGGCGCCGGTGACCACGCCGATGGTAATGCCCTGCGCTTCGAGGATCGGGCCCTGCTCGATATGCAGCTCAAACGCGGCATGCACGGCCTGGCCGCCCACCGCATGCGGGCCGGCATAGCCAATGTGCTGCAACGCCTGGCCGATGCTGCCCCCGGCCTTGTCCTTGCGGGACAGCCCATATTCCAGGTCAAACACCCCGGCATACACGCCCGACGAAATCATCGCCGGGGCAAAGCGCGAGCCCTCTTCGTTGGGAAGCAATCGTACAGATCGAAGAAGGCATCAACGAACGCAACACGCCCCGCCATATGCTCGGCCGCGACCGTCGGGTGGTGGTAATCGAGCAATACCTAAGCCTGGTACCGCTGTTTGATCCAGTACTCGAAGGCCTGCGTAGTGCCGTGCGTTACGAGCGCACGTTCTTCGATAAGATCGTCGCCTCCCTGCTGCCGCTGTTGGAAAAATTGACCAGCGGCAGCATTGCCCAATTACTGGCCCCTGACTACACCGACCTCAACGACGCACGGCCAGTCTTCGATTGGATGCAGGTGGTACGCCAACGAGCAGTGGTCTACGTCGGCCTGGACGCGTTGTCGGATGCGGAGGTTGCTGCTGCCGTGGGCAACTCGATGTTTGCCGACCTGGTCTCGGTCGCCGGCCACCTTTATAAATTCGGCCTGGATGATGGCCTGCCTGGCGCGACAACCAACGCCACGGCCGCAATCAATGTCCATGCTGACGAATTCAGCGAACTGATGGGCGACGAGTTCATTCCCATGGTCAACAAGGGAGGCGGCGCCGGTATGCAGGTCACCGCCTACACCCAGACCCTCAGCGATATCGAAGCACGTCTCGGCAACCGCGCCAAGGCAGGCCAAGTGGTGGGCAACTTCAACAACCTGATCATGTTGCGCGTACGTGAAACGGCCACCGCAGAGCTGCTGACCAAACAACTGCCAAAGGTCGAAATCGCCGGCATCTCCCCCATGAGCAGCGCCACTGACAGCTCCGATCCACACGGACGAACAGCATTTACCTCCAGCAGCATGGATCGCATCACCACCAGCGTACCGCTGCTGGAACCCGCGCATATCGTCGCATTGCCCAAAGGCCAGGCCTTTGCCCTGCTCGAAGGCGGCATCCTGTGGAAACTGCGGATGCCGTTGCCTGTACATGAGCCAGATGCCGATATGCCCAACAATCTGCTCGACCTGGCTGAACACATGCGCCGCCAATATGGTGAGAATCAAACAATCTGGCACAACGAAAGCCGCCGTCATGCGTGATCCGGCCAGCGTTGCCCAGCAACAGCAGGCTCGGCAGCAAGGATTGCTGCTCTCCCTGGTCTCCCTACCATTGCGGTTTATTGGAGTGTTGTTGGGGTCTCTGCTGCTGTGTCTGGCGATCGAACTGATCGGAATGCATCTGTTCTGGACGGAGCAAGGCTGGCGGCATGCACAAGGGATGATGAATTTCGAACTGCAACAGCTTTCATCCTACTTCACCCGTAGCGTGGTGGTGCAGGAGCCGGGGCGCAGCGCGTACAGGATGGTGGACTTGCTACACCAGAACCTGTTGCTGGAAAGTGGGCTGCCTGACTGGTTGAAGCAGGTGAACGATCAGGCCAAAGAGGCCAACACAGCAACGGGGTTCAATGCCACTTTGGCTCAAGCCGTGGTGTACATGGAGGGGTATGTGCTGGCGACGTTCTACACCTTAGCGACGTTTCTATTGCGATTGCTGGTGTTGATATTGACCTTGCCGTTGTTCGTACTGGCGGCGTTAAGCGGACTGGTGGATGGGCTGGTGCGGCGGGATTTGCGCCGCTTCACTGCGGCGCGGGAGTCGGGGTTTCTGTACCACCGGGCACGGGCGATGATTCTGCCGTTGGCAGTGTTGCCGTGGGTGGTGTATTTGTCGCTGCCCATCAGTGTCAATCCGATATTGATGGTAATACCAGCGGCGACAATTCTTGGAGCTACCATCAGCGTAACCGCGAGTAGCTTCAAAAAATATCTGTAAAGGTCTATCAAAGACACTCAAGTTGAATCGCGCCTGTTTTTATTACCCAATCATTGCCAAGCTTTACTGGCTTGAATCGAGGGACACCAGGCATGTCTTGGTGCGGCAGCAAAAAGTAGCCAGATCCATCGGCCATTGGCTCAATGTGAACGATATACCTTCCAACATCCTCTGCGGTCCAACCAATATCCGCAGCGATTATCGCGTGATTCGAAGCGTTACGAATGACCATCACGACATCCTTGACTCGTGAGATTGAGTTCAAAGCATAGCTCAAGCCCGCCTGTGCTCAATGCCCAGTCAGTAAGAACGCTATTCGATGCTGATTTTCACATCTGGCTCTGATTTCAGAGTTGGGCGACGTAGTTCAGGATCGCCTGCATCAAGACAACGAAATTGCAGCTCCGCATTAGCATTTAGGCACTCTGCCACAGCAATGTACTTTGCAGCCATAGAACACTTCGGTACACCGATAAGGGACAGACGCCATTTCCCATTCAAAGGAACATCGCGCCCAGCCAAAGGTAACCGTCCGAGCAACACATCTTCCTGATGCCATCGGTTAAGGCGATGGTGTCCACCTAAATTTAAGTGGACACCATTTTTAGCCTTTTTAAGCGGACGCCCATGCCACAAGAACGCCGTTCCTATTCCAAGTCCTTCAAGGCCCAGGTCATTACTGAGTGCGCCCATCCTGACACTTCAATTGCCAATGTCGCCTTGACCCACAACCTCAATGCAAACCTCGTCCATAAATGGATTCGGGTGCATGCGCAGAAAAACCTGGCACTGCAAACTGCCTTCATCCCGGTCAAGACTTCGCCGCCGGTGCCGATGCATCAGGCCCTTCCTGCCACGATCCGAATCGAAGTGCCGCATCCAAAAGGTGTAGTCGTGGTGAGTTGGCCAGCAGAAAATGCAGCGGCGTGTTCTGCTTTCCTACGAGACCTGCTGCGATGATCCGCGTCGATTCCATCTGGCTCGCCACCGAGCCCATGGACATGCGCGCCGGCACTGAAACCGCGCTCGCACGAGTCGTGGCGGTGTTCGGTGCGGCGAAGCCGCACTGTGCCTATCTGTTCGCCAACCGCCGCGCCAATCGAATGAAAGTGCTGGTGCATGACGGCGTGGGGATTTGGCTTGCCGCCCGGCGTTTGAATCAAGGACGCTTCTTCTGGCCGGGTGTGCGACACGGCTCCGAAGTTGAGTTGGATGCCGAGCAACTTCAGGCCCTGGTGCTCGGTTTACCTTGGCAGCGCGTCGGTGCAGGCGGAATCATCTCGATGCTTTAACATCTGCCATGGCGTGCTTGCCAGCGCAATTGGCCCATCAGTCTATCGTCGCCATCAGCCCTCTCTGGCAAAATCGGCGGCATGACTTTGCATCCAAATCTCGATCAATTAAACCCTGAACAACTGCGTGCCCTGGCGGCGCAGTTGATCCAGCGCGTCGAGACAATGGACAAGCAAATCACTCATCACAAGTCGGTCAACGAGAAACTGGCCCACGAGATCGCGCTGCTCAAACGCTTCAAGTTTGCCAAGCGCAGCGAGCAGTTGAGCCCGGATCAAGCCAGCCTGCTCGACGACTTGATCGATACGGATATCGCCGCTATCGAAGCCGAACTTGAGGCGCTGCAACCGGCACCTGTCGAAGCCAAAGTGCGCCAGCAACCCAAGCGCGCACCGCTGCCACCGCAGTTTCCTCGCACACTGATCCATCACGAACCGGACAACAGCCACTGCCAGTGCGGCTGCGCCCTCAAGCGCATCGGCGAAGACGCCAGCGAAAAGCTCGACTACACGCCCGGCGTATTCACCGTCGAGCGTCACATCCGTGGAAAGTGGGCCTGCGAGCAGTGTGAAACGCTAATCCAGGCGCCGGTACCGGCGCACGTCATCGACAAAGGCGTCCCGACCGCAGGCCTGCTGGCCCACATCATGGTGGCCAAGTTCGCCGACCATCTGCCGCTGTATCGCCAAGAGAAAATCTTCGGCCGCGCCGGGCTGCCCATCGCCCGTTCGACACTGGCGCAGTGGGTGGGTCAAACCGGCGTACAACTGCAACCGCTCGTGGAAGCACTGCGCGAGGCAGTGCTGGCCCAGCGAGTCGTCCATGCCGATGAAACACCCGTGCAGATGCTGGCACCGGGTGAAAAGAAAACGCACCGAGCGTATGTCTGGGCCTACTGCACGACACCATTCTCGGCACTGAAGGCGGTAGTCTACGACTTCAGCCCGAGCCGTGCTGGCGAACATGCGCGCAACTTCCTGGGCACTTGGAACGGCAAGCTGGTCTGCGATGGCTTCGCAGGCTACAAGGCCGGCTTCGAAGGGGGCATCACCGAAATCGGCTGCATGGCCCATGCTCGCCGCAAGTTCTTCGACCTGCATGTGGCGAACAAAAGCCAACTGGCCGAACAGGCGCTGCACTCAATCGGCGGCCTATACGAGGTTGAACGAAAGGCCAAAGAGATGAGCGATGAAGATCGCTGGCGATTACGTCAAGAAATGGCGATTCCTATCGCGGAGAAGTTGCATGAGTGGATGCTGGCTCAGCGCGAACTTGTGCCCGAGGGCTCGGCCACAGCCAAGGCTCTGGATTACAGCCTGAAACGCTGGGTAGCGCTGACGCGCTACCTCAATGATGGTGCTGTGCCCATCGACAACAATCGGGTCGAAAATACGATCCGGCCTTGGGCCCTTGGCCGTTCGAATTGGCTCTTCGCCGGATCACTGCGCAGCGGTAAACGAGCGGCGGCAATTATGAGCTTGATTCAATCGGCACGCATGAATGGGCATGATCCGTTCGCGTATCTCAAGGATGTACTGACGCGGTTGCCGACACAGAGGGCCAGTGCAATTGACCAATTACTACCGCATCAATGGGCACAGGGCTCCTAACACGCTATGAGCTACATTCAGTCCGACGCGTCTGAATCTAATGGTGTCGATGGAGGTATTTGCCATGCGGGTTTTTTGTCATCCTGACTGTCGAAAATACGCCGCGCCTTGCGGAAATCCTCAACGTTCTCGACAACCCAAGTCCAGATAGGTGACATGCGGATCAACAGTCCCATACCCAGCGGCGTCAGCTCATACTCGACACGTGGCGGAATCTCACCGAACTCCCGCCGAACCACTAGCCCATCCCGCTCCATGGAGCGTAGCGTCTTGGTTAACATCCGCTGAGTCACCCCAGTCATCTGCCTTTTTATTTCGGCATGGCGCATCGTGCCGTAAACCCCCAGGGCATGCAGAATACCTAACGACCAGCGGCTACCTGCGTGAGCAAGCACTTCTCGTCTGACGCCATCATCGTCTTCTCTAAGCGTTCGGCAAATTGTTTCTGCCTGGCTGAGAGCCTCCTGATCGGTCATTTCATTCTCTGGTATCACAGGTGTGCCTTCTTACGAACGTTGCCTAATCGTGCAAGCATTTGTTCATCTTACAGGCAACAGGTCTCAGGAGAAATCATGACCGAAGTGACCCAGCTTTCCCCCCAATCCATTCTCGTTCTAGGCGCCGGTGAGCTTGGGCTGCCGGTTCTGCGCAATCTTGCGCGAGTAGCAAAGCGCGCGCCCGGCTCCACAATCAGCGTCCTGCTCAGGGATTCGACCATCAACACTCAGGTGCCCGAGAAAAAGGTCGAAATCGATGAGCTTCGAGATCTTGGCATCCAGATGGTGGCCGCAGATCTCGTGAATAATTCAATCGATCAGTTGGCTGAAGTGTTCGCACGGTTCGATACCGTAATAGGCTGCGCAGGCATGGTTGCAGGCCGGGAAACCCCGATGAAGCTGGCTACAGCAGCTCTCAAGTCCGGTGTGAAGCGCTACTTTCCTTGGCAGTTTGGTGTCGACTTCGAGGTAATCGGTCGGGGCAGTCCTCAAGATCTGTTCGATGCTCAGCTTGATGTACGCGAATTGCTTCGCGCCCAGGATAAAACTGAATGGGTAATCATCTCGACGGGTATGTTCACCAGCTTTCTATTCGAGCCAGTATTCGAGGTGGTTGACTTCGAAAACGATACCGTGAACGCGCTAGGCAGTCTTGAGACCAGCGTGACGCTCACGACTCCAGAAGACATTGGTGCGTTGACAGCGGAAATTGTTTTCTTCGAACCTCGCTTCCGCGATCAGATTGTGTACCTCTCGGGAGATACAGTGACGTACGGAGAGGTTGCGAGCCTCCTCGAACGTGTACTGGGTCGCCCGTTCAAACGTAACGTGTGGACTGTTCCGTACTTGCTCCAAGAATTGGAGAGAGACCCAACGCATCACATCAAGAAGTACCGCGCTGTGTTCGCCCAGGGCAGAGGCGTGGCCTGGCCTAAAGCAGGCACTTTCAACGCGCAGCAGTCGACTCAAGTCACGACCGCTGAGGAGTGGGCCCGTGCAAATCTGGCAACCTCATCAGCATAAGGGCAGTAGCTGAACGAACGTTCTCGCGCTCGGAGTTGACCTGCTAAAAAGCTCCTCAGTCTGATAATGGGCGCTGATAACCGAAGCTAAGGCGCGGAGAATGGGTCTGGTAATCCAAGACGACCGAATCTTTATCTTATCCGCACCATCTGCCGAGGTCTGAGGCGTCCCACTTCACTATCTATTGAGTTTTCTAAGCGCGAATTCCGAACCACGGTGACTTAACCAAGCGCTTACTAAAGCCTTGCAAATGAGCGTGGTTTTGAGGAGCACGGGGGAGAATGGTGTGGTCAAGGTGTGTCTGCCGGACGCTTAC